>JAUIEW010000042.1 GCA_030429365.1 Phycisphaerae bacterium
GTTGAACTCGGCATTCAGCGTCTTGCCGTCCGCACGCATGCCGGTCCCATCGCCTCGGGGGCAGCCAGTCTGGAAGAGATACCCCGGTTCGATTCGATGAATCGTGCGCTGATTGTAGAAACCGTCACGGGCGAGTTCGATGAAGTTCTCGACGTGCTTCGGCGCCTTGTCGTAGTCGAACTGGATCTTCATTGTCCCACGATCGGTGAAGACCACAGCCTGTTTGCGCGGTTCGACATCGATGGTCACCTGATTGGACTTGATCAAACCATCGTAAGGCGACCAGGCGAGCTTGTAGCGCCCGGCACGGCGAACCGGTGGATAGAAATCATTAATTGCAAGCGAAAGCCCCACGATCCCTTTTGCTGGGATACTCAACTTCGCGGCGTGTGCGGGTGGCTGATACCCAAACACATCTGTCCAGGTACGACCGTAATCGCCTTCGATCCTCAACCCGGAGAACCCCGGTCCGCTGAAAATGTGCGGCAGAGAAAGTGTGGATTCCGGTGGAAAACCATCCGTCTGCATCCCCGGCGGCTCAAGAACGATCGGGGCATCGGTCGTGTTCTTCAGGATGAAATCGAGAACGATCGGGTCACCCGGCACCACGACATCGGTATGCGGCACCAACATCGCCTCAACGCCGCTGTACGATTGCCCCAATGCCGATTGCGCACACAGCATCGCGCAGACAGCTGCCAGCAACCCCCAAACGGTTACCTCCCCCTCACCGGAGATGCGCCAAGACAATTTCAATTTGCTGGCCACCTTCAAAGACTTGAACCTCGAACGCCCATTACGCAGAAACCCCAACACTTGGGAAACCGATTCGGCTCAACGACCGATTCGCCCCAATCCCAGTCGAAGCTGACCCCGCCGCAACTGGTAGACACGCATTCTGACCGATTGCTCCGCGTTGTCTACTCCAATTCGTTCGCACGGCTACAGTTACGAGTTCTACCGGCCAGCCCGCCCACGGGTTGCGTTGCATTTCGCCACTCGGCTTGACCGTTCGCCGACGCGCCCGACAATGCCCGAAACCGTCCCCTTTTTTGGTCTCGATGAAATGATTGCGCGGATTATGCGGATTTCAACTCGCCCGAAGTCGGCCCACATCGCCCTGACACTGGTCGGTATGCTCGTCCTGTGCGTGGCGGCTGGCGAACCGAACGAATCCAGCAAGACGCCCAGGCGGATCATCGCGACCTCCCCCAGCAACACCGAGATCATCTGCGCACTCGGAGCCGCAGATCGGCTGGTCGCGGTCAGCTCCTATGCGACCCATCCACCCGAAATCCTCAAGCTTCCAAAAATCGGCGGCCTCTTCGACCCGGACATGGAGTCGATCCTCGCCCTCGCGCCCGACCTGCTCGTCATGAGGGGCCGCAACCCCCAGGTCGAGAAACTCTGCCAGGATCACCACATCCGCTTCTACGAAGACAAGACCGACACGCTCGACACGCTGTTCACCACGATTCGCGAACTAGGCGACATCCTGAACCGATCGGACGAAGCGACAGAACTGATCAAACGCACCCGCGAACAACTCGATAAGATCAAATCATCGGTCGGCGAACGCCAGCGCCCGAAAGTGCTGCTGACGCTGCGGAGCCCGGACAAGCTCGGCGGCATCACCACCGTGTCAAGGCAATCGTACCTCGGGCAGGTCATCGAACTGGCGGGCGGGGACAACATCTTCGCCGAACTTGAAACGCCCTACCCGCAGATCGGCTTGGAGGACATCGTCAGCAAACAACCCGACATCATCATCGAAGCGATGCCCGGTGAAGAAGACGCCGACGCATTGCAAAAGCAATTGCTCACGCAATGGCGCGACGTCGGCAGTATCAATGCCGCCAACGAGGGTCGCGTCGTGGTCCTGACCGAAGACTACGTTTTGATCCCGTCACCGCGCGTGGTGCAATTGGCGAAACGTCTTCAGCAGGCATTTCAATCCATGGATGAAAACCGTGACGAAGACTGACCACGCCATCATCCAGTTGCGCGGCGTACGATTCGGGTACGGCACCAGCCGTATGTTTCTGGGACCGATCGATCTCCACATCCAGCGCAGCCGCATGCTCGCGGTGGTCGGACCCAACGGCGCGGGCAAAAGCACGCTGCTTCGATTGATCGCCGGACTGATCAAACCCGGTGCGGGCGACGTTCGCTCCGGCGATGCCCCGCTCGATTCGCTGCCCCCACGCGAGCGCGCCCGTCACATCACGTTTCTACCGCAGAAACCCGTCGCACCAGCCGCCACGTCGGCGATGGAAATCGTTTCGCTGGGTCGCCATCCGCATCGCAAGTTCGGGCTCTTCGAGTCGGCGACCGATCGAATCACCGTCGAGCGATCCATGGAGCAAACGGGCACGACACCGTTCGCGTCGCGGCGCATGGACACGCTTTCCGGCGGAGAAGCCCAGCGCGTTCACCTGGCCGCTGCCCTGGCGCAACAACCGAAGGTGCTGCTCCTCGACGAACCGACAGCCGAATTGGACCTGCGGTTTCAACTGCAAATTTTCGAGTTGCTGCGCGAACTGACCGACCGCGAAAAACTGGCGACGATCGTCGTCACCCACGATTTGAATCTCGCCCGGCGATTTTCCGACGATGCGTTGCTCCTGTCAGCCGGTCATGTCGCGGCGATGGGGCCGACCGAAACCGTGCTCGTTCCGGAAACCCTCGAAGCCGTCTATGGCGTCGGATTCAAAACGGCAGAGTGCGAAAACCAAACGTGGCTGCTCGCGCAAAATCCAATCGAAGACGCGTCGTCCACAATCATCGATGACCTGGGGACATTTGGCTGATGGCTGGCGTGTCGAAAAAAACCTTTGCCATCGCGATGATCGTCTGCGGGTTCGTCCTCGCGGTGATGATCCTGATCGGTCCGGGCATCGGCAGGCAGGATGTCGGCATCATCGACGCGTGGCGGTCGCTATTCGACAGCGAACCCAACAGCATCCACTACTCCATCGCGTGGCAGTTGCGTTTCCCGCGCACGCTCAAAGCCCTGCTGGCTGGCTCCGTCTTGGCGCTTTGCGGCGCGGTGTTCCAAACGCTCTTTCGCAATCCGCTGGCCACACCCTACACCGTCGGCATCGCCAGCGGCGCATCACTCGGCGCGCTCATCTGCTACAAGCTGCACTGGGTCACCACCATCCTGGGCATCTCGTCCGTTTCCATCGGCGCACTGACCGGCGCGATCGGTGTGCTGCTGGTTGTACTGCTGCTCGCGCGTTCGACCGCCCGCATCACCGGCAACACGCTCCTGTTAGCCGGCGTGACCATCGGTTTCTTCTGCAGCGGCATGATGATGTTCATCACCTCGCTCGCCGACGTCTCCGAAACGCACAAGACCGTGCGCTGGCTGATGGGCACGCTCGACACCTACGGACACGTCGAATTGTCGATGTTGCTCCCGTTGACCATCCCGCCGTGCCTCTTGCTGCTTTGGTTTGCACGCGACCTCAACCAATACTCGGTCGGTTCGGAACTGGCCGCGGCTCGGGGGGTTCGCGTCGAACGTCTGGAAATCCTCGCGATCATCGCGGGGTCGCTGGCGGTCTCCGCGATCGTTTCGATGTGCGGTCCGATCGGTTTCGTCGGCCTCATCATCCCCCACCTCGTGCGGCTCGCGTTCGGGTTCGACCACCGCATTGTCCTGCCCGCGTCGATATTGCTCGGTGGATCGTTTTTGATCGGGTGCGATTTCCTCACCGCCCTCGCCCCGCATTGGTATGGCCAACTCACCCACACGGCCACCACGACCGCACGCCTGCCCATCGGCGTGATGACGGCCATCGTGGGCACACCGGTCTTTTTGATCCTGCTATGCTCGCGACGGTCGTAACCCCCACTCCGCAACTCGCCAGCGGGGATGCTTCTTTCTTGTCTGCGATTCGACCGGTTCTATAATCAGCTCATTGTTTGATTCCTGACATTTTTTCGAAAGTAGACGACGTGCCCGACAAATTTACCCTTGGTGACAAGCTGCCCGACCTGGTAGCCGCCGTCGTCGAAAGCTATGAGAAGGACACCCGCACGCGTCACATCGACTGCGAGTTCCTCCCGGCGCCGAAAGAAGTCAACGAACTGATCCGCCTGACGCTGGAATTGTTCTTTCCCGGATTCCTCGGACGACAAGACCTCACCACGTACAACGTGTCGTTTCACGTCGGCGAACTGTTGCCGCGCATCGCCCGCCTGCTCCATCGGCAGGTAAAAAAATGCCTGTGCTACCATCAGATTCAAGTGGAAGGTCGATCCGCCGACGACGAAGGCTGCCACTGCAACGCCGAACGGATCACGCATCTTTTTCTCGAACGCATCGTGCACCTGCGCGACATGCTGTCCGACGACGTGCAAGCCGCGTTCGATGGCGACCCAGCCGCCGTCAACTGCGACGAAGTGATTCTGGCCTACCCCGGATTGCTCGCGATCGCCGTGCATCGGTTGGCCCACGAGTTGTATCGCGCCGATGTTCCGATGCTGCCGCGCATGATCGCGGAGTGGGCCCATCGCGAAACCGGCGTCGACATCCACCCCGGTGCGAAGATTGGCCGCAGCTTCTTCATCGATCACGGAACGGGTGTGGTCATCGGCGAGACGGCAGAGATCGGTAACAACGTCAAGATTTATCAGGGCGTGACGCTCGGTGCGCTGTCATTTCCCAAGGACGAAAGGGGCCGCGTCATCCGGGTGGCCAAGCGCCATCCGACCGTTGAAGACGACGTCACTATCTACGCCAACGCGATTATCCTCGGCGGCAAGACCGTGCTGAAGAAAGGTTGCGTGATCGGCGGTTCGGTGTTCGTGACCGCGTCGGTGCCTGAGAATGCAACGGTGACGATCACACCGCCGGCGCTGAATATGCAGAAGAAATCGTTCGAAGCATCCCAGCCGGACGACGAATCGCCCATGGGCGAATTTCAGATTTGAGAATACGTCATCCCGTAGGGTGGGCCGTGCCCACCATGTTGTTGGCGATCAAACGGCGGTGGGCACGGCCCACCCTACAACGACGTTACTCATCAGCGTGGCGTTTTGATTCCAGCCAATGCTGTACATCTTCCAACTCGTACTGTTTCAACCGCTCGCGCAGCTTATCGATCAGGTCATCCAATTCATACGTGTACGTGGGCGCATCAAAAACGGAAATGGGTCGCCCCAGAATCGGATCGCGAATCGTCAGCACGCACATCCCATCGTCACCATGCGAACCGGCAAAACGAAGCTTCCCCCGATCGACCAGCACTTTGACGCCAAGGTCCACGTACTCGATCGTCTCGGGCAAAATCGACGCCAACCGACCAAGGTCCACACCGAGCACATCCTTCGCAATGCTGAGCACCAATTCGCGGCTTATGGTCCCCGGTTTGCCCGGCGTACCGATCGCATCCACCGAAATATCCGCCCACTTCACCTCATTGTTTTCAACAAGCAACCCGTTGATTTTGACGCGCAGCTCTCCGGTCACCACGCCGCGCCCGATCAGTTTCGTGACCGCTTCAAGCGGAATGCTCGCGGCATCGCCGACGACGCTCGCATGCTCCACGGTTCGACCGACCACCCGGGCCTGCTGCACACGCAGATTAACCAGACCGGTCAGTCCGGGCACGTTTGCCAATTGGGCGACATCGTCCAAACGCACGTCCGACAAGCTGCCGCGAAACGTCAGCGTCTCCAATTCGCGTTGGGCGATGACGGCTTCATCCAGCATGATGTCAACGCGTCCGCGCACGGGTTGATCGAGCACCGATGCGGCCAACTCTTCCAAACGCACTTCGCCCAGCGCCCCGCGAATGGTGATCTGCTGACTTTCGGCGTCGTCGCGCAGCGTGATCGCACCGTTGAACCATCCCGAATTGATTTCGCTTCGCAGAATTCGCCCAAGCCCCAACACGCCGATCGGCACCGGGGGAACGTCGAGCGACACGTGATGGAATTCCAGACCAGCCCCCGGTGTGAACAGCGCATCGACTTTCAGCGGAGCCGACAACTCGCTTCCGTTGAAGCGTTTCGCCGTCAACACCGCATGCCCAGTTCCCTCGGGCGCGAAACGCACGTCCCCTTCAGTCCCCTGAATCACAAACGCGATGTTGTTGCGCTTCCAGGCGATGTCAAAACCATTGAGTTGGACAGCCGCCAACCCGAGCGCCTGAAAATCGTGCCCCAGTCCGCTCTCCAACATGGCTTTGTATTCTTCCGGACCGAGGTCGTTTGAATCCAGGACCAGCGTACCCGAGTTCAGATCCAGCGCAACCTGATTGCCATGGTCGCCCGCATTGAGCCGCCAGACCGCGTCGGTGCAGCGAAAGGTCGGTTCCACGAGCGAAGGCAAGAAGATATCGATGCCGGAAAACTTGCGGCTACTGCTGGACATCGGCGTGACGCCGTTGATGGTCGTGCGCAGACCGAGGTAGTCGCCCACCTGCTGCTCAACCGATTGGCGGTACGATTCGCTGCGGATGTATGCCGCGTATCCAATCGCCGACGAGATCGATCCGACAACCACAAGGATCGATAGTCCAAGGATGATCTGGCGATGACGCAGCAAGAATTGACTCCAACTCGAGTTTGTCGCGAAAGGCCCGCGCGCCTGGGATTACAGATTGCGGGCGGCGCTAAGGTAGTGGTTGTAGGCGGCTTTCATTTCGTTCATGGTGTCGGCGCCGAATTTTTCGCACATCGCCCGGGCGACTTCAAATGCGACCACGCTTTCGGCGACGACGCTGGCGGCTGGCACCGCACAAACATCGCTGCGTTCGTAATCGCTGCGCTGCGCCGACTTACTCTTGAGATCAACGCTGTCCATTCCCATCAGCAGCGTCGCGATCGGTTTCATCACCCCGCGCACGATCAGCGGCTGACCGTTTGTCATCCCGCCTTCGAACCCACCAAGTCGATTGGTCTTGCGAACGAATCCGAGGTTCGGCGTATCGCGCTGACTGGCGTCGTAATAGATCGCGTCGTGGACCTGGCTGCCCAGCTTGTGTGCGACCTTGAAACCGTCGCCGATTTCCGCGCCCTTAAACGCCTGAATGCTGACGATCGCGCCGGCGATGCGGGCGTCGAGCTTGTCCTGCCAGCGAAAACAACTGCCCACGCCCGGCGGCATCCCGTGAACCTGCACCTCGACGATTCCGCCAACCGTATCCTTATCGATCTTGGTCTGGCGGATGGCTTCGATCATTTTTTCAGCGGCTGACTCGTCGGGGCAATACGCTTCGTTGGCGTCGCGTGCAGCCCGCAGTCCTTCCGGATCGAGCGACGGATCAATGTCGGCTTCCACCGGTCCGATGCTGCGCACAAACCCGACCACATCGACGCCAAACTCAAGCAGCAGGCATTTCGCAATCGCACCTGCGGCCACGCGCGACGTGGTTTCGCGGGCACTGGCGCGTTCGAGCGTGCTGCGACAATCGGTCGTCAGCCATTTGAGGCTGCCCGAAAGGTCGGCATGTCCGGGACGCGGATGGTTGACCACCGGCGCTTCGTCGATCCGCCAATCCTTGTTGGCGACCTGGACGGCCATCGGTGATCCGATCGTCGCACCGCTGCGGATGCCCGAAAGAATGTTCACCGTGTCCGTTTCGATCTTCATGCGACCGCCACGACCATAACCGCCCTGTCGTCGGCGAAGCTCACCGTTGATCAGATCGACATCCAGGCGCAGGTCGGCGGGCAATCCCTCGATCATCACGATGAGCGACTGTCCATGCGATTCGCCGGCAGTACGGTAATCAAGCTGTGCCATATTGCGTCACTTTTTCTCTCTAGCCGCGACCATCCATCAGCAGTTCGCAGGCTTCGCGGTACTTCGCCGCGGTGTTCTTGACGATTTCATCGGGCAACTGCGGACCGGGCGGGGTTTTGTCCCACTTGCCGGCTTGCACGAGTTCGGTCAGGTAGTTGCGCACGTACTGTTTGTCAAAACTTTCCTGATCGCGTCCGGCTTCGTATTTGTCTTTCGGCCAAAACCGCGACGAATCGGGTGTGAGCACCTCATCGATCAAGAGCAGCTTGCCGTCATGAACGCCGAATTCAAACTTCGTGTCGGCGATGATGATACCGCGGGTGGCGGCGTATTCACTCGCCCGCGTGTAGATGTCGATGCTCATGTCGCGAAGCGTCGTCATCACGTCGGTCCCAACGAGTTCACACGCCCGCTCGAACGAAATGTTGATGTCGTGGCCTTCGTCTTCTTTCGTCGCTGGCGTGAAGATCGGCGTATCCAGCTTTTGGCATTGCTTCAAACCGGCAGGCAGTTCGATTCCGCAAACCGTCTGGTCACGCTGGTACTCAACCCAACCCGACCCGGTGATGTACCCGCGTACCACGCATTCGATCGGCACCACCTCGCACTTGCGGCAGACCGTCGTGCGATGTCGCAACTGATCGAGATGGTCCTCCAAACCGTCGGGGGCTTGGTCTTCCACCATCCCCAGAAAATGGTTCGGCACCGAATCACCCAGCCACCGAAACCAGAACCGCGACAAACGCGTCAACATCTCGCCCTTACCGGGGATCGCCGTCGGCAGCACCACGTCGTACGCACTGATGCGATCCGTCGCGACCAACAGCAGCGAGTCGGCTAACTCGTAAATGTCTCGAACCTTGCCGCGTCGCACGGACACGCCCGGAATCGTCGTCTCGGTGACCACCTTGGAGCAGCTTTCAATCATGACGCCTTCGCATTCCTGTTAGAAAGTTACTGGTTCCAGTTCATATCCAACCGCCCCACACCGGCGCGACCGGCCCCTCGCTCAATGACCCGTGTTCGATCCTTCGCGGACCACGCGGTACAATGTTCGCGCAACCGCAGCGCGGGCTATTCTGCCGACTTGGAGAAGGGAAGCAACCGTGAGCCTCAAAAACACGCCAACCCCCGACGAAAGCACAATTCACAAGACAATCGCCGTCACGCAACCCATCCCAGAAGCCGGCCTTTCCATGCTACGACCTTATGGCCAACTTCGAATCGGACCAGCCAACACAATTCACACGCCCGAATCACTTTGCGAACTGGTCGATGGTTGCGATGCGCTCGTCTGCTTCGTCGGCGATTCCATCACCGAACCCGTTCTGCAAGCCGCCTCCCCAACCTGTAAAGTCGTTGCGAATTACGGCGTCGGGACCGACAACATCGACATCGCATCCGCTTCGCGATTGGGCATCCGCGTGACCAACACCCCCGAGGCGCCGACAGCCGCCACAGCCGACCTGACGATGGCGATCATGCTCTCGCTCGTGCGCGATCTGCGCGGCGCCGAAGCATTGGCTCGCAGTCAAACATGGGAAGGCATCGCCCCGATGCAGATTTTCGGCAGTGATGTGTCAGGCAAGACGCTGGGAATCGTCGGAGCCGGCGGCATCGGTTGTGCGGTGGCGAAGCGGGCGAGCGGTTTCGACATGAAATTGCTCTACGTTTCGCGCAAAGAAAACGACGCCATCAACGCCTTGGGCGGACGACGCGTGCCCATCGAATCGCTGTTCGCCGAATCCGACATGGTGACGTTGCACGTCGCCCTCGCTCCCGAAACCCGGCATCTCGCCAATCAATCGCTCCTTTCACGAATGAAGCCCTCCGCGTTTCTGATCAACACCAGCCGCGGCGCCGTCGTGAAGGAATCCGATTTGATCGAATGCCTCGCCAAGAAGCAGATCGCCGGCGCCGCGCTCGATGTGTTCGAATTCGAGCCGAACATCCCAGCCGACCTGCTAAAAATGCCCAATGTCCTGTGCGTCCCCCACATCGGAAGCGCCACCATGGAAACGCGCGAATGGATGGCACGGATGGCGGCTGCCAACGTTGTCGCAAGCCTCACCAACCAGCCCCTCCCCAATCCGGTGAACTGAACCGCACCCCTGCTTGCGGATTCGCGAACTACTAAAAGAAGCAATTGAAGCCGCCCACGATTCTGCCCGTTTTCACCGCAATGTGTGGATGGGTTGGGACAAAATAATACATCCGTGACACTCGACGACCCACAGCGGCTGGGGCATAATGGCGCTGCACTGAATGGTTGATCATTGTGAGCAAACGTGGCGAGACCATTCACTCTAAATCGAAGCGGGTCAGCACGCACGATGCGCTAAGACTTGGAAAAGTCTATGGCTTTGTATCGCCTGGAACCGATACCAGGTGAGACGCGACCTGGGGGCACGAATGCTGCGATTCACAGTCAATAACAACGGGGCAGACGCCGAGGACGTCAAACTCGACGGCGCTTACCTTGTTGGCAGCGACAACGTCCCCCTCCGCGCCGACATCCAATCCAAAGGCAACGAATTCATCTGCAACACGAAAGCGGGCGGACCGGCTGCCCTCGCTTTGGTTTGGCCCGTTAAAGGCGGCGGACGCATGGTTCTCGAGACCACCCGCCTGCCCGAGCGCGATCAAGCCTACAACCTTCAGGTCGAACTTCTGCGCGGACGTTTGATGCGCATCGCCCAGAAGCGCGAAGACTGGGGCCTCTTTGAATTCGAAGGCATCGAAGAAGTCGCCAAGCTCATCGACCTCGCCCGCGACCAGCTGATCGCCGCACTGCAAGCAGACACTCCGGCGCAAGCGGCAGAGATCGCCGACAAGGGCATCGCCATGGCGATCATGGCCTCCGAGCAACTCACCGCTTTTCACGCAGAGATTTTCCTCAACCGGCGCAAACAGGTCGCCGGTTTTCCGAAACGACTGCTCGGCACGCGCATCAATCCGAAGTCAACCGACGCCAGCGTTCGCGAGTTGATCCCCAAGAGTTGCGACTTTATTTCGATCCCCTTCTCGTGGCGTGACATCGAACCACGCGAAAAGGAGCTCAACTGGCAAGCCACCGACGATTGGATCGACTGGGCCAGTCGCCATCACATTCCGGTGCGCGGTAGCGGACTGGTTTCATTCACCAAGTCAAACGTCCCCGATTGGCTGTACATCTGGGAACACGACTTCGAAGCCATCCGCGACCTCGTCTACGAACACCTGACCCGCGTGATCAAGCGCTACGGCCAATACGTCTCCGTGTGGGATGTCATCTCGGGCATTCACGCGTCCAACTGCTTCCAATTCAATTTCGAACAGTTGATGGAACTGACAAGGATGGCCGTCTCGGTCGCCAAACAAACGGCTCCGCGCAGCTTGGCCGTCATCGACATCGTCATGCCTTGGGGCGAGTATTACGCCAGCAACCAGCGAACCATCCCGCCGATGCTTTACGCGGAAATGGTCATGCAGAACGGTTTGAATTTCGATGCGTTCGGCGTGCAGTGTTGCCTGGGCGTCGGCGCCGAAGGCCGCTACGTCCGCGACATTTTCTCGATTTCGTCAATGCTCGATCGTTTTGCGAATTTCGGCAAACCCGTTCACGTGACTGGGATTCAGGTGCCGTCAGCTCCGGATGTCGGGGCGGGTGATGCGTGGGAAGGCAAGGTCGCGGCATCCGCTGGAGGCGCGTGGCATCGCGATTGGTCGCCGGAAATTCAACGGGCGTGGATGCGACGGGTCTATCACATCGCCTTGAGCAAGCCGTTCATCGAATCGCTCACATGGCAGGACTTCTGCGAAGACAATGCCCACTTCCTGCCCAACGCCGGATTGATTGGTGCAGATGGCAAACCCAAACCGGCATACGAAGAACTGGTCGAAATCAAACACGACCTAACCACCGATGCCGACGGCGCCCCAACGAAGTCAGCCGTTTAATTCAGCCGACCCAACAAAAAACCGTAGGGTGGGCCGTGCCCACCATTGATCGATTCAAGAACCAAATGAATCACGACACCAACGCCAAACCAGCCCCCGCACCGCCACCCAAGACCCTTTTCGCCCCCTATGCCATCGTACTACCGCTAGCCTGCATCTGGCTCATTAACGCAACGATCAACACCCCAATCGCAACACTCGATCCCACCCAACAACACAACTCCACGGGATTGCGCCTCGATCCAAACATCGCCACCTGGACCGACCTCACTCTTCTGCCGCGCATCGGCAACATCACCGCCGAGCGCATCATCGCCTTCCGCGAAGAGAATCGCACAAGCGGCGGTGGGCCAGTCTTCCATTCCGCCCAGGACCTCGAGCGCGTTCACGGCATCGGGCCCGTCACCGTCTCAAAAATCGAAGGGTTCCTAACCTTCGACTAGCCCTTACCACCCTCCCGCCGTCGACTCAACGACAGAACCCATCATCTCCGCAAAAGTTGACGTCGTAGATCTGACTGGTCGCGCTGAATGCCTGGCAATCGAGGCTGGATTCGCACGGAATCTGGGGTGCACAAGTGAATGAGGGCACAGACGCGCCAAACAAACATACCTGGCATTCGTTGCAATCCGCATCGGATACGCAAACGTCGCCAATACCGGCTTGAGCGTTTGCACCGGTGCAATCGACCAACGACGCTTCGACGACCTCGATCGTGCATTCCAATGGAACACCATACTGCATACCGTTGCTTGTAACTTCGGTTACGACGACCACTGCCGAACCGATAGTGACGCCCTCGACAAGGATAAACCCAGTGGAGAATTCAATACCGGGCTGGACTACCTCAACGACATCGGCTGCACCGCCGGGTTCAAAAACCGTAAACAAGGTTTCGTTGGCGCTGAGTTGAACATCGATGCGACCCGATGCGCCCTCTTCAATTGGATCAGGGCATTTTAGATTAAAAACCGTACCAACATTGCAGGCAGCAAACAGACCTACGAGCGGTAGAAGAACTGTCGCCAAAAGAAAACGGCTTGAAAGACCATACCGAGTATTGTTGTAGTACAAGGAAATCATTTTGGATTTCTCCAACCAGGAACCGACTATTCCAACAAATTGTTAAGACAAGTTGCAGCGACGGGAATATACACCGATGTTTGATTTGTCACTGTATCCGGCCGCCATATCATACTCGGCCGCAGTATCATCGACTAGAATAATCTGAAAACCGCGGTAGCCCGGGATCCAACATCCAGCGTTGGTCGCATCCGGGCTGCTTTTGTGGATCATTGACGCGCCAAGAAATGAGCGACAACGATCAGAATCAAGGTAACGGCTGTAAGATCGACATCGTCGAAAGCTACCGGAATTACACGCCACCAATTCCCGTGCGGGCAACCGTCGAACGGCTCGTCGCCCGCATGCCGGATAAGTATAAATGGGGCCTCAAGACAATCGTGCTGACGGATTCGGCGAGCATTTCAAAAAGTGCGGGCCGAGGCAAACTCATCAGTAGAGGAACAACGTACGTGCAGCGTGAGTGCCTTGGGATGTACATTCAGAAATGGAAAGGTGAGCCGGCATGGATACGCCTCGTCGTCGACAACATCCTCAACGAGATTCCCTGGTACGCAACGCGCATACCACTCGTTCGTGACGCGGCTTTGGGTTCGATCCTATACCACGAATTCGGACATCACATTCACAAAACCAAAAAGCCGGAATTCAAAGAGAAGGAAGGCGTTGCAGACAAATGGAGCGACAAACTCCTGGTCGCATATCTTCGCAAGCAATACTGGTATCTCATGCCGATCGCCTACTTGCGCACGCCTGTACGATGGTCGATTGCGAGATTCCGGCGAACCGAGCAGTGATCAACAGGTGCGACCTGCTGCCCACTGTTTTGAGCTTGCCGATAACCGCAAGGTACGCTAGCGTCTTGCATATGAATCAGCCCCTAAATGATCGAAATTTCACTGTTGTCGAAGTGTTCGAGTCGCTGAAGCAGCGGCATGAATTGCTGATCAAGTATGACGAAGTCGAATCAATCGAATTGACGCTCGACACCAAAGTTCGCGACTGGCAATGCTACAACGACAACATGGGGCGTACGTGGCTGCACAACGCTCAGCTACTTAACGATTGGTTTGATATGGACGCACCACTGGCTGAGTGGAAAGCCGTATTGCGCCCGGCGAAAACCAAAACGCTGTCTGACGTCTGCAACTTTGTCGCGCGTCACGCCAGAGTGATGTGCATCCCGGAGCCCAACTTCCTAGGCCGCCCCTGCCGAACCGCCGGCGCGTTTCTGCTGATTCGAAAATTGATGAGTGACGCAGGCGTGGAGACCGTCAATCTCCGTCCAAGTTCGAACATTTCGCACTATCGAAGCAAAGGTCTGCCCGAGATCATTTCAAGAATCGTGCAGATCAGTCCCGAACTCAGGCGCAGTGCCGAAATCTGGCGTCGCAATGACTGGTTGCACCTATTTGCCGGGGTCGTTCTGTTTGCCGCAAGTTTCGTATTGTTGCCGCTCGGTATTCACTTGAATCTTGAACTCTTCGCGATTGGCCTACTCTGTTTCGTCAGTTTCATCTACGTCTGGCACAAGTCCGAAGAATACGCAAGCACCATATGTCGGGTCGAAATCGAGAACGCCAGGACGTTTCGCGATCTCTGCTTCCTCCTCGCTGGCGACAGCAAACATCCATCAACCTAAGCCGTTCCCAGCCGTCAAAGCGATGCCGGCGCGGCGAGCCGCACCCTACTCGGAGCTTACTTTTTTCAGGAGTTCATCCGACTCGTTCCTGGGCAGCGCGATGAACATTTTGCGGAACGATTCACGGGTGTGTTTGTCGGCGCCGCTTCCTATCGAACGGATGAAGCGCTTTCGGGCTGGCCGTTTGAGTGCGGTCAGTCGGCGCCAGCAACTTTCTGCCGCGTCTTCTCTCAATCGCTTTTCCAACTCCGGATCGATTTGCTGGTTTGCACCGATCGCGCTTCGTCGCGCGGACTCCTGCAACTGACGAAACTCCAGGTCGCCGGTCAGCGCACGGCGCATCGCCGATTGAATCCGCCGCTCGCATTGCAGCACCCGCGAATACGACGAATTCGTATCGCGGGCAATCTGACGCAGCGCCGTCTTGGCGTCATCTTCCGGAACCAATAGCCGCTGCTGAATGATGCGTTCAATCAGTTCCCCCCGATCGCTTCGCGTGGCTTTACGGCGCGTCACAATCCGCGTTGCAACCTCGACGGCTTGTTCGTATTTTTCGCGCAAGCGTTCACCGATTGTGCGCGTTTCACCACCTTCGGTCGGATCGCTCATCTCGCCCAAACGTGGATCGACGTCCAACGAATACACCTTCGGCTTCTCCCGATTCGGCGGTTCTACCGGCGATTCACTTGCACCAGCGTCGCCCCGGTTCACTCGCTTTCGCTTTCTCGGAACCCGAATCAACGACTCATCCCGAATCAGCGCCGCACTGACAGCCGTATGAATCCTCGGCAATGCAAACGCCGCAAAAGGAATCCCCGCCTGAGGATCAAACTTCCGCGCCGATTGAATCAGTCCGATGCACCCCTCCTGAAACAAATCGTCGTAGTCCCGGTCCGATTTACCGACGGCAGTATTCCGCACGCACCGCCGAATATGCAGCCCGACCAACCCCATGTTGTCCTCAACCAGTTTTCGTTGCCCTTCAGTCAGATGAACGCCCCCGCCCAAACTGTCGTTTCCCATCGATGCCTGTCCTCGCTGCTCTTGGTCCCACGATTCGCCGCCCCGCCCGAAGGAGCAACCCTCCCGACCGAATACCTAACATATACCAAACATCGACGAGATACAATGGTCTTTCAAACCCTCAAAACGGGATCGTGGAAGAGGGAAAACTCAGGAAATGGGAGAGTAGATTGGCGAAGCGCCGAGGAAGGCAGTTAACACAAACTTAACGCCATAAGAAGCGATTCTGCAGCCACTTACGGAGATCTTAATCGTTTACTAACAAGCCGACATCGGGGCGATCAAGCCACCTGCATGCCAGCCACGACGGCTTGGAACACGATTCGACCATCCACCACGCCCTGCACATCGGCTTTGACGCGTCGCGTTCGGTCTTCGATCATCCGCGCAAGGAAGTAGAGGCGACATGGCGGAACCACGGCATCGCGAAAGCGGCACTCCTCGACCCCGCTAAAGACGATGAATTTGTCGCACCCGTCCTTGTAGCGGGTCAGAAACGCGATGAGCTGGGCGCTGCATTCGAGTTGGAGCACCCCGGGGAAGATCGGCCGGCCCGGGACGTGCCCACGCACCCACCATCCATCGGGTTTGCAATCGTGATAGGCGACGGCAAGCCCGTTCTCGTTGTCGGCGAGAACGACACCGTCCAAAAGGGCAAACTCATGCTTGTGGGGCATGCGTTCGTAAATTTCGTCGTGCGTGAAGATGTCCTCGCGATCGGTAAAGAGATCGCCTTCGATAAGCAGCGGAGGTGGCATGAATTCTTTGATTCTCTAATGCCCCGCGCTCGAATTCGCGACCGGGGCTGGGATTATTGGATAGACTTCTCGCATTGCCCCGAGAGGTTGGGCATGGAATCAGGTGCTTAATTCGCAATGCGCAGGGCGAAACAAGACATTTCGCTGCAACCACCGAAGGCAACAGGCCAGCCTGCCCGGGTCACCGCAAACACTGTAGGAAACTGCCCCACACCTCTCAGCGCAGCCTCAGGCCCGAAAGCTAGTTAGCTGCCTTCGGTCGAACGAACTTCAAGGATTTGCTTGCGGACCTCTTGGGCAGCCGCTTTAACTTCCTGCATAATCTTGCGGACGCGTGTACCGGCAGCTTTGTTTCCCCCGGTCGCCTTACGTACGTCGTCCGCGGCTGATTCAACGAGTTGTCGTAACTGTTCATATGCTTCCATGGATGACTCCTATTACCTCTATATCCGTCCACACCCGCCCGGCTACAGAACCCCAATGCCCGTCCCTGGGCACCTTACGGGGCGGGAGTCTAGCAGAGCATATGGGGGTACGCAAAGGATTTCGACACGAGAAACGGCGTTCTGAGCAACGCAATCGGCGATAGGCACGCCGAAACCGGACAATCGGCGAAAGAGGCATTTTGGGAAGGAATTGCGGAGATCGTCATAACTATTTACCTAAAATACAGTTACGCGATCGTAAAATCCGTTTCCCACTCGCCAGCTCAACTCAGGAATCAGATATAACCTACTGTCCTATATACAATTACGACAACACCCCTCCTAATTTCCGGGAGCGTGGTCCGGTAAACGTCCGCTCTTTCCCTTTAGACGGCCCAAATTATCGGTCGATTTATGTGTGAGGAGTATTTTTCCCGGTCGCGCGCGGCACGACGGATCGCGGCATGAATTAAGTCACGGCGTTTCGAGTGAATATGCGGAACCATTGGTTGATTATCTTGGTTTTGGGAATGATCGCGGGTAGCGCGGAGTGCGCGCACGCGGGCAACATCGATGGTGCGCCCCGGGTTCGGTCGGACAGATTCGACGTAACCTATTCAGTTAATGCGTCAGCCACCCCGCTGCAACAAGTAGAACTCTGGTTTCGCGCACCTGGCGACAACGACTGGACGCTCTTCGGATACGACGAGGACTTGGTTTCGCCGGTCGAATATGCAGCCAAGCAAGAAGGACTCCACGATCTGTTTTTTGTGATCACAAACTCGGCCGGCAAATCGGGACCGCCTCCAGCGCCCGATACCGCCCCTCAGTTCACGGTGTTCGTCGACTACACGCCCCCCATCATTCAACTGCAACTCGCCCGAGCGTTTGAAAGCGCGAAGGGCGAACGCGCGGTACGACTGGAATGGTCGGCGATGGACTTGCACCTTGGCGCACGTCCGATCCAAATCGCGTATCGCCACGAAGGCGACGTCGACTGGAAGATCGTCAAGGCGCAATTGCCCAACACCGGTCTTTATGAATGGACGATTCCCGATGACCTCTCCGGAAACATTCGATTTCGAGTCATGGTGACCGACCGTGGCGGGAATACCTCTGTTGCCGAGTCAGACATTGTCAAACTCAACCCCTCGTTCAATGGAAATTCGCAAGGTATACCGCCAATCAATGTGCAAAACGCCCCGCCGATTCAAACGCTCGACGTTCCGGGGGCGAATCTCAGCGCAACCGAGCAACATCACCTGAACCAGTTGATCAGGCGCGGACAGGCACTCGGCGACAAACGCGACCATGCAGGGGCGATTGAGCAATATCGAAAAGCCCTCGCCATCGAACCACACCACCCGCAGGCGCTCGTGAATCTTGGCCAATCCCTGCTGGCATTGGGACGATACGAAGAGTCCGCCAAGGCGTTCCAATCCGCATTGGACAACGCCCCCAAGCATCCGGAAGCCCTGCTCGGGTTGGCCGACACATTCATCAACAACCGGCAGTTTGACGCTGCCGAATCCAAGTTACTTGATCTGGTGGCTTCGGGCCGTCACGATGCTGCGACGTGGCTTCGCTTGGGCGATGTCGCGGCATATAAAGGCCAGGCGTTTGCGGCGCATGACTTCTACACGAAAGTGCTGAAGTCGCCGGCATCGCGGACGTCGTCATTCGACCCCGTCGCCATGGCGAAGGCGCGATTGGCAGAGATGGCCGTCCAACGAGAAACAAAACCAGACCAGGTGAAACGTGAAGACGAATAAGATCGAAAACAAAAGCGTCTACGCCGTCGTCGGCAATGATCGATTTCGCAAGCGGCAAACGATCGACGCAATCTGCGAGCAGTTGGCCAACAACGGCGGCAGCGATGAGAAGCCGTCGCGGTACGAAGGTGCAAAGACCGAACTCGCCATCGTGCTGGACGACGTGCGGACCTATTCGTTATTGGGCGGAGCGCGAATTGTCATCGTCGAGGAAGCCGACACGTTCATCACGCGCAACCGGGCCAACCTCGAGAAGTATTGCGCCGCGCCAGTTGATTCTGGTGTGCTGATTTTTGATTGCGGCAGTCTTCCGTCGAACACCCGACTCTACAAGGCAATTGCCAAGACCGGTCAGATCATCAAGTGCGATCCGCTCAAGGGCCAGGCGCTGCAGGCATGGATGGTGCAACACGCCCGCGACGCTTATGACAAGCAGCTCGATCGACAGGCGGCTTGGCGATTGGCGGATCTTGTCGGTCAATCGTTGGGGGCACTCGACGCCGAGTTGAGCAAGCTTTCGATTTTCGTTGGATCGCGACCCGCAATCACTCCAAAGGATGTGGAAGAGCTGGTCGGACGATTGCGTGAGGAAGACATCTTCGGCATCACCGATGCAATGGCGTCGGGCGATACAGCCGCCGCCCTGACGAAGTGGGAAAAAGTACTCGCCACCGATCGCGCCGCACCCGCGCGTGCTGTCGGCGGACTGGCTTGGGGATTTCGTAAGCTGCTTGATTTGAAATTGCAGAGCGAGTCGGGCGTGCCGATGGGTTCGCTGGCGCGCCAGGCATTTACGACACCGGATGTTTTGCAGCGAAGGTTGGCTCGACACAACGTCGCCGACCTGCAGGACAAGATCACAGCATTGTTGGAAGCCGATGTCGCCTCGAAGAACGGGTTGTCAACGGCATCGTCGGCGATTCAACAGTTCATTGTAGCGCAAAGCGCGTAACGTCTCTCAGGCCATGCAAACCAATGATTGAGCACCGCACGCCAAACATGTTATCGAGTCGATCGTTCAAGTACGCCACGGTTGCCCTGGCGGTGACCGGTATCCTCACCGCGTCCGGATGCACCAATGCGACCGGCGGCTGGTTTGGTCGCGGCAAGCCCAAAGCCGCCCGCGATCCAGAACCCTATCGCCATCCCTACAACGACAAATACGCCAGCAACACCTATTCTCCGAGTCGCGAGGACCCGACCGCATACCACCCGGTCGACGTGCAAACCGGCGAGAACAACGACGCGCCAGCCGATGGCGCTGACAGCGCCGTCAACGACTATGTCGCCCGTTTGCAAGCCGCCGCGGATGCTCCCGATTCACCCGCTGACCTGGACACGCCCGAAGCGTCAAGCAATCGCGAGCGTACCGGTATTCCGTGGCAAAACAATGCCGTCGCCAAAGCGCGGCCACTCGATAGACGCGGTGTCGAGCAACAACCGATGGCGCTTCCGCCGCGTCCAAAAGAACAGGCACTGCCTTACGAAGCACCGCAGCAGCAGAACCCATCGACGGCGCGTATTCAGGTCACAAGCCAGCCCGTCGTGACAAGTGCGCCATCGGTGAGATCCGTCGGCGTGCGCGGCGGCAACGAGTTTGCGCGTGCTACCAATCCGCAGCGCACCGAAAGTAAACCCATCGCGCGCACGGCCTCGTCGAATGTGCGAGCCCAACAGGGAATGGCGCTTGACGATCTTTCCAACTCGCGCGACCTGGAAGAACTCATCGACGCGGCCAAGATCGCCGTGGTGAATGATCCAGCCAACCCGCGTAAGCAATTGCGATTGAGTCTTCTGCAACTGGCCAACAATCAACCGGAGGCAGCCGCCCAGTTGTCCCCCGCGATTGGGCACCGCGAGCGCGAACTGATTTCACAATTCGTCAGGTCGATCGGGAATGTGGACAATCGCTTTTCTGATCCATTGCTGGATACCGACGCCGTCCTCGCCTCGATTGACGACCTGCGCGACTCGCTTCGCGACACGGCGGAGTTGGCGATACCGGCTGTCGCGTTGTGTTCGCGCGTTCAGACGTTTGGCATTTACGATGAGATTTCTTCGTCGCATTTGCGTGCGCATCAGGTCAATCGCGTTATTGTCTATTGCGAAGTGGATCATTTCAAATCGCGCTTTGACGATTCGAGCAATCAGTTTCGGACTGAGTTGGGATCACACCTTGAACTCTTCACGGCTGACGGACGATCCGTCTGGTCGCAGACGGAAGATCGAATCGTCGACTTGTCACGTCAACAGCGCGATGACTTCTTCCTGGCGCAGTTGGTTTCATTCCCCGGAAACATGTCAAGCGGCGAGTACGTGTTGAAGGTCGCCATTACAGATTTGCAGGCGCAAAAGACAACGGAAGCCGTCCATCGATTCGAGATTCGCTAAGCGCTGCAGCAAACACCTCATCTCCAAACTTTTTGTTGTCCATTGCAAAACCCGTTGACGAACCGCGCGCGGGCGAACACAATAATGGCATCGGTGCAGCACGTCGTCGAAAGCTCGGACGCTTCGGTGCGTGATTCCGATCGTTGGTTGGGGGACGCCACGGATTTCGCCAAACGGAATTAACTTGGAGAACGAAGCATGAACAGCAATCAGATGACCCAACGGAGTGAGGCATCACGTTGCGAAGCAAAACGTTTCTTCACGCCCGAGCAGGCCAACAGCACGCTCCCGTTGGTCCGGCGCATCGTCTCAGATATCGTCGCGCAATATCAGCAATTGGAACACCTGCAAAAACGCCGCCAAAAACTTCCCGTCCAGGATCGACCGGATGAAGTTCGCGCACTCGACACCGTCGCAGCGCAAGGTGTACAACGGCTCAACGATTTGATCGAAGAGATCAATCTCATCGGTTGCGAATTGAAGGACTGGACGATCGGCCTTGTCGACTTCCCCGCGATTCTTGATGGTCGCGAAGTGTATCTCTGCTGGAAACTCGGCGAAGAGCAGATCGGTCATTGGCACGAGGTCCATGCCGGTGCGATGGGTCGCCAGCCCGTTGGTGATGACTTTGACGGCTAGCGCTCAGACGAGTCTCACCTGCACGGTGAGCAGAAGTTAACCCACTGCGGAAAGTTCACGATTGGACGCATCGAACGCACTCATCTCAGGTCTTGTTCTGTCGGCGGGTCTGCTGCCGGTTCCCATGATTCTTGCTGCGATCATGAAGAAGGAACACGTCGAAAGCGATTCGATGATGCCAAAGATCATCGGCGCGGTCTTGGCGCTCGTAGCAGGGTATTGTTTTTTTGCATTGGGTTACGGACTGTATGGCACCACGGAAGACATCGACTCAACAAAGATGGCGACCTTTATCTTCAGTCGCTTTCTGTTCTTTGGCGGCGCAATCGTCTGCCTCATGATCGCCGGCGTCAGCGTCGCGCTGCTTTCGGGCAAAAGTTCCTTGGTCAAAACGGCCAGCGGACTTGAATGGCCCGGTTTCCTCGCGGGTCTGTTCGCCGCTCAAGCCGTCGTGTTCTTCCAGCAGTGCAACATGCAAGGCATATTTCAACTCTCTTAGATCGCAGCCAACGCCTGATCCAGGTCTTCCTTCAAATCGTCCACATCCTCGATCCCAACGCTTAGTCGCACCAGATTGTCGGTGACACCCTGCGCGTCGCGCACATCCTTCGGTATCGAGGCGTGCGTCATCCGGGCCGGGTGATTGATCAATGACTCCACCCCCCCAAGCGACTCAGCCAGGCTGAACAATTTTGTCGATTGGCAGAATCGGCTCGTCGCTTCAAACCCGCCTTCGAGCAGGACAGACACAATTCCACCACCGCCGCACATCTGCTTTTTGGCGAGCGCGTGGTCTGGATGCTCGGGCAGCATCGGATAGATCACACTCGCAATGCCACGCTTGCCAACGAGATGCTTCGCGATCGCCATGGCATTCGCACAGTGTTCGCGAACACGAATGGGCAGCGTCTTGATGCCACGATGCGTCATGTAGCAGTCCATCGGTCCCGGACAACCGCCAGCCGACTTGAGGTAAAACAGGATCGGTTCGATCAACGCCGCATCCTTGACGATCACCGCGCCGCCAATCACATCGGAATGCCCGCCAATGTACTTGGTCGTGCTGTGGACGACGTAGTCCGCGCCAAGCGATAGCGGCTGCTGCAGCGCGGGTGTGGCAAAGGTGTTGTCAACGGCAACGGCGATACCGCGCGACTTGGCCAACTGGGTGACGGCTTCAATGTCGATGAGGCGAAGGAGCGGATTGGTCGGCGTCTCCAGCCAGATCAACTTCGTCGACGCATCAATCAAATTTTCGAAATCGGCAACCGACGTTCCCTGCGCATACATGGTGTCGATGCCGTTGGGTCGCGAGATGTTTTCGAAGATGCGGTACGTCCCGCCGTAAAGGTCGGCGTACGCCACGATCGAATCACCGGGTCGAAGTGTGGACAGGACGGCCATCGTTGCGGCGCATCCGGAGGAAAATGAAGACGCAGCCGCCCCACCTTCCAACGCTGCGATGCACTTTTCCAAGGCGACGCGGGTCGGGTTGGCCGACCTGGAGTAGACGAACCCCTTGCTCTCACCGGGTGCGTCGAGCGTATACGTCGTGGTGAAATGGACGGGCGGAATCGTCGCGCCGGTGGTCGGATCGGGATCTTGTCCTACGTGTATGCATGTTGTTGCGAACTTCATTGCGCCTCCGATTTGGGTTTGTAGCAACCTGAGCCTGTCACATGTGTTTCATGAATTGGGCATCCGGGGCAACGCAACTTGCCCCTCCTTGCGCCAACTCGCGAGCGCGACAGCATATCAAGCAAATTGGAGAATGGTAAGGCCAGTCCGGGCCCCCTTCCGGAACATGGATCGGACATATGACAATCGCGCGAACACCCACCCGCAACCTCTGGTACAATTGCGCCCATGGGTGAATTAATCCAACCCGCGAATTCGGATGAAACAGGGGAGGCGAGTCAAAGGCTCTCACTCTGGCAGGCGCTGCTGACATTCGCCCCGCTGGCGATTTCGGCGCTAGCGCTGCGCGCGTTGATCGCGCCGCTGGTGGGACACCCCGTCGACATTCACACGTTTATCGGGTGGGGTCGATCTATCGCGGCTGAAGGGTTGAGCCAGTTCTACGAAACAAATCCGGATTGCGACTACCTGCCCGGCTACCTCTATGTGCTTTGGGCGTGCGGGAAAGTGGCTGCGGTTCTCCCGCCAACTTTCACTTATCTCATCTTCAAACTCCCGAACCTCGTCGCCGATGTTGGCATCGCCTGGCTTGTCTGGCGACAGTTCGGTCCGACGCAATCACAATCGCGTCTGGTTTGGCCGACACTCTACCTTCTGAATCCCATTATCATTTTCAACTCCGCGTATTGGGGACAAGCCGACAGCTTTCACGCATTCGTCGTGTTGGCGGGGCTGGTGCTCTGTTTCAATCGGCGGTTTCTAATCGGCGCGTTGGTGCTGGGTTTTGCATGCGCGGTCAAACCACACAGCGTGTTGGCTGTCCCGCTGGTGATCGTTCTGGCATGGCGGCATCGACTCGGCGTTGTACGATTGCTCGCATGCTGCTTCGTCGGCGCGGCCGCGTTTCTGGCAGCGTTCGCGCCGTTTGCAACAATGTCGAACCTGACCGGATGCGCATTGGACCGGGTCCGTATCACGATGGAGATGTACCCATTCGCCTCGGTCAATGCACTCAACCTGTGGTACGCAGCCGGCAAGAACTGGGTTGAGGATTCGACGCTCGTTTGGGGGTTCGTCAGCATCCGCACCCTGGCGATCACACTGGTCGGCGGGGGTGCGCTGCTTCTGATACGGCAACTGCTTCGCAAGACGTCGGAACCCGCGCATCAGTTCTGGCGTATGGCGGCTGGCTTGTACCTGCTTACGTTTTTCTGCTCCACGCGCGTCCACGAGCGCCACGTGTATCCGGCGTTTGCCCTGCTGCTGTGTGCCGCCCCTTTTTGGAGGCAGTCCGCCTATGCCTATGGCCTCTTGTCCGTGACTTGTTTTGTGAACATGGTCATGGCCTGGGGTTACCTCAACAACAGCCCGCCATCACCCGACCTAGGGACCACCTGGTTCACCGTGGGCATTTGCCTGGTCAACTGCTTCATCCTCGCCGTCGTCGCATGGCGATCGCAATTCAACGTCGCGCGATGCGATCGGTTCTTCGATCAATTGGGCATGTGGTTGGTTCATCTTAAGAGAGTAGTTTTAACCAAGAACAGCGTGGCGATGATTGCGATCATCGTCTTTGCATTCTAGATGCGCATCGTTCGCCTGGGTCAGCCGGCAACGCGCGTCTTCGACGAGGTGTACCACGCCTACACGGCTGAAGAGTGGGTTCGCGGAAACAACGATCCATGGCGCTGGGACACCAGCGCCCCTGAAGAAGGTTGCGCATACGAATGGACCCATCCACCGCTGGCGAAGTTGGTCATGGCCCGAAGTCTGCAACTGTGTGGAATCAGCGCGTTCTCATGGCGGCTGCCCTCGGCGATCGCGGGGACGATCTGCGTGCTGCTCGTGTTTGTGTTGGCGAGGAAACTCTTCGACAGTGCAGCGATCGGATTGC
>JAUIEW010000352.1 GCA_030429365.1 Phycisphaerae bacterium
AAGAGCCAACCCTGTTCGTGTTGGCTCTTTGTATTTGATTGATACAGTTTTAACGCTATCGAATGATCGTCACCGATGGCGCATTCAGCATGGATGGCGACATCGCCAAGCTCGATCAAATCTGTGACCTAGCCGACCGATACAAGGCGTTGGTGATGACCGATGAGTGCCATTGCACGGGCTTCCTTGGAAAGACCGGTCGCGGGTCGATCGAACATTGCGGTGTGATGGGGCGCGTGGATATCATTACCGGCACGCTGGGCAAGGCGCTCGGCGGAGCGTCGGGCGGTTTTACGAGCGGCCGGCAGGAAATCATCGACATGCTCCGGCAGCGCTCGCGACCTTACCTGTTCAGCAATTCGGTGGCGCCACCCATCGTTGCCGCATCATTGAAAGTCTTTGAGATTCTTTCGCAGTCGACTGAATTGCGTGACAAGCTCGAAGCCAACACCAGGCGCTTCCGCGAGAAGATGACCGCTGCGGGTTTCGACATCAAACCGGGAGAGCATCCCATTGTTCCCATCATGCTGTACAATGCGCCGCTCGCGCAGAAGTTTGCAAGCGACCTGTATGAAAAGGGAATCTACGTGACCGGATTCTTCTTTCCGGTGGTTCCCAAGGGTGAAGCACGTATCCGCGTTCAATTGTCAGCTGGGCATGACACCGAACAGGTCGATCAGGCGGTCGCGGCATTTACGGAGGTTGGCCAGCAACACGGGATACTGCATCAATCACGCGAACAGATCATCGCCAAGTACGGCGAATAGCGGAGGCCTGAACCAGGTCATTACTTATTCAACGAGTGGACTTACCAACGCAAGAAAGCAGGAAAACAAATGAGTGATATTACCTTGGCACAGGCCCAAAGCGCGGTAGCCGCCGCCCTCGAAAAGTCAAAAGCGATCGGTGTCAAAATGAACATCGCCATCGTCGATGCCGGCGCAAACCTGAAGGCATTCGCCCGCATGGAAAACGCCTGGCTCGGATCGATCGACATCGCGCAGAAGAAAGCGCGGACCGCGCGGTACTTCGACATGAACACCGGCGACATTGGCAACCTCTCGCAGCCGGGTGGATCGCTTTACAACATCGAACACTCCAACGGCGGGTTGATCACGTTTCCCGGCGGCGTTCCGATCAAAGACGGAAGCGGTACGATCATCGGCGCGATCGGCGTTTCGGGTGACTCGGTCGAAAACGATCACGCGGTCGCGTCTGCCGGCGCTGCCGCCGTTTCGTAGCGCGGGAGTTTTCGATGGCCATCACGCTTGAGGGCGTCCGCACGTTGCTGCGTTATAACGATGCGGCCAACGCTTTGGTCTTTGAAGCCGCCAACGGTGCGTCCGACGATTCGCTCGATCAGCGATTCCCGATGGGGCGCGGTTCGCTTCGGCGGACGCTGCTGCACATCTGGGCGGGCGAAGCCACCTGGCTTAAACGCTGGCAGGGCGAGGTCGAAACACCTTGGCCATCCGAGCGTGAACCCGTGGCGGTGTCAAAGATTTCTGAATGGATGCAGGGCGTCAAACGCGATCGCGATGCGTATATCAACGGGCTTGAAGAAGCCGCGCTTGATGGCATTCAACGTTATCGCGATTCCAAGGGCGAGTTGTTTGAGGCATCGCTGGCTGACATGCTGCTTCAGGGGTGCATTCACTCGACCCATCACCGCGCCCAAGCCGTCAACATGCTGCGCAACGTCGAAGCCGGCCTGGTCGAACTCGACTATATGAATTGGGTCCGCCAACCGGTCGAAAGCTAAACCCGCGGCAACAGTGTATGAAAACAAAAAACGCCCCGTTCGTCGCTGCAAACGACGGACGGGGCGTTGTTTTGAACCTGGCCCGCTAGGGCTCGAACCTAGAACCTTCTGATCCAGAGTCAGACGTGCTACCAATTGCACCACGGGCCAATGGTCGTATTTCGACGACGCGACAATCCTAGCACAGGCCGAACTTTCTGCCAAATGACCGGAAATACACGTGTCGGCAGGTGTACTTCGGCCAGAATCACCCGGCGAATTGAACCAATCAGCCAGCCGTGCCTGACCGCAAAGCGAAGGCGGCTGCCACCGCGATCGCAGCCGTCTCAATCCGCAAAATATTACCGCCCAGCCCAGCCTTGATCGCCCCATGTGCCACCAGTTGCGCGACTTCGGAATCGGTCATCCCGCCCTCGGGACCGATCCAAACCACGCAAGTCTGCCCCAATGCCAAACTCCGAATCTGATCGGCAATCCCGACCGTCGCGGAGGGATCGCAGACAAGTTGCGCGCCATCTCGCGTGTGGGCATCAACCGCACGATCGAAGCGAACGGGGTCGAGGATATCGGGCAGGTAGGCGGTGCGACACTGCTTACCGGCTTCGATGATGGTCCGCAGCCATTTGGCAACACCAGAAGCCGAGGTCTTCACCACGCTGCGATCAAACGTGACCGGCAGGATCGCATCCACGCCAAGCTCGGTGCACTTTTCAAAGAGAAACGATTGGCGAGGCGATTTCGGCATCGCCATTGCCAGTGTTAGCCGGTTGGTATTGGGGCGTTTGGCTTTCTGGAGGTCAGCCACTTCGACCGATGCGTCGCGCTTGCTGGCTGAGTGCATGGTCCCGGTGGCGATCGTGCCTTTGCCGTCGAAAAGTTCGACCGCGTCGCCAGCCTTCAGCCGCATCACGGAATGGGCGTGGTGGGCCTCATTGGGGCTCAGTTCGAGGATTCCTCGCTGCAGATCGGACACATAAATACGGTGGGCGGCCATGGTTCCCATTATTGTCGTTTTGGCAGGCTGAACAATCCCAAGTTGGACCCAGCCGCATTCCGATAACTTACGTGTTGGCGGAGCGATAGGACATGACCGACGAGAAAAACCAAGTCCCTGCACCAGACCCTCTTGAGGAGGAGATCGGGGAGCTTCTGGCCGAAGCCGAAGCGCTCACCAGCGAGCTTTCGGAAGAGATCGGTCAAGAAGCGACCGCCGGCTTTGAGGATCCGGACTACTTTGGCGACGAGAACGATCTCGAGTTCACGGCTGAGGTTCGGATGCAGGAAGCCGAACACGCCCTCGACGAAGCGACCGCAGAACTCGGCGGCGAAAAAAAGAAGACGCCAAGCAAAGGACTGAAGCTTCCGCCACCCAAGACGGTTTCGCTCCCCAAGAAATCCGACGCCAAGCCGGCAAAGTCAGGGAACACCGTCTCCCTACCCGCATCTGGCTCGTCCGTCAAAACAGAATCGCTTGTTGCCGCCAAGACATCCGAACCGGCTATCAAAGTTCAGGAATCAGCCAAGTCGCGACGTTCGGCGGAGTTGAGCAAGAAGATCGCGGTGATTGCTGAGCGTCTGGAGCCGGTCAGCCGGGTGGTGTGCGCCGTGCTCGACACGATCGATCGACCGTTTTCGAGAATTCAGGCACGAATACGGATCATCCTCGGTTGGTTGGCGTTGGGGTTCTTTGTCGCCGCGATTTCGCTGTGGCTATTCGCGCTGTAGCAGCCCGCGTTTGGTCTGTTTGTTTCGGGGCTACTTCTTGCCGGCTGCTTTTGCGCCCGATCCGATTTTCTTGGGCTCGTCGAATTCGTCACCCTGAAACGTACTGCCCAGGTATGTTTTTCGAACGAGTGGATCGCGGACCAACTCAGCCGGCGAACCGGATCGCAATTCCTTGCCATCGTCGATGATGTAGCTTCGGTCGGTCACCGCGAGCGTTTCGCGCACGTTGTGATCGGTGAGCAAAATGGCAATGCCGCCTTCCTCACGCAGGCGCAGGATTTCGGTTTGCAATTGCTCGACCGCGATCGGATCGACGCCGCTGAACGGCTCGTCGAGCATGATCAGCGTCGGGTCAGTGACCAGTGCGCG
>JAUIEW010000043.1 GCA_030429365.1 Phycisphaerae bacterium
GAAGTGGCTGTCGTGATTCAAGCGCGTCGCTTTAAAAGCGCATGGGCCCCCAATAAGAAAGAAGCCGAGCAGCAAGCCGCCCTGCTCGCGCTGAAGGAACTCAACCTCATCAGTGACGGCGACGCATAGCTCCACTTCTTCACCGTTGCACTACTCAGGCATACACACAAAAACCCGCCCACATCGCTGAGGATGCAGGCGGGCATCGGCGTAACTCGTTGGTTGCTGCGTCTAAGCTATATCATGAGCCTTTGCAGTTTCTAAGCTCCACTATTCCATATCCGGATCGCTCTTGTTTCCTTCTTCGAGGATCTTTCGCATCTGCACATTTTCGCGACGCGTCGCCTCAAGATCGAAAAGGAGATACTTGATCGACAGACGAAGGAAATCGATGCTTTCGTGAAGGTTCGACACGGTCTGCTTGAGTTTCTGATGACGCTCCCGGGTCTCTTCGGCGAGGACCTGCAACTTCTCACGGTCGTCGACGGGCAGCGTCCCAATTTCTGCAACCAACTCAGCAAGCTTCTTCTGGAAAGTGTTATCGTTCATGTTCTTTGCGCCTCCTAGGGCCGTCGCCAACTGCGACGAGTGTTTGATTGTACGTCGGGTGGTTCCCAACGTTCCACTGGCAGCGAACCGCAACGGCTGCTCTTCTCGTGGACTACCCCTCTGCAAGTTTGAATGGCACCGAATGGCGAATTCCTTTCATGAATTCGTAACTCCATAATTAATAAGGCATTAGAGCCGGCGATTTCATGGCCAGGAACGTGATTGGAAGTTCGGGATATGAGTGCATGTTGCTTCCACGCAACATCAATTCATACATTTTTGCGCACGAAACGTGGCAACCCATTAATTCGATTGATGTTACGACGTGGTGCGCAATGAACACAACCACGGTATGCGGCGGGTGCGGCGCAGCATCATTTCGGGAGGTGCACGCTTCTTCGTTTCGTACCCGCGTTGCTATCGGAATGTGGAACGAGGGATTATCGGAAGTTGCCGGAATCATGCGGACGCCGTGAAACCTATCGTCTGCCCAACCGCGGGATTCCAAGAAAGAAGGCACCGCTGAGAGGATTCTTCAGCGGTGCCTTTTGATGTTGCGTTCAAACACGGACACCCGTCCGCGTCAAAGATCTTCGGTCTTTACTTTTCGCCTGACTTCTTATCAGGAGCGCCGCCTCGGGCATCTTTGTCCTCGGCTGAAAGGCTCCGTACACCGCCCTTGGACTTACCGCCGGTGACTTTTGCCGGCTTCACTTCAAGTGCCTTGATTTTTTCCTTACCGATCGCAGTCTGAGTTGCGACCTGATTGTTCAATTGAGCGGGATTGCCGGCGAGTTTCTTGCCTGAGAGCAAGTCGTCAATTTCCTTGGCCAGTTCCTTGTCAAAACCGGCTTTCGCACCGACATGCACAGCTTCAACGGTACCGGACTGCCCGACGACAAACATGGTCGGGAAGCTTGTTACCTTGAATGGCCTGCCAGCTTTCTTCTCGGAATCAAGAATCAGCGGAATGGTCAGATTCATGTCTTTGTAGTGCTGAACCGTTTGCTCTTCGGTGCGCCCGCGGCGGCCCGTACGATCGTCGAGGTTGATCGCGTAGATTTTGGCCTTCTTGTTGGACGCCTGCAATTGCTTGTGCAACTCTTCGACTTGCGGCAATGCCTTCTTGCAGAATCCGCACCATGACGCATAGAAGAAGAGAACGTCGACTTCATCTGACTTACCACCGATGTTCACCTCGTCACCAGCAACCGTCTTAAACGTTCCAACCGGTGCGGCTTTTCCCAGCATTTCGGTAGCCGGTCGTTGACGCGTACGGTTACGCTGCTTGGTGGCAACGATCGGAACCTCAAGCTTCGGTGATTCCTTGTCGTCGGTGTTGAGCACGATGGCCACGCCTTCTTTCGGCGGTGCATAATTCGCCGGAATCGTCACGGTGACTTCGTAGCTCCTGCCTTCCTGATAGGTCTTCACTTCCGTCAGCAACTTGTCGGAGTCTGCAGTGGCGGTCACGTCGAGCAGATTGACCGGATCGTCGCCATTGTTGGTAAAGCGCAAACGGCGTTTCGACTGGGTCTTGGCACCGAGGGCAACACGCAGGTTGTCCGGTCGCAGCTCAAGGCGCTTTGGCACCAATGCGAGGCAGGTGACCTGAATTTCTTTCTGCTTCGGATGGTTCGTCAGCAATTTGATTGCGTGGCGGTTGTTTCCGCTTTTGTACGGCGGCTGAGCTGTCACCTTCAATTCGTATTCCTTGCCCGGAACAACTTCGGCCAACTCCGCCTTGAAACACCCTTCGCTGGCATCGCTGGCAAGTTTGATGTCCAGATTTTCACCGGTGTTGTTGCGAACCTTCAGCGTCTTGGTCGAAACGGAATCAGCCTTGAGCCGTCCGAACGTCGCAGCGCTTGGCGTTACTTCAACAAAGTGCTGAACCTCACCGACGAGTTTCAGTTGGAGTGACGGCTTCTTGGGGTCATTCGTGGTAACAGTGATCTGCTTCGTGAAGTTGCCCCGCAGCTTCTTGGTGTTCAGACCGAATGAAAACTCACCCGTTTCGCCAGGTGCGATTGAGCTTGGATGCTTGCCCTTCTTGGTGCAACCGCATGCGGGCTTGACCTTAGTGATCTTCAGGGGCGCGGTCCCGGTGTTCTTGATCTGAAACGTGTGCTTCAGATCTTCACCGGTCCAGATCTTTCCAAAATCATGAGACGGTTGGACAGGCGTCGCCACCGGCGTGTTGTCAGGAACTTCTACGGGCTTTACACCAGTTTTGGGATCATTCGTATTATCTGTTTGAGCGATTGCGGCGCTTGCAAACAAAAACGCCACCGCGAGTCCCATCGCAATGGTCTTTGACAGGTGAGCGGAAGAAGTTCCTACCCCTTCCTTAATTGCAGCACATTTCATGTTGATCTCCATTACCCTTTGAATGCCCAAGGTCTTCAGTTTTTGTATTTACCTGCAAACGCATGTTTGAGACATTCTCGGGCGACTTTCATCCGCTCAGAGGGCGATTTGCCCCGCCCAGGATGTCCATTCTAATGCGTCTGGAAACGACCAATCTCTCTTATATTCAATCGGTTAAGAACCGATCAACCCTGCTACGATGTTCGCACTTCCGCATCCGAATGGCAATGCACGAACGTGTAACGATCAGACGCCCAAATCTGTGAAGCCGGTCGCCTCAACCCTATTTCCAAGGGCATTTTGAGCCAACACCCGGTTCATCCACCTTGATGTCCCCTGTGCAGGACTCGTAGTAACGGGCGTGTAACTTCGCCGTGACAAGGGAATCATCAGGTTCGGGCGAATCGCCGGCTTCGAGGACCAAGACGACTTGCCGGCTCCGTTGAATTCACAAAGCTGTCTGCGCACCTTATCATGTCTTCCTGGCTGCATCGGTCGGACCCTACTGGACGAAATTTCTGTTTGATCTGAGCGAACGAGGTGATTCATGGGCAACGGGCGCGAATTCACGCTGTTGTCGGTCATACTTGGCGTCATCATCGGCGTCCTCTTTGGCGCGGCGAACGCGTTTCTGGGCCTCAAGGTCGGCATGACCGTGAGTGCATCGATCCCAGCCGCCGTCATCTCGATGGGCGTTCTGCGATCCATCTTCCGTCGCAACAGCATCCTCGAAAACAACATCGTCCAAACCATCGGCTCCGCGGGAACGTCCGTCGCGAGCGGTATCGTGTTTACGGTGCCGGCGCTTTTCATCATGGGTCTGTCGCCAGATTACTGGACGATCGCGGCTTGGGCAGCCATCGGTGGAACGTTGGGTGTGCTCTTCATGATCCCCCTCCGCCACTACCTGATCGTCAAGGAACATGAGAACCTGCGTTATCCGGAAGGCCTTGCCTGCGCTGAGGTGTTGGAAGCCGGTCAAAAAGGCGGCGGGTTGGCCAAGACGGTCTTCTGGGGGTTGGGCATCAGCTTCGTGTATTCGTTTTTGCGCGACCTTGGATTCTGGCGACCAATTGCTTCGATCGGCATCCCGCAAATGCGTACGAAGGCGACGCTGGATGCGTCTCCGGCACTGTTGGGAGTGGGTTACATTATCGGTCCGCGTATTTCGGCCTACATGCTCGCCGGCGCCGTCCTAGGTTGGTATGTGCTGATTCCCGGTGTGTCGTTTTTCGGATCTGCGCCATTTGGTCCCATCCTCGAATCTTCAAGCGTCTCCGTACCGGCCATCCCAAAGTCAGAAGCGTGCAACCAGTTTTACGTGATACCCGAAGGCCGAAACACGACGAACGTCACCGCCCTGCTTTGCATCAAAGCCACGCGACCGCTTGACGGAACCAGCAATGGCATGCGCATCGCCATGCCTGAAGAATTCGACCTGACCAACGCCAAGGTCGCCGGCGTGACCGCAGGCGATCACGTCTATAAGGCGCGACAGCACCTCGATGGGCAAACGCTCACACTCGATCTGTTTCGACCGTCACTCGAAAAGACGGCCAGCATGATTCACCCCGGTCGCATTTCGATCGTGATCCACGGCATCGACAACGCCTCGAATATTTCGACACACCCGACCATCACGACGTTCAAATCGCCGCGCGAAGATCTTGAGACGTTTGAATTGAGCAAGGCGATGTACGTTCCCGCTGGCCAGACGTTGACACAATCCTGCACCGAACCCGGTGAACGCAACGTCACCGCGATCGTCACCTACGAAGTCAGTCAGGACATGATCAACAACCGCGAGCGCATCGCCTTCGATCTCGCGGACCGTTTTGAATACGGTTATACCGACGCGAAGTCCTACGAAAGCCATGACGTCAGCGTGGTCAGCGTGTATGACGGTTCGACCGTTTTCTCAGCCGACGCCAGCGTATTCGACAATGACAAGGACCTGCCGGCCAAATTCGAGCATCCAATCTTGATGACCTCGAATTACACGCCGCGCCCGACCCCGGATGCAACGCTTCGCGCCGGTATTGTCACGGTCGTTTTCCACGGTTTGGTCAATTCAAAAACGCCACCGGTAAACGACGACATTGATGCGTTCACCATCGCGGCGCCGGGCACGATCTTCCCAGCCAACAAGGCAATCGCCGAAATGGGCCCGGACGAAATCCACAAGCAGTACATCAAGTACATCGGCGCGGGCGCGGTGGCCGTCGGCGGTCTGCTCTCACTGCTGAAGAGTCTTCCGACGATCATCGGTTCGCTTTGGCATCTGTTTCTTGCGATGTTTGCACCAAGCGGAACGAAGGAGCGAACATCGCGTGACCTGCCGTTTATTCTGGTCGCGGGTGGTGTCGTCGCGATTGCTGCGATCATGTGGAAGTTGCCCGAACTGAAAGCCGGTTGGCAAGGGACTGTGTTGGTCTGCGTGTTTGGATTCTTTTTCGTCACCGTGTCGTCGCGGCTCGTCGGTTTGATCGGCAGCAGTTCCAACCCGACGTCGGGCATGACCATCGCGACGCTGCTGGGAACATCGCTGCTGTTTTTCTACTTCGTGCCTGACTTAGCCGACGTGAAGTTCACCGCCCTCTCGGTGGGTGCGATGGTGTGCGTGGCCATCTTGGTGTCGGGCGACGTTTCACAGGATCTGAAGACAGGCTACCTCGTCAAAGGAACGCCATGGAAACAGCAGATTGGCGAGGTCATCGGCGTGCTGACGGCTGCCCTGTGTGTCGCGGGCGTGATATTCCTTTTGCACAAGGGTTACGGATTCACCGACGACCGACCCAACAAACTCAACGCGCCCCAAGCGAACCTGATGGCCCTCTTGCTCAACGGCGTGTTTGATCAGAACCTGCCTTGGCTCTTCATCGGTATCGGTATTGCTGCGGGCCTGGTCGTTGAATTCCTGGGAATCGGCTGTCTGCCCTTTGCGGTCGGACTATACCTCCCACTCGCGCTTTCAACACCAATCATGATCGGTGGGTTGATTCGCCTCGTCGTCGATCTGGTTCATCGCGAACCCGATCCCGATAGTCACGATGCGGGTGTGTTAGCCGCCTCCGGTTTCGTGGCGGGTGAAGGTTTGTTGGGTGTCGCGTTTGGCGGCGTCACCGCATTCTGCGCATGGATGTGGCCGCACCGTGACATGACGCCGCACGACCTTGCGCCGGCAGTCTTGCAATACGTTGACCTCGACGTGCACTACACGTTCTCGGATTTCTGGTATCGCCTGCTGCCGCTTGCTCCCTACGCGTTAATCGTATTGTGGCTATTCTTCGTTGCACTAAGGCGCGCGATCCCCGAACCACCGCCCCCACCACCGGAGCCGTATCCCGAGCCGGATGTCTCATACAAACATCGGTTGCCAGCATTCAACCCGGGTTCGGAAAGCAAACCGGGTCCGATCCAAATGCCGCCTCAATCGCATCCGGGCGACATGCCTCGGTATCCGGGCGCGCATTGAATGCTCGGTCAGACTTTGATGAAGATTCGCTTGTGGTACAGTGGAATCATCAGGATCAGCCAGAGGGTTACGTAGGCGAGCGCATAGCAGAGGGAAGCCAGTTGCGGTTCGGCCCATGAGGTGAAGAGGTTTTGGTAGATCCATCTGCCGACCGATGGGCCATCCTCGGCGATCTTCCAGCGATGCAGCATCTTGGCGCCCAAACTCGACGCGATGAAGACGACGATCGCGTTTGAACCAAAGACCAAAAGCGGCGAACACCATTTGCGCCATCTGCGCAGGTCGATGATCGCATAGCATGTGCCCAAGACCTGCAGCGCAAGACCGGCAGTGACGATGACGTACGAACTCGTCCAGATTTTCTTGTTGATGGGGACAATCCAGTCGAGGCTCATCCCGCACAACAGACACACGTTGCCCACGACGAATATCCCGATGGCTTTGACATGTCCGTCGCTTGAACCCCGCAACCATCCGCCCGTGAGCACGCCGAGTAGCGTCGTCGCGATGGCGCCAAGTGTGCTGAGCAAGCCCTCCGGGTCTGGGCGTTCGCGGTAGAGGTGACCTGCGAGGAATTGATCGTCGACCCAACTGTGCAGCAACCCTTCCGATCCAGTCACGTCCGCAGTGTAGCCAGCCGGCGCGGTGACGTTCGCTCCGATCCAGGCATATCCAACCAAGAGAATCAACGCAGCCACCGCAGCGCCGCGAAGACCTCCGGCGATGTAAATGACCGACGCGGCAAAATAACAAACCGCAATGCGCTGCAGCACACCCGGTACGCGAAGACCCGATTCGCCGAAATACGTCCAGTCGATGACCAGATACGCACCGCCTCCAAGGATGAGCAGCCAGCCGACGGTCGGCTTCCATCGTCGGGGCGATTGCGTGACGGAATGTTTCAAGGGAATGTTGGCGAACGCCAACTGCAATCCGGCGATCAGCAGAACGTATGGGCCGATGAGTCGAAAGTCGGGGAAGCCATACATGCTCATGCCGAGCAGAAAGAGTGTCAGCGTTCGGGCGATGATGTGCGGCAAAACTTTCCATCGCCAGGAATCCGCGTCGCGGCGCTTGGCCATTGAAAAAGGGAGCGCGACGCCCACAATGAACAGAAAGAACGGGAAGACGAGATCGGTCGCGGTCCAGCCGTTCCACTTGGCGTGTCGAAGCGGCGGATAGATGGTGGACCATGAACCGGGGTTGTTGACGAGGATCATGCCGGCGATGGTCAGCCCGCGAAACGCGTCGAGGGACAGCAACCGGTTGGGTTTGGATTCCATTGTTTCGTTTTCTTTTGGCGATACGAATTTGCAAACGGCTGCACGGTTTGCGTTTGCTGTTTAACGATGCGGACGATTCTGATGATCGCCGTTGCGTCGGTCAATGAAGAAGTGATTTTCATGCGGAGTGATTTATGCGGCATGGGATGGTTGTTGCGTTTGTTTTGATCTCTGGCGTTGCCCCGGCGATTGCGGCTGAGTCCGCATGGATCCGCGTGAACCTGATCGGTTATCTGCCGGATGATCCGAAAGTGGCGGTGCTTTCCAGCATGGAGCCTTTGGAGGGCGAGTTTCGCGTTGGCGAGTTTAAGGGTTCCATCGGCGCGGACGAAGGTGCTTGGGGCCCCTTTGCACACAACTATCGGTTGGATTTTTCAGCCGTCCGGGCGGCTGGCCGTTATCGCGTCGAATTTGGCGACACAAAATCCGAAGCGTTTTCCATTGATACAGATGCGTATGCAACCGTTCCGTCGTCGCTTCTGCAATTCATGCAGTTGCAACGCTGCGGCGACAACCCGGTCGAGAAGAAAAAATGCCATCAGAAGGACGGTATCGACACCACCACCGGTAAGCCGGTTGACCTCGTCGGCGGATGGCATGATGCGGGCGACCGACTCAAGCACATGATCACCACGACCTATTGCATCGCGGCGCTGAAGCTTGCGGGTGCAAACGAAGAAGCCGCCTACGGTGCGCTGATGCTCAAGAAGATTCACCCCAACCCCGAAACGCTTTATGTGCAGGTCGGTGACGATCGCGACCACCTTCCGCCTGAAACCTTGTGGCACGACGATCAATCCGATTATGGGTGGGGTCCGGGCGGTCCGCGATCGGCTTGGCCGGCAACGACGGAACCTGCGGGTCCGAAGTACAAGAACAAATCGTCGGGTCTCGCAAGCCTCGCGGGCAGAGTGGCTGCGGCGGCTGCGATCAACGGCGACGTCGCATTGGCCCAGTCGGCGTTTCAGTTGGCTGAAAAGTATCCCGGGTGCGCGATGTCGGTTCCGGTGCGAGCCCCCTACTACTATGGCGAGAGCACCTATCACGACGACGTCGAATGGGCGGCGACGGAGTTGTTCATCGCGACGAAGGATCCGAAGTATCTGAAAGCTGCGACCGCATCCGCGAAGCTAGCCGGCGCGAGCAAGTGGATGGGCAACGATGCGCACGGTCACTACGAATTCTTCCCGTATGTGAACCTGGCCCACTGGCGATTGTATGGGCATGTGGATGACGCGATGAAGCGCGAGTTGGCTGCGTTCTATCGCACGGGGCTTGAACGCATCGAAGCGCGGGCCAATCGGAATCCGTATCGCATCGGAACGCCGTTCGTGTGGTGTTCGACGAACGACGTCATCGCGGTGGCGACGCAGGCTGTGCTGTATGAACGCATGACCGGCGACAAGCGATTCAGAATGCTGGCGGCTGACGCGCGCGACTGGATCTTTGGCCGCAACCCGTGGGGCAAGAGTTTCGTGATCGGCGTACCAGATACGTCGGTCGCTTCGAGCAAGCCGCACCACTTGTTCTACAAGTTAGCCGACATCCTGCCCGTCGGCGGTCTGGTCGATGGACCGGTGACGCGCGAGATCAACCAAGGTTTGAAGTTTTCGGAATTTGAAGATCGTTCGCTGGAGCCGTTTCAGTCCGATGTGGCCGTCTACCACGATGCATTCGCGGATTTCTCGACCAACGAACCGATCATTGACGGGACTGTGTCGCTGCTACTTTTGGTGAGCCTTTGGAATTGATGCCCATGCGCTTGCTATTACTCGTGCTGCCAGTTCTATTCCTTGTCGGCGGCTGTTCTTCGTCTAAACATGCGCCAACGATCGCAACATCACCGCAATGGACGTTTGACCACGGCGCGCCGATTCGGGGCGACAAGTCGCGGCGTGAATTGGCACTTGTCTTTACGGGCGGTGATCATGGGCAGGCGACCGAAACGATTCTCGACGTGTTGGCCAATCACGGCGTGAAGGCGTCGTTCTTCGTGACGGGCGGATACCTCGCGAACCCACTGCACCGCGAATATGTCAAACGCATGATTCGCGACGGGCATTACGTCGGACCGCATTCGAACGCCCATCCGCTGTACGCATCGTGGGAGGATCGATCGAAGACATTGATTTCGCGCGAAACGTTTGTCGCCGATTTGCAGCAAAACATCGACGAGCTTCGATCGCTGCACTGCTTCGACGACGACAGGCCCATCTACTTCATACCGCCCTACGAATGGTTCAATGAAGATCAGGTCGAGTGGGCCAAAGCGATCGACGTGCAACTGATCAACATGACCGGACAAGCCGGTTCGAATCGCGACTGGATCCCCGAAACCCACGCGAGGTTTGTATCATCGGAAGAGATCATCACCGACGTGCTGAAGTACGAGCAGAACCAACCTGATGGCCTCAACGGATTCCTGCTCCTATTCCACCTCGGATCACAACGCACCGATTTAATGGACACGGAGCTTGGGCGATTGCTCGACGTCTTGACGAAGCGCGACTACAGATTCAAACGAGTGGACGCTCTGCTTCCGGCTCGAGGCTAAGGGCAGACGACGGCTGAAAAATCATTGAACAGGTTACTCGTTTGCGCAATGACTTGCCGATCGCCGATGTCCATGATTCCATCTCGATTGAGATCGACCTGTGGTCCTGTGATTCCCGGCGTATCCATGGTGTTGAACAGATTCGCCGATTGCGCAATGACTTGACGATCGCCAATGTCTACGAAGCCGTCGAAATTGACGTCACCTTCGAAATAGCAGATGCAGAAGTCGGCATCTGCGCTTCCAGATGATTCGTTTATCTCTGATCCGCTTGCTGTCTGGGTTCCAGTGATGTCGAACTTATAGCAGGTGCCGTTATTCGGGGCGTCGAATGTGATATCGAGGCTGTTGCCATTCGGCGTAGCCGTCAGGCCAGTAAGCGGCGGTGTAGACGTGACCGATCCGCTAACAATCGATTCAAAGAAATCGACGCGAATTGCAAGATCTGATCCTGTTGCCCCGAATTGGCGCGGCTCAGTAAGGTCACCATTACTTGCCCCGTCTGTTGCATCAATAGGAATGTCCAAATCGCCTCCGGTAAACGACCCATTTGCATTATGGTTCCCAGTCGAGACAACTTGAAGAAAGTCAATCGGATGCCCTTGGCCTACTGTTAAGCTTCCGTTGATGACCACATCTGCAGGATTGACTGCAAAAACCGGCCCGGTGTCGGTTGCCAACGTGCTTGCGAATCCGGTGTCCAACGTCAGTTCGAGGAATCCGACTGCAGATGTCGTGTCGATCGTACCAACAGCCAAGTCAACCCAAGCTGCTCCATTGGCTACGTTGGTTGCCACCGTCCCTACGGGAAACAACGTCGGACCCGAGTTGCCGATCGTATTCTGCCCGCCACCGATTTGAATCATGTTTCCGGCGATGGGCGTGCCGCCATAACCGGATGGATTTGTGAGCCCAAGATTCTTTTTGAATTGGCCGATGTCGCCACCCGGTGAATCGAGTACCGCACCGGACACGTCAAATCCGCTGCCGCCGGTGTCAGATAGATTGACTCCCCAAAGCGCCAAACCGAAGTCGGTCGGATTCTGAATGCGGCCTTGGATGAACACATTGACCACGCCGCCACCGGCCACTGTTGACGCATCGCCATCGCCAACGACGCGCAACTCCAACGTATCGGCCCAAACCGGCGAAGCAAGCATTGCTGCGAAAATCAAGATCCCAATTCTGTTCGATTTTGATTGAGGTGAATGCATCAGCAAATCCTCCGTGGTTGATTGGATGGTACTTACTCGAATTCACGTCGGTCGATTCAAGTATAACGAGCTTGGCATAGCTATTTCTATAGATTTAATAAGACACAGATTCGCCATAGTTTCGAGAGTTCGGACTCGATTCTGAACTACTTTTCGCGACGGCGCGTGCCCTGGGCAAACACTTCGCGGCCGATCCTCAGCCAGTTGGGAACCAGCATTTGTGCCACTTCCGTTTCGGATACATCAAGGGCATGCGCTATTCGAAAAATCATTAAACAGGTTCGCAGTTTGCGCAATGATCTGCCGGTCGCCAATATCGATGATGCCATCTCGATTGAGGTCGGCCTGCGGTCCGACGATTCCATCCGCGTCCATCGTCTTGAACAGGTTCGCAGTCTGCGCGATGACTTGGCGGTCGCCAATATCGACTGAACTGTCAAAGTTGACATCACCTTCAAAGTAACAAACGCAGAAATCCGCATCGCCGACCGTGCAATCGGATTCGTCAATGATGCCACCGCCAATCAATTCGGTCCCTGTGACGTCAAAGTGGTAGCAGACACCATTGGCAGGCGCGTCGAATGTTATCATGAGGCTGTTGCCGCTCGGAGTTGCCGCAAGACCCGTCAATGGTGGATCGGAAGTTACCACGCCACTACCAACAGCCAACCAAAAATCCACACGAATGGCGATATTAGATCCTGTTGCCCCGAATTGGCGCGGCTCGATGAGATCCTTTATCTCGGCATTGTCAGACGGATCAATGGGGATTGCCAATTGTCCGCCCGGGAAACTTCCATTCGGATCATGGTGTGCCACTGAATAGACGTCAGTGAATCCGAAGTCGGGCGCCCCCGGCAACCAAACGGTGAGTCCCGGGCCGACGATGACCACGTCAGCGGGATTCACCGCATAAACAGGCCCGACACCCGTCGCCAACGTACTGGCAAACGCGGACTCAATGTTGATCTGTAAATCCGCCAACTGAAAATTCGTATCGATCGTTCCGGTCGCGAGGGTCACCCATTCCGATCCGTTTGCAATGTTTGTCACCACGGTGCCGACCGGAAACAAGGTTGGGCCCGTGTTTCCAATCGTGTTCTGTCCGCCACCGATTTGAACCAAGTCGCCATCGATCGGCGTGCCCCCGTAGCCAGATGGGTTGGTCAAGCCGAGATTTCTCTTGAATTGATCGATGTCGCCTCCGGGCGAATCGAGGATCAGTGTCGTGATGTCCTGACCGCCGAATGGCCAGTCTGTAAGGTCCGCGCTCCATAACGACAAGCCAAAGTCAGTCGCGTTCTGGATGCGGCCTTGAATGTTGACCTCCACCGCAGGACCACATCCAACTTGGGTCGTACCGCCCTCACCCACCACGCGCAACTCAAGCGTGTCGGCAAAAGCCGGCACGACATGAAGCGCCGCAAGAACCAACAGTCCTGTTTGGATTGAATTCAATCGATGTGATTCCATGAGCAAATCCTCCGGCACGGATGCCCTGTTGTGGAAACTGAATTGAGATGGTTTGGTTCATTGTAGCGACGCGGTGACTGGGGTTCTATTGCCTTTTGCCCATCTGAGACTGCGACGACCAACACAATTCGAGCTCTATTCGCGAAGGAATAACACTCTACAGCTTCTCTTGCCGAGGCAATCTCGGCCGCGCTGGATTCAGCCTGCGTTGTTTTATCCATGCACTGCGTCCGCTGGCACGATCCTTGATCAATCCCAGGTGGAACTGAGGTCAATTCCCCAAATCCCCAAGCAGGTATTCCCACCAATCAGACGCCCGACGTTGCCTCCCGAATTCGGGTGTGATCGCACAGGTGGATCAAGTGAGTGTGAGGTCCGCAATTGGATTGACGCATCGGCGACGACGCGCGTCGCGAAGTCGTGGTTATTGGGCGCACTGGTTGCGGCAGTTCGCGCAGTTTTCCGTTTGTCAGATAAGGTTAGACAGGATTGACAGGTCAAACCAGGCGCCAATGCGCCAACAATGCCGGTATCGAATCGTCAGCACGCAATTCAAGCCGCGCTGGCAACCGATTGGCACGCAGATTGCACTTGCTTGGGCGATGTCACCCAGGGTAGGCGACGCTCCGTCAATGCGTCCATTACCCAACTACGCGCTGAAAAGGTGAAAGGTCGCGATCATGATCCGTGCCTCGTCTTCCAATCCAATACGCCAGCCAGCCCCGTTGACTCATCCATTCTGTAACCCGCTCACGTTTTGGGTCGCGGTTGCGGCATGCCTGTGGGTGGCGGCTGGCTGCAACAATCCCGTTCCGGATCCTGGTGGGAACGGGGGAGGCGGAAACGGCGGCAACGGCGATCCCACGGCCCAAGTCGGGGACTGCCTGAGTTGCCATACTGACGAGGCGCTTCTCAAAGCTGTCGCACGCGACGAACCACCGCCTGTCGAATCCACGGGGGAAGGCTGAGGCGGCAGCGTCACACCGCTGATGGTGTGGGAAAAGGTGCTGGTCAGCGCCGAATTTGCTGAAACGACTCATGGAAGCCTTGGTTGTATCTCGTGTCATGGAGGAAAGGACGGCATCTTAACCAAGGAGGAAGCACACGAAGGGATCGTCATCGATCCGACTCAGGGGACGGCTACCGCGTGCAACGCCTGTCACCCGAACGAGGTTGAAACAGTTCCAAGCAGTTTGCACGCGACGCAACAAGGGTACTTCACCGCGTTTGAACGGCGCGGAGGCGACGCGCAATCAATGGATTTCCATGCGATGTTTGAAAATCGCTGCTCAGAATGCCATGCCAGTTGCGGTCAATGCCACGTCAGTCGCCCGGCAACCGTGGGCGGTGGTTTGACGCATGGTCATATGTTCAGGAAGCAGCCATCGCAGACGAATCAGTGCACGGCCTGCCATGGCAGTCGAATCGGCGACGAGTTCCGCGGTAAGAACGAGGGCATCCCAGCCGACGCACACTACCTCAATGGGATGAACTGCATGAGCTGCCATACAGGCGTGGAACTTCACGGTGATGGCACGACGCCCGATCATCGATTCGCGAACGAAGCGGGACCGGCTTGCATCGATTGCCACCCCGATGCGCAGTCGGCCGAGTCGTCAGTTGTGCACCACTCGATTCACCAGAACAGCGTGTCGTGCAACGTGTGCCACTCGGTGAGCTATAAGAACTGCTATTCATGTCACGTTGAATTGGACAGCCAGGGACTACAGTTCCCGTCTGAAATGGACTTCCGCATTGGAAAGAACCCGGAGGTCTCCGAGCATCGACCTTATGAATACATGCTGGTCCGGCACATTCCGATCGCACCGGACACGTTTGAACCCTGGGGACTCGAGTTGCCTGATTACGCGGCGTCGCCCACGTGGCGGATGGCAGCCCCCCACAACATCCAGCGCAACACGCCGCAAACGGAAAGTTGCGACAACTGCCATGGCAGCCTGGATCTGTACCTAACCGCTGAATACATCAATCAACTCATCGAGAGTGGCTTGATGAATGAACAAGAAATTGAAGCTAACCAATCGGTTATCGTAACCGAGGTACCTGGAGGTCTATGAAAATGAAATCGAGAGCATTTGTATCCCTGACATGTCTGTCCCTGGTCGTTGTACTCGCTGGATGCGAGACAACAACTCCCCCGACCGAGTCGAAGGATCAGTTTGAGACTGTTCGCAAGGCCTTCGACGATTACCTGAGCAGCGATCCGCCGGCTGCCACGACCGCGGCCAACATCTTTGATGCGCTTAACGATGGCGATGATACGACAACGCCGTATGTCATCAGCGCCCGGTCGGCAGAGCACTATGCGATTGGTCACGTTCCTGGAGCCGTCAATATTCCATGGCGAACCGTCGCCAACACAGGCGCGCTTGACGACCTGCCCACCGATCAGCCCATCAATGTGTACTGCTACACGGGCCACACCGGTGCTGTTGCCACTGCAGTGATCAACGCCATGGGCTATGAAGCCGTCAACATGAAATACGGCATGTGCGCCTGGACGCGTGACGAAGAAATCCGTGCAGCCGCACCGTTTAACGACGAAACAAGCAGCGACTTTGCCACCGTAACTGAAGTCCCGGACGAAATGACCTACGATCTGCCGACGTTGGATGTCACCGACTCGACGGACGATGGCGAAATCGTGCGGGCGGCGGCTGAAGCCTACCTGTCTGGCGATGCAGGCCCGATCATCACTGCCGAAGATCTGTTTGATCTGCTCAATGACGGTGATGAAACAAATGATCCATTCATCATCAGCGTTCGTGCCCCGGATGCCTATGCCCTTGGTCACATCGAAGGCGCGATCAATATTCCGTGGAAGACAATTGCCCAGGAAGCAAACCTGATGCGCATTCCTTCGGACCGCGACATCGTCGTGTACTGCTACACGGGTCACTCGGGCGGGCTGGCGACGACTGTGCTCAACGTATTGGGCTACAACGCCAAGAACATGAAGTTTGGCATGGTGGCATGGACCAAGGATGCCGAACTTCGAGCGACATCGGCATTCGATGACGCCGTTGATTCAAACGATTTTGCTACGGAACCCTAACTGTCGTCCCCTTCATCTGTCGCGCGCCTCCCATCATCGGGCGCGCACTGTTGTCCTGACAACGGGCGGAGTTGCGCCACCCAGTATCAACTCCGCCCGTGTCCCCTTTCCATCCGACGCAATTCAGACACAAGACCCGCGTGCAACGCCTCAAGAACCCACCGACGCAATGCGAACTTGTCATATCTCCCTGCATATGCTCGCCTGACGTCATACGCCCCACCCCATTCGCTTGACACTGTCGCTTCAAGATCAGTATCTTGAACGGGTCAGGATGAAAACCTGACACCCACCACAGTCGACAAAACCGATCACGGATGATCAAGACAACCTAAACCGCTAAATGGGGAGATTGAGAGACCGAACCTGCGGAGTCCCGTTGCGCGCGTGCGTGGCGGCTGACGTATCTTGATTCGCCGTTAACAGGAGGAGGTCTCCAAAATGACTAGAACATCAATTGCAACCACGCTCTGTGTCGCAATGTTTGCTACTGCTTCTGCTTCAGCCGACTTGGTGATGCTCTCGGTGGCTGACAATCTCGACGCGGCCATCGGTGGTCTGACCGGATTGCAGGATATCGACGTCGTTCAATACAACACCGTCAGTGACTCAGCCTCGATCGTCCTGGAAGCAAGCGACTTCGGCAGCGGCTCGGGCGATACCAATGCAGTCCACTACATGTCCAATGGCAATATCGTTCTGTCGAATCTGTTCAACGATTCGATTGGCGGCGTCGCCTACGAAGACGATGATCTCGTCGAATACAATCCGAACACCAACACAGCCACCCTGCTCTTTGATGGTTCAACCCTGTTCGATGCCACGGGCGAAGACATTGACGCGGTCTACGTGCATGAGAACGGCAACATCGTGATGTCGACCCTCGGAGATGCGGGACTGGGCGGCCTCAGTTTTACCGATGGCGACATCATCGAATACAACCCGAACACGGATAGCGCGTCGCTTCTGGTGTCGGAAGCTGCCTTGTTCGACGACGGAGATGGCGATGTGGATGCCGTTCACGTTCTTGCAAACGGCAACTTGCTCATCAGCGCTCTCGATACGACCGAAACCGTCAGCGGCATCGTATTCGCCGATGGCGACGTCTTTGAGTACGATCCGATCAACGACACTGCGACGCTTTACATGAGTGAAAGCGTTTTCACCAGCACCGGGCTGGCCAACGATATTGACGGATTCACCCTCGTGCCGGAACCGGGAACCTTTGGACTGCTGTTGCTCTCAATGGGTTATGTGCTGCGTCGTCGCGCGGCTTGAAAGGACTCTGTAATGCAAAAAGTTTGTGCTGTCTCAAATGGTGAATGTACGCATCGATTAGACACGCCGCTGGGCAATCGACGCATCGCCCGCAGCTGCTTGCTTCTCAGTGCGATTCTCATCGTGGGACCGGCATTCGGCGCTCAAAAGCAGGTCGAGACCATCGCCGGAGCCGACTTTGATATTGCCCAAACACCGGTGGTCAAAACGGTCACAGGGACCACCGCCGACCCCATCACGGGGGTTGGGTTTACCGCACAATGGACGGCGGTGGTCGCCGACAATGAAAACGGCGTGTACCCGTGGTCGTTGGACCTTGGCGTCAATGTAACTGCACCGAATGGAACCGATGTCGTGAATTGGGATCCGCTTGGCGGTGATGTCACGATTGCGGACTATCCGCTGCAAGACTTCACCGATGGCCTTCCGTCGGTCTCGGGTGTTGGCGACTTCTCGTGGCAGTTCACGAATCTGAGCGTGCCCGCGCCGTACGTTTCCGGATTACGAAACGTCAGCTATCACCTGCTCACCACGGTGCCCGATGTGGTCGAAGTCATCAATGGCTCGGTGGCAACGGGACCGCATTGGAGTCGCCCTTTTTTCATCGCGGGCATCAGTGGGCAAGGCCCGGTGAACTATGACGTCGTTCGATTTGAAGTCAGCGAAGCCGGTGGATACACCTTCCACAGTGTTGTCCCCAGCGGAAACAACTTCAACTACATCTACCAAAACTCCTTCGATCCGAGTCAGCCGCTTGCCAACCTGCTCGACTATGGGTTGGGCAATGGCAATGCGCCGAACGGAACTCCGGTTGGCACATCGCTGATCGAAGTGTTGCTTCAGGAGAATACGACGTACTTCTACGTCACGTCGCAGTGGGCATTCTTTACGCCCGGCCAATCGTTCACCACGACGATCACCGGACCGGCCCTGATCTCCAAGCTGCCCTTCGCCCAACAGGATTTCGATCAGGACGGCGATGTCGACCTAACCGACTATACGGTCTTCGCGGATTGCCTGGCCGGACCCGATGCATCGCCCACACCGACGATCGATGACGTCGACCTGGCCGAATGCCTCGATCATTTCGACGGCGACACCGACAATGATGTCGACTTGGCAGATTTCGCAGGATTTCAGGCGGCGTTTACGGATTGAACCAATAGACGCACCAACAGCTGTTGAACAACGATCTCAACCGCCGCAAGGACCGCAGGTTTTTGCGGCGGTTGTTTTGTGATGATTCCTACTGATCCAACTTACGCCATGCCTACTTATTTATAGATGAGAAACTTCGACCGTCGGGCCATGAATGCGTCGAGCTTGGGCTGCCATGTTTTTGTGTAGGTGGTTGGTCCTTTTGAAGACTTGGCCTGGTTCACGATGCCTTCGTTAAAGAGCAGGCGGGTGACTTTGTCAACTTCGAACGCGTCGCCGAACAAATCGTGCAGTTCGCGCACGATCGACAGGCCCGTCTCGCTTGGATCGAATGCGTTGCGATCGGTCAGCACAATCTGCACACCCCCGCATGCTTCGTTCTTAAACTTGCTTGCGTTCGGCGTGAAGCGATACGGCAGAAAACGCACGCCGGCTAATTCCAAACTGTTCAACCGCGCAGCGAGCGGCCGCTCCTTGATCCACGGCGCACCGAATCGCTCGAACGGCGTATCAGTCCCCCGCCCCACCGACACGTTGCACGCCTCGATCATGCCGATCGCCGGATAGAGCGTCGCCTGTGTCAGCGAGCGCATGTTCGGTGATGGATCGACCCACGTCAGCAGCGTCTCGTCGTACCACATGCTTCGCTTGTAACCCTGCATCTCGATGACGACGAGGTCGGCATTGATCTTTCGCTCGACGTTGAACATCTTCGCCAACTCGCCGATGGTCATTCCGTGCACCAGCGGTACATCGTGGTAGGCGGTGAACTTGCCTTCGACATCAGCGAACGGACCGAAGACCCGCGTGGATGTGATCGGGTTGGGACGATCGAGCACGACGAAGGGAATGCCCGCCTCAGCCGCCGCTTCCATGGCCATCCCCATCGTGGAGATGTACGTGTAGAAACGCGTGCCGATGTCCTGAATGTCAAAGACCAACATGTCGACGCCCTTGAGCGTTTCCGTTGTGGGTTTTCGGGTCTCACCGTAGAGGCTGAACACCTTCAACCCGGTGAGCGGATCGGTGGAGTCGGCCACCCGCTCGTCGAGCACTCCCTTCAAACCATGCTCGGGACTGAATAGCGCAACCAACTCGACATTGGGAGCGGCATGGATCAGTTCCAGCGTCGATTCGCCGAAGCGGTTGAGACCGGTGTGGTTGGTGATGAGTCCGACCTTGCGACCGGCCAACGGTTTGAAACCGTCGCGAACCAACACGTCGATGCCGCACATCACGCCATCCGGTGCGACATCTTTGGCAGCATCGTCTGCCCAAAGCGGCGCCGCGGCCAACATGATCGCCAAACTTGCTACCCACCAAACCCGCCCACTCAACCGCTTCGAATTCTTCATCACTTCATCCACTCGTCTGCATAATATTCGTTGCCAAATCGACCGGCGCAATCGCAGCCGGGTTCGTCACAGTATCGCAGCGCCGCCCAACACCACAACCCCGGATACGTCGACTTCGCGATCCTTTCGCTTTTGCAGCGACGAGCTCCCTGCTAAGATGCCGGCTGCCATTTTGGTCAACCGTCGCACCTGATGCTGGGCGTCTGCATGATCTTTGCCGCAATCGGAATTGAAACCAACTTCTCAGCCATCGACTGGTGCATCGTCGCGGTGTACCTGCTCGGGACCGCCGTCATCGGTCTCTGCGTCAATCGCTTCGTCAAGAGCGTCGGCGATTACATCGTCGCAGGTCGCGCGATCAAGCCCTACCTGGGCATCGCCACCATGATCGGCACCGAACTCGGCCTGGTCACGGTGATGTACGCCGCGCAGAAAGGCTTCACCGGCGGATTCTCCGCGTTTCATATCGCGTTGGTCGCGGCAATCGTCACGCTGGCCGTCGGACTCTCAGGATTCATCGTGGTTCCACTGCGTCAAATGGGCGTGATGACGATTCCCGAATTTTACGAGAAGCGGTTTGGCCGCGGCGTCCGCGTGTTTGGCGGTGCGATCCTGGTTGCATCGGGCGTGCTAAACATGGGCTTGTTTCTAAAAGCCGGTTCGATCTTCGTCACGGGCATCACCGGGATGACTTCGCCGCTCGCGTTGAAACTCGTGCTGTCGGGATTGCTCGGCCTCGTTCTGATTTACACCGTGCTCGGCGGCATGATCTCCGTCATCGTCACGGACTATGTTCAATTCGTCGTCCTCTCGTTCGGGCTCATCGTCTCCTGCATTTTTGCTGTCAACAAGCTCGGCTGGCAAACGATCATCGACACCGTCACCGCGCAGCACGGACCGGCGGGTCTTAACCCGTTTCATTCCGATGGGTTCGGCATTCAATACGTCATATGGATGGCGTTTCTGGGGCTGGTATCGTGCGCGATCTGGCAGACAGCCGTCGTTCGTGCTTGCTCTGCGGAAAATCCGAAGGTCGTCAAGCGGATGTATTCGTTTTCATCCGTCGGATTCATGGTACGTTTTCTGGTTCCAAACTTTCTCGGCATCTGCGCCTTGGTCTACATCTGCCAGACACCCGCACTGCAAAGCATTTTTCTTCCCGATGACGGCAACGCCGATTCCGGGATGACGTTGATGGCCATGCCCGTTTTCATCGGGAATATCCTCCCCACCGGCATCCTGGGCATCATCACAGCCGGCATGCTCGCGGCATTCATGTCGACGCATGACAGCTACCTGCTCTGCTGGAGTTCGGTCTTGACGCAGGACGTCATCGCACCGTGCTTTAAGGATGGGCTTTCCAACAAGACCCGCCTACGATTGACTCGCACGTTTGTTGTGCTGATCGGATTGTTTCTGCTTTTGTGGGGACTGTGGTATCCGCTCGGTCAGGACTTGTGGGACTACATGGCCATCACGGGCGCGGTGTATTCCACGGGTGCGTTTGCCCTGCTCGTTTTTGGCATTTACTGGAAGCGGGCCAGCAGCACCGGGGCATACTTGGCGCTTTGCTCCGGCGGACTGGCGGCGCTGGGGCTTAAACCGATCGCCGAATTGTTTAATCTAAACGCATCGGCGGAGACGGTCGGCCTTGCGACGATCGGGCTCGCGGTCGTGACCATGGTGCTCGGATCACTGGCGATGCCCAACACGCGACCTGCGGCAAGCGAGGAGAACTGACGCGATGGCGTTTTGGACCACATTCTGGACGGTCGTTTTGATCATCGGTGTCGCGCTCTTTGCCGTCCTCTCGGTTGTGGTGACCATTGGCGGCTGGTTCGATATCCGCGCGCTCTTTGAAAGCATCAAAGCCCAGCACACCCAAGCCGAATCAGAAGATCGCGATACGTCTGCTGATCGCAAGGCCCATTCAAACTGAGCGTCCGAATAACGTTCGCGCAATTGCACTTCATTGTTGATTTCCGATTATGTTTCGACGGTGTGTCCAAGACGTGATACTAAAGAAACGCGGCGCACCGACGCCTTGAGTCACCGTGTTCATCTGGTTACGCTGGAGTGATCCAAAATCGGAGACTCCAATGAAAATCGTTCAGATGTGCCTCGTCGGGTTGGCCGTTTGTTCCGTCCTCTTTACGACTTCTTCTGCAAAGGCGGCTGATCCCGTCAAACGATACGACGACCACAAAGTCGTTCGCGTTCAAGTCAACAGTCCTCTCGATGTTTCCTTCATTCAAGATATCGGCGCCGACATTTGGAGCCATCATCCATTTGGTGAGGTCATCGATGTGTGCGTTGATGCGACGCAATTGATTGCGCTCGATCGGAGCGGCTTGCTTTACGAAACCTGGATCGACAATGTGCAGCGACTCGTCGATGCGGAACGGGCTAGCGGGCGCGGGACCGGTTACTTCGACAGCTATCACAACTACGCCGACATTCAGGCGTACCTTGAGCAACTCGTGGCAGCCCACCCGACGATGGCTTCGATGTTCGACGTGGGCACGAGTCTCGAAGGCCGAACGATTCGCGGCATCCGCATCGCCGGCCCTGGCGTCGACGAATTCAGCCCGGCTGTGATCTATTTTTCAGCCGTGCACGCACGCGAGTGGATCGCCACAACCATCACCCCCTACCTCGCCAACCATTTGTTAACCAATTACGGAACCGATTCGCAGGTCACCAATTTGGTCGACAACGTCGAATGGTTCTTGATCCCGGTCGGCAATCCGGATGGTTTTGAACACTCATGGAATTCCGTGCGTCTATGGCGTAAGAATCGGCGCAACAACGGCGACGGTTCATACGGTGTTGACATCAATCGCAACTGGGGATGGGGTTGGGGTGGTGAAGGTGCGAGCGATTTTCCCAGTGCCGAAGACTATCACGGACCGACCCCCTTCTCCGAACCGGAGACGCAGGCGCTGCGCGACCTCTTCCTCGCCCATCCAAACGTTCGGGCGCAGCTCGACATTCACTCGTATTCGCAGCTAATTCTCTGGCCATGGGGATATCAAAGCGACCTCCCTGCCGACCAGGCAAGTTACAACACCATCGGGCAGTCGATGCGGCAGATCATTCAAAGCGTTCATGGCCGCACCTACGACATCGGTCCAATCTACACCGCGATCTACCCGGCCAGCGGTGGTTCACTCGATTGGACTTATGGCGAGCGGAAAGTGTTGTCGTATTCGTTTGAGCTGCGCGACACGGGGTCGTTCGGATTTCTACTGCCAGCCAGTCAGATCGTACCGAACAACGAAGAGATTCTGCCGGCGATCCTGCACATGACCGGAACCGACGAGGTGTTGGCGACGCAGATCAATTTGTTCGGCGAGGTGCCCGACGGCATGCTTGCCGGTCAAACGACTTCGATTCCGCTGGCGATTACGTCGGGTGTTGAAGACCTGAGCCCGGCATCCGCACAGCTTCGTTATCGTTACGATGCTTCGGGGCCTTTCAAAACCGCGCCAATGCAGCAGGTCAATGGCGCGGAGTTTCTTGCGGAACTTCCGGCTACCAATTGCTCGTCGACGCCTGAGTTTTATTTCGCGATTTCAACGTCCAATGGCGTCGTGACCGAGCCAGCTGGCGCTCCGGGCAACGTTTACTCCGCAACGATGCAGCAGCAACCCACGGTCATCTACGAAGAGAACCTGGACAGCGATCCCGGTTGGACCACCACGGGGCAGTGGGCATGGGGTAAGCCGATGGGATTGGCTGGCGATCATGGCGGTCCCGACCCGACCAGCGGCTACACGGGCAACAATGTCTACGGCTACAACCTCGGCGGCGGGTACACCAACAGCATGAGCAAGCAGACGTTGACCACGGACCCGATCGATTGCACTGGCGAATCGGGCGTGCAACTTTCGTTCTGGCGCTGGCTTGGCGTTGAGCAACCAGCTTACGATGACGCGACGATCGAAGTAAGCAACAACGGCAGCAGTTGGACAACGATCTGGTAGAATACCCAGACCATCGACGATTCGACGTGGCAGTTTCAATCGTTTGATATATCCGCCGTCGCTGACGGTCAGGCAAGCGTCCAGATTCGCTGGAGCATTGGACCGACGGACAGCAGTTGGACCTTCTGCGGGTGGAACATCGACGACGTGCAGGTCACTGGCGCCACATGCATCGGCATGTATGGCGACTTCAACGGCGATTCGCAAGTGGACGTGACCGACCACGCGGCGTTTGCACCGTGCATGCAGGGACCGGACGGTGGACTGCTTCCAGAATGCGGTATCTTCGACATCGAACAGGACGGCGATGTCGACCTGATCGATGCGATGCAGATGCAGCAGGCAATCACGCTGCCGTAACGCGAGTTACGGACCGCTCAACATGCTGGCGAACAGGTCGTAGTCGTCCAAATCGATCACGCCGCATGGTTCTGCGATGTCAAACTGCGCGAGGCATGGCGGAGTCGGATCGGCAAAGCAGATCATAAACGCCGCGTAGTCGCTCAAACTGAATTCGTAAACTTCGCAATCGTTGAGCACGCCGTCGTCGTCGCAGTCGGCACCGCTACCCATCGTGATATCGCATGCGTCCGGGATGGAGTTCGAATCGCAGTCCGGATCGCATTCATCGGGCACGCCGTTGGTATCGCAGTCCGGACTGAACAATGTGGCAATGTCGCACTCGTCCGCGATCGCATTCAGGTTGCAGTCGTCTGACGGGAAGTCGAAGACATACGCCGCCCCGCCGCCCGGCTTGAATGAGTTGTCGCCATAGGAGCCCACAATCATCGCGTTGTTGTCATCGACGGACACGGAGATACCGACCAGCCCATTGGTGGATGCGTCAGCCACCGTAATGATCTGATCCTCGGTCCAGGTTGTGCCGAAGCGGTCAAACTTGAAGATGGCCCCCGCATCGCACGCTGGGCAAACAACGTCTGTC
>JAUIEW010000353.1 GCA_030429365.1 Phycisphaerae bacterium
CCGGACTCGTGTTTCCTTCCGGCGCACCGATGACAGCCGTGTCGCCGTCCAGCGCGACTGCCTGTCCGAAGTATTCCTGTTCTCCAGCATCGTCGGCAAAGAACTTCGCCTGCTGCGTCCATACCCCTCCGCTGCGTGCGAAAACATATACCGATCCGGCATTGACCTCGGGCACATCGTCAGTCACCGCCCCGATCAGCGCCGTGTCGCCATCGACCGCCACTGCAAAACCAAACTGATCACCGCTGCCCGCATCGTCAGCTGTCAAGAATGCCTGCTGCGTCCAAACGCCACCCGACCGGACGAAAATGTACGCCGAACCGGAGCTCGACGACGGACCTTCGTTGTCGTCACCATGACAACTCGCGATGATCGTGTCACCGGAGATGCCGACCGATTGACCAAACGCATCGTCATTGGCCGGATCGGGGTTGACGATTCTGACGACCTGCGTCCAAATGCCGTCGACGCGCTCGAAGATGTAAATCGCACCGACGTTGTTGTAGGGACCGTCGCGCTCGTTGCCCGTACCGATGACGGCAAAGTCACCGCTGATCGAGACGGATTCGCCGAACGAAAGAGATTGAATCTGATCAACAGCCGTCAACTTGGCTTGCTGATTGATCCAACCGTTCAAATCGCATTCGTCGGGGATGCCGTTGGTGTTGCAATCGGGGCTGCCTCCGCTGCTGATGTCGCATTCGTCGGGTTGGCCATTCGAGTTGCAGTCGATATAGGTTCCTGGCGTGAAACCGCATTCGTCGGGGACGCCATCGGCATTGCAATCATCGCTGGTCAGCTCCGCAAGGTCGCAGTCATCGGGAACGCCGTTGGCGTTGCAATCGATTTCGCATTCATCCGGAATTGCATTGGTGTTGCAGTCGTCGCTGAATCCAGTTTCCAAGTCGCATTCATCCGGGACACCGTTTTCGTTGCAGTCGGCGGAATTCTGAAGATCGAAGACGTAGGCAGCCCCCGCATTCTCGGCGACTTCATCGTCCAGATTCGCACCGACGACAGCCACATCTCCCGAGACATCAACGCCGATCCCCAACTGATCGCCTGCTAACGAGAGGCCTGGTCCAAGTTTTGAACGCTGCAACCACGTATTGCCTGTTCGGACGAAGACGTAGGCAGCCCCTGAATTACAACTGGTATCTCCGGGGCAGGCGCTATCGTCATTGCGCGCCCCCACAATGACCGTGTCGCCATCAACCGCCACGGTGAAGCCGAACAGGTCGCCGGTAACGGTACCTTCAAGTGTAAGCCGGGCCTGCTCATTCCACACACCGGCTTCACGGTGAAATACATACGCAGCGCCATTGTGGATGACACTACCGTCCCCTGGATAGGTCTCGTCGTTGTGAGCGCCGACCACAGCCGTATCGCCATCGACCGAAACCGATGCGCCGTAGCGGTCGCCGATGTCCGTCTGGCTACCGAACAGTTTGGTCTGCAAAGTCCAAACACCGCCCGCCCGGGTAAAAACGTACGCGGATCCTGTATTCGCACCGAAGTCGTCGTCCAGAGAAGCGCCGATGATCGCAGTATCACCGCTAAGCGACACCGTTTCGCCGAACTGATCGCTCGATCCACCGTCGGCTGCGAACAGCTTCTGCTCTTCCGTCCAGACAGTTCCGCTGCGCACATAGACGTATGCAGCTCCGTTGGGATTGGCCCCCATGGTGTTGCCACGGGCGCCGATGATGGCGGTGTCGCCGTCGATCGAAACGGCGTATCCAAAATACGACTGGAATGCAGGGTCGGAAGCGTTGAGCTTGGCTTGCTCTGACCAAACTTCCCCTGAGCGCACAAACACGTAGGCAGACCCCGAACTTCCAATCGTGTCGTCGTCTCGATACGCACCGACCACGATCGTGTCGCCATCGATATCAACGGATATGCCAAAGTTGTCGTTGGCTGCACCGTCGGATGCAGTCAACTTCGCCTGCTCCAGCCATCCGGATCCCGTGCGTACGTATACGTAAGCCGATCCCTTCAACAATTCGGCGCCTTCGTCGTCATTCGAGGAGCCGACGACAGCCGTATCACCGTCGATCGCCACGTTAAACCCGAACACATCCGACATATCGCCATCGCTGGCGAGCAACTTATCCAGATCAAACGCGGGTTCTACGTCGCACGTATCCGGGATGTCGTTCATGTTGCAATCGCTGCTCGAACCGCCAGCCACCTCGCATTCATCAGGAATGTCGTCACCGTTGCAATCGAAACTGGTGACCGATTCGATATCGCAAATGTCCGGTATGTCGTTGGCATTGCAATCCGTCGCAGAGCCAAATGCGATGTCGCATGAATCAAGCACGCCGTTAAGGTCACAGTCCGAACCGCTGCCCGCGGCAATTTCGCAATCGTCTGCGATACCGTTGTCATTGCAGTCGGCTTCGCATTCGTCTGGGATGCTGTTGCCATTGCAGTCCTTCGCGGCCAGGTCGAAAATGTACGCCGAGCCGGAGATCGGGAAGCCAACGTTGTCGCCGAGGGCCCCAACAATCGCCCTATCGCCATCGAGTGCAACCGACTGACCAAACGTGTCAGTGCCGCCGGTGTCGTTACCGGAGATTTTTTCGTATAAATCCCAGGTTCCCCCACTCCGCGCGAAGACATACGCCGAACCGCTGTCAGCACTGGGATCGTCATCAAGACGTGCGCCGACAATCACCGTGTCGCCATTGACGGCGATGCTGTAGCCAAATTCATCGTTGTCGGCGGCGTCAGCCGGAGTGAGTTTGTCCTCCTGCGACCACACGCCCCCAGTTTTGACAAACACGTACGCCGAACCGGAATTGCATGAGGCGCACGCGACATTATCGTGGTGGGCGCCAACGGCGATTGTGTCATCGTGTATCGATACCGAGAGTCCAAACTCGTCACCAGCAGACGCGTCGTCCGACGTGAGTTTTTGTTGCTGCGACCAGATGCCACCGGTGCGCGTAAAGACATACGCCGAACCCGATTCCGCCCCCGCATCGTCGTCTCTGTGCGCGCCAACGACGGCTGTGTCGCCAAAGACTGAAACCGTCAAACCGAATTCATCGCCGCCAGCTGCATCGTCCGCGGTGAGCTTGCCCTGCTGCGTCCAGACGCCGCCCGTGCGTGTGAACACATACGCCGAACCCGACGCATCGCCGCCGTCATCGTCGAAGTACGCACCGATGACTGCGGTGTCGCCATCGATAGACACGCTCGTCCCGAAGTAGTCATTCATGGCTCCGTCATCGGCGGTGAGTTTCGCCTGCTCGGTCCAGACGCTGCCGCTGCGCGTGTAGACATAGGCTGAACCGGATTGACCGCCCATGTCGTCGTCGCCAGCCGAGCCAACGATGAGCGTGTCTCCGCTCAGCGAAATGCTGACGCCAAAACTGTCGTTGGAAGCGCCGTCGGAAGCGAGAATCTTGGCTTGTTGGCTCCAACTCGCGCCATCGCGTTTGTAGACATGAACTGCGCCGGCATTGCACATCACGCCGCCACCACACGCTTCGTCGTCACCGGTGGCGCCAACGGCTGCGATGTCGCCCTCGATCGCCACCGAGCGACCGAAAAACCCGAAGCCCGACGGTGCGTCGGAGGTGACCTTCTCCTCCTGGACGATTTGCACCAGGTCGCATTCGTCGGGTATGCCATTTGTATTGCAGTCGAAGCTGGTTCCGCCGGTGATATCCGTGATGTCATCGATGGCGTTTCCGTTGCAATCCGCCGCCAGAGAATTGCCACCTATACACAGTACCACCAACGTCGAAAAAATTGCCACGAGAGATCGCCGACCAGCCATACTTCCTTCTCCTCACTGAAACAAACTCGCGG
>JAUIEW010000044.1 GCA_030429365.1 Phycisphaerae bacterium
TTTCCTTACATTGCATCCGCGGTTCGCGAAAGCGGTTCGATACGATTTGCCGGTTCGCTTCACAGCGAACCCAACAGTGATTACACGATCGAGTTCTTCGCTTCTCCCGTATGTCACGAATTCGGCTTCGGTGAAGGGCAAGTTTATCTCGGCGCAACGGGTTTGACCACAGACGCATCCGGTGACGCGGATTTTGATGTCCTTGTCGCGGGTTGGGTCGACGCGGGCTGGCTTGTAACGTCAACCGCTACGCTGGAACCGATTGGGGCGACGTCGGAGTTCTCCGAGTGCGTTGCGGTGACAGGCGTGGCTATGCCTGGAGATTTTGACGCCGACGGTGATGTCGATCTGGATGACTGTGCGGTATTTTCAGCTTGTTTGGACGGGCCGTCAGCCGGTATGGCAACCGAGTGCGGTCCAGGCGACTTCGACGCCGACGGCGATTGCGATTTGACGGACTTCGGAATGATGCAACGTGCTTTCGGGCCCGGTGCGTAGCGTTTGGAAGCCCATCACGGCGGATCGGGAAAGCATGTGTCGTTCGCCCAGCGCAACGACGCACCTCGTTGATGCTAATCGTCTACTTCCCCATGTTTGAAAACATGGGCCACTCTTTGCTTGCTTTATTGCATTCAAAAAAAGAACGATGAGTGGGGGTTTCCCGCTCATCGTTCCATTTTTTTATTGTCTGTGTGTCGGCGTTTGCCGGTTCACTTATTACGCCAGATTCATCGTCATCAGGAACTCGGCGTTGGTGCGCGATTTGCTTAGTCTGGTTCGCAGCAGTTCGATGGCTTCCACCGGGTTCATGTCGCTTAGGACTCGGCGGAGGCGGTAGACGAGTTCCAGCTCTTTTGGATCGAGCAGGAGTTCTTCTTTTCGCGTCCCGCTGGCTGCGACGTCGATTGCCGGCCAGACGCGCTTGTCGACCAGACGGCGATCGAGGTGCAGTTCGGCGTTACCCGTGCCCTTGAACTCTTCGAAGATGACTTCGTCCATCTTGCTGCCGGTGTCGACGAGCGCGGTTCCGATGATCGTCAGTGAGCCGCCTTCTTCGATATTGCGAGCCGCACCGAAGAAGCGTTTCGGTTTTTGCAGCGCGTTGGCATCGACACCACCGGAGAGAATCTTTCCGGAGTGCGGTATCTCGGTGTTGTGGGCGCGGGCGAGGCGCGTGATCGAGTCGAGAAGGATGACCACGTCGCGGCCATACTCGACGAGACGACGCGCTTTTTCGATCACCATCTCAGCCACCTGCACGTGACGGGATGCCGGCTCATCGAATGTGGAGCTGACGACTTCGGCTGGCGTGTTGCGCTGCGTGTCGGTCACTTCTTCCGGACGTTCGTCGATCAAGAGGATGATGACGTAGGCTTCGGGGTGGTTCTTGGAAATGGCGCAGGCCATCTTCTGCAAGAGAACGGTTTTACCGGTACGCGGCGGGGCAACGATGAGCATACGCTGGCCCATACCGATGGGCGCGACGAGGTCGACGATGCGCATGTTCACTTCGCTAGGTTCGGTTTCGAGGATCAGCCGCTTCTCCGGGTGGAGCGCGGTGAGGTCTTCGAAGTTGGTGCGATCGGTGACTTCATCCGGATCGGCAAAGTTGATCGCTTCAACGCGCAGAAGCGCGAAGTAACGCTCAGATTCCTTGGGTGGTCTGATCTGACCAGCGACGGTGTGGCCCGTGCGCAATCCGAAGCGACGGATCTGCGAGGGGCTGACGTAAATGTCGTCGGGGCAGGGCAGGTAGTTGTATTCGGGGCTGCGGAGGAAGCCGAAACCATCGGGCAGGATTTCAAGGACGCCCTCGCCATACATCATGCCGGTCTGATGGATGCGCTGCTTGAGGATGCGGAAGATCAGGTCCTGTTTTTTCAGGCCGCTGTGTTCTTCCAGGCCTTCGCCGCGAGCGACTTCGTGGAGTTCCGTCACCGTCATCTTCTGAAGTTCGGTGATGTGAACGCTGCCACGTTTGACTTCTTCGTATTTTGCATGGGTTTCCGGATCGACCGGTGGCGTCTCTTCGCCGCCATTGGTTGGAGGTGCCTTCTTCACGGCTTCGGGTTCGGCTTCGGCGACGGCTGACGTCGCGCGTGATGACGAACGCGGCTTCGAAGATGAAGCGCTCTTCCGCTTGGTGGTTGATTTTGAGGAAGAGGATTTTGAAGAAGATTTGGACGAACTGCTGCGTGAGCGGCCGGTGTTACCTGCCATCGAAATTTAACCTCCACAGGGGTCGATCTGAGACTAAGCTTGGGTTTTGTATCAGAGACATAAAGGGTTGAGACACTTTGTAAACCATTCACGGCGCACCAACTCTGGCACCGGCGCCATGGGATATTCGTTATGTTTGAGGTGAATTGAGCGATCGGGATCGATTCTCTGAACCCACGTCACTCTTGCATTCTGAGGGAGTCACCGACAGGCGGTGATGTTCTTCCTGTTTCTTATTGCACTTGTACTCTTCTACCGCGGTGATTGCAACGGTTGCACAGTTCGTTTTGTGGGGCTTAATCCTCAAACTGGCCAGACGACCACCTGCGGTGTTTCTGATTCATCGCGACCGAACGCTGTGCAATGATTGATCCGCCAAGGGATCGGCCAACTTTCTGAGGCCAATATCAGAATTCACCAATATCAGAATTCAATCGGTTGACGACGGGCCCATTTCAAGGGATTGCAAAATGTCATCAACAGAGGAGCGAAGTTCATCGAGGTCCGACGAGTTGTTTGCTAATACATGATCGGCTCTCATTCGCTTCTTGTCCAGTGCAAACTGCGATTTTTCTCGCTGACGCCACTGATCTTCGGTCCAGCCGCGGGATTTGACCACCCGCGAAAGGCGGGTTTGGTCGTCGGCATCGACGAAAACGACGGTGTCGCACTTGGCGTCCAGGCCGGCTTCCAGAAGCAGCGGGCTGTCCAATATGACCGCGCGGACACTTGGTGCGGCTTGGAATTCGTCCATCCTCCGTTCGCTTTCACACGCGATTCGGGGGTGTAAAAACGACTCCAACCGTTTGCGCTGCGAGGGGTCTTGAAAGACGACGGATGCGATGGCTTTGCGGTTGAGCGTGCCCGATTCGGTGAGGATTTTTTTGCCCCACCAACGGGTTAGTTCCGCGATGACCTCGGGGGTGGCGAGTTGCTGGCTGTTGAGATCATCGGAATTGATGACCGCACAGCCGGCATCGGCGAAGACGCTCGCAACCGTGGACTTGCCGGAACCGATGCCGCCCGTCAGGCCAATGACCGGCTTGTGACCGCTGGTGGTTTTGTCTGTGGCAGGTTTGTTGGGCAAGCGGTTGCGATCTCCGGTTTCGTGTTGATGTCGCGACGGGATTATAGCCGATGTTGGCCGATTTTCCCCATTGGATTCGATGCCGTATCGCGTTGCACTCGACGCGGCGTCATCAAGTCGATAAAAGGTTGACCCGTCACATATGAATCGCATTCTCAGTGAAGGGGCGTTGATGAAGTCACGAGATTTTTTACCGGGGAGTTTCAAGTGCCGGATACAAACGAAGAGCAGAAGTCATTGATGTCGATGGGGCACGCGTGCCTGGTGGCGGTCGGCGGGGTGCTGATGGGAATTGCCAACCTGATTCCCGGTGTATCCGGCGGGACGATGATCCTGGCCGTCGGGATTTACGAGGAGTTCATCGCGTCGGTGGCTGAGATAAGTTCGCTGCGTTTCTCGTGGCGGCGGATTTTATTCCTCGGTTTGATCGGTGGGTTTGCGGGCATCTCGATCTTTCTGCTTTCGGGTGTGATCCTGTCACTGCTCTTGTGGCATGCGCCGTTGATGTTCGCGTTGTTTATTGGATTGACGCTTGGCGGTGTGCCGCTTCTGGTCAAGATGATCGGGAAAGTGTCGGCGGCTTCGATCGTCGGGACGATTCTCGGAATCGCGCTGATGGTTAGTCTCGTGGTGTTCCGCGACCATGCGGCGATGCCGCGCAACACCGCGATGGATGTGGCGTCGGGCGTGGTCGGTTCGACGACGATGGTGCTTCCCGGCATCAGCGGCTCATACATGCTCTTGATTCTCGACCAGTACGATCGCGTCATCGGCGCGGTGGCCGACCTGAAGGACCGCAATTTCAAAGCACTTCGAATCATCGCGCCGGTGGGCATCGGTGCGGTGATTGGGATCGTTGGGCTGTCCAACCTGCTCAAGTTCCTGTTGCGGAAACACAAGGACGCGACGCTCGGTGTGCTGCTGGGGATGCTACTGGGCTCGGTGCTGGGGTTGTGGCCGTTCGATAGAACCCCGCCGCACAAGGCACTGGAGCGCTGCACCGAAATTCAACTCGTCGAATACGCCGAAGTGGCTGGTCTAGAAGGGGTAGCCGACCACGAAGGCATCGAAGCCCGCGCGACCTACATCATTGAGAAGTGGAAAGAACACAAGCACTCCGATTTCAACTCCAAGAACATAGGACTCGCGTCGGTAATGCTGGTGGCCGGCTTCGTCTGCACGCTGCTGCTCGGGCGGTTGGATAAGAGCAAAGCCGAAAAAGATCCAAGCGCCGCATGAAGGTGGCCCATGTCTTCAGACATGGGGGAGCCCTGTTTGAAACTATTTGTTGTTACGGCCAGCGAGAGATTGGTAGACCTTGTTTCCTAGCCTGGAACTGCACCAAAGAAGTATGCCCCCAATTACTACCTGAACGCTTGCTCCAAGCATCAGCATGGCGCGGTACTTTCCACCGTTCAATTCTGCACTCGCGTGCCAGACCGCGCCAAGGACAAAGAGAACAATGACCAGTGCCAAGACCGCACATGTGAGCCAATACGCAGAAAAAGACTTGGTTATGAAGCTTACGTAGACGCGATTGTCCCATTGAAGCGTATCGTCTTTGAGAAGTAATCTGAGTTGATTTTCTAGGTAGCGGTGATAACCGCCGAGAACGCCAATCTTGATCAGCATGGCGATGACCATGAATCCGAAGAACAGGGTCACTTCTGCCAGTACGAGCGATACGTGTGGTAAGTATCTAAATGCACTCCCTCCTGCAGCAGCCAATCCTCCGCAAGCGGCGAGCGTTGCGAATAATCCAATTGCGGTGTTGAAGATCCCCGACTCGTGCGTTTCAATGGTCGAGCGAAACCCGTCACGTTCCTGCGCTAGGATCTTGGCCAACTCGATTGCGTCGTGACCACTCTCGTTGTGTGGACAATTCTCTGACATTCGTTTTGTCCTTTCGATGTGATGTGTGAGGAAGTGCCTAGTTCGGACCCCACAGAGTAACTTGATCAGGCTACGAACTCCATAGAGATTTGGGATGAAAGGTGCCTATTCTTTCGGACATGGGGTAGCCGATGATGGGCTGCAAAATGCAAACACGGTTGCGCGGTGATGTGTGGTGGCTTGGCGACGCTGATCATCGGCTCCCCCATCTCAGGATGAGATGGGCCACCTTTGCGTGTGTTGAGTCGATGCGTTTTTTCTGGGCTTCTGAGTTTGATTGCTATTGCTTGACGGCGTGTTCGCCGTAGGTGCGTTGCATCGCGAGGGCTCTGGCTTCTTCGTAGGCTGGGTTTAGTTCGGTCCAGTCGAGGCATTGGGCCAAGCGCTCGACGCGGTTTCTTAGTTGGATGCGTTGACGGCGGTCTAGGGCGCAGAAGCGGATCATGATGTCGGCTAACTGATCGATCGAACTGCCGGTGTCGCAGTGGCGGCGTTTCAGGACGAAGATGCCGTTTTCGTCGTGGTCGGAAAACTTCGCCTGCATGAACGCGCCAAAGCCGGATAGGTCCGTGCAGATCGACGGGATGCCCATCACGGCGCACTCGGCTGGCGTGTAGCCCCACGGCTCGTAGTACGACGGGAACACGCCCAGGTGGCAGCCGCGGACGAACTCCGGATAGTCCATTGAAAACAGCGGGTTCGTGCGGTTGATGAATTCCGGATGGAACACCACTTTGACGCGATCGTGTTTGTTGTTGAACAGATGGCGGTGTCGCAGGTGGGCGAGCACCGGGTCGGTCGCGTCGTCGACCATATGATGCGTGACGATCGGCGGCAACTCCGTTTGCGTTCGCGAGTGCAGCAGACGCTTGAGGACGACGATCTCGTCGTTGGAAAGCAAATCTTCGGTCTCGGGCAACTCGCCCCGCGCGGTCGCGTCGAACAATCTCTTCTGAAAATTCTTGGCGATGTCTTCACAAGAGCTCTTGAGTTCCGCGAGCATCGAATGGTTTTGCAGCACCTTGATGTTGAGGTGGTGCGTGGGGGCGGCTGTCACGATGAAGGCGACGACGGTGACGTCTGAACCGGCGTGCATCAGGTGATTGTTTAAGCGCGACAGACCTTCGATGAACAGGTCGATGCCCTTGTTGTGATACTCGTAGCGACCCGACGTGAACATGTAGACGGTCTTGTCGAGATCAAACGGCGACGATCGGAAGAAGTGGGCCTGCACGAAGTGATGGATTTTTTCCTTGGCCTCGCGGTGAAGGTTTTGGAATTCGTGCAATGCCGCGAACTTTTCGACGCGCAATCCGTTGGGCAGAACTTTCTCGGGACGGCGCTTGAGCAGGTGGTCGGCTTCGATGGCCGTGATGTCGGAGACGGTGGTGAACACGTCGGCGCCATGGGCGGCCGCCCGCTCGATGCAGTATCGATGATAGATCTGACGATCGCCGGCTTCCTGATCGGGATTGATCCAGGGGAGGCGTTCGTAGAAATTTTGCGTTGAAGCGCAGAGGTATCGGCCCAGCAATGTCGCGTGCGTGGTGAAGACGGTGGCGACGGGTAGTTTGCGTTGTTTGATCAGCGGGATCGCCGCGCCGGCAAGCCATTCGTGGAACTGCGCGATGATCGGGCGCTTGTTTTGAAACGCGTCCGAGAGCGCTTCAAAGAACTGGGCCAGCAGATAGCCGAAGGACACGCAGTCGTTGGTCTCGACGTCTCCATCCGGATAGTTGATCTGGCAATCGTTCCAAAAGGCATGACGGTATTCGTCGAGCTTGTGTGCGGACGCTGCGACATCGATGAGCAGCACCCGCGGGTTACCGGTGACGAGCCAGCGCCCGTAGTGGATTTTCATGCCAGCCGCCCGCAGCGACTCGATCGTAGGTCCAAGTGCCGGACCGAGCTCGAGCTCCTCGAATTCGACTTCGGCTTTATGCTCGACGTACGGACCGATGAGGCAATACCGATCGCCCCAATCCTCGGTGGTGACTGCGGCTTTGGAGCGCAGAACGGTATAGATGCCGCCGACCTGGTTGCAGACTTCCCAGGCGATTTCAAAAAGCACCGGCTTGGTCTGGTCCGCATCCGGGGCGGGTTTCTTTGGGCGAATGGCTTTCACAATAGAAGACATGCTCGGGCGCTCCGGATCGAGTGGGACCAATTCGAGAGTGGACGGGCAAAGTGTCATCTTATCATTAGCATCGGCAGATGTCAGGCCGGGGCGGAGGCGCACCCGTTATTTGAATGGGGTGTCATTTCGCGCAGTCGGTGGGGCAAGGTCGCCTTGATGACCGAGCTTGCCAAGTTTGCGTGCAGGGAGGTGTTTGGTGCGGCGTGAATCTTGCTGCTTTTAGCGCCGCGAACCGGAGCGGTGGCGAATCAGGCGGCTTGGGTTAAGGGCGACGGGCCTTGGAGCGCGAAAGCGCATGTTGCGGGCGGCGGGCCTTTCAAAGTGCGGCGTTAAAACGCGAAACGTTTGCCCGAACCCGAAGCTGCCTTCCGGTCTTGGCACCGCCCCATCGCTGACGAGCATCAGCGTGTTGGGGTTGAATCGGTTTCCATTGTTTTGCAGGCGATTGAGGATGCCGCCGAGGCTGCGCCCCGAGGCGCCAAACAAGCCCCTGCCAGCCGGCCCGAGACTTGATAGACCGGTCGTCTCCTTGGCGATGAAACCCAGATCGGTTTCGCTCAAAGCTTCGGATTCGTAGAAGCGGACGCAGCGATCGAAGATGTCCTGATTGACCCACATCTTGGCGATGTTGCCGTTGGTGGCGTACTGACCCGGGGCCACGGAGCGACGCTGGTTGTTGAGTCTCGAAAGGGCTTCGACCAGTCCCGACTGGGCCAGCGAGATACGGAAGCGGCCTGTGGTTGGTTCGACTTCGAGTTCGAATCCTTCGGTACCGCGTTTGGCCAACGTTGCGACGGTTGAATTTATGACGACGTCGCTGCGCAGGGTTCCCTCGCTGCTGCCGCCGCGGATGGCGCCGTATCCCAGGCCCATGCGGATGCGCTGTTCCGTGGAAGTCATTGCGAATTCGCTGATCTTGGCCAGGGTGGCGCGGCGAACGCTGATGACGGTTTGGTTGGGCTCTTCGCCAAACATCAGCACGCAGCGCGAACGCAAACCGGTGCGGATCAATACGTTTTCACCGAGTTCGTCGCCTTCCTTGATCGGTTTCCAGGCCTTGAGGTCGGTCGGGTCGGTGCCATCGGGCGCGGTTTCAACCGTGCCTTTGACTTCGACGACCGTGGCTTTCAGTGCGCTGGTGTTGGCGCTTGCGTTGGTATTGGTGTCAGCCGCCAATCTGGCGTTGGGCTGGGCAGTCGTCGAGTTCGCTTGCGCATTCGTCAGAGTTGCAGACGTTGCATTGACGGGGGTCATCGTCTTTTGGGCAACCGATGACTGCGACGGAGCCGGGGACGACTGACTCGTCGATTGTTGCGCCTGCGTTGCGACAGTCAATGTGAGTGTTGCGAATGCAGCGACGATGAATTGAATTTGGGTATTGCGCATGGGTTTTTCTTTTCAATCAGACGACAGGTTTCGGCCCACGGGTTTTTGGTCTACATGGCGATGGGGGAATCGCCGAATCGTTTCAAAACTATAGACCGCACAATGTGGGCCGGCTACTGCGACTCTCCATTTCAAGCCTAAATCGGCTGGCAATTGCGTTTATGGCGCTGCAACATCGCTTGGCGCGTTGATTTCTTCGTTGGCGTTCTCCGCATCGCGTTTGGCCAAGTGGTCATCGATTCTTGCGACGGTGTGGAGCAATTCGCCGCCGGTCACGAACTTGTATGACGGTTCGTAGGGAAGCAGGTCAGCCGCGGCGGCTTGCTTTTGCGCGTAACGCCGATCGCCAAGGCCCCACGATCCGAAGACCGTCGAGCAAACGCTAGGGCGAAGGTTGCAGATTCTGGTGGCCATGAATGCCATGGTGCTGACATCAAGTGATTGGCCGGCATCGAGTTCCCAACTGTCACGGACGATGCCGCGCGTGCGCAATGCGTCGTAACGTTCATCGTGAGAGCTAAAGTGGTCGGCGCCGTCGGCCGCGATGACCATGGCTTTGCACCCTTCGGCGAAGGTTACCGTCGGAACGGTGCCCAAGTAGTGCAGGAACTGTGTCTCGGAATAGGTCTCCGGATCGACCTGCGGTTCGAACTCGCGGTAGTGGGCGCAGCCGCTTGACAGGATCGCGACAAACGCGGTGATGGCGATGATGGTTTTGTGTGTTCGCATGAAGGTTAGAAGCTCCACGTCATGCCGGTCAGGAAAAATGAGCGTGACGATTGATCGCTGAAGGCGTCGCCGGGAAAGAAGAGGCCGTACCGCGCGGTCCATGACAGATCGTTGGTGATCGCCCAACTGGCGTAGTAGTCCATTTCCCAACCGAGGTAGCCCGACTGCAGGTCGGCTGTCGGATCGGAGACGGCGCCGTCGCGACGATTCTTCCAATAGAGAAACCAGTTGGTGCCGAGTTCGAGGCGGTCGAATGTCGGATCGCCTTCGAGCGGAAAGAACGATGCGCCGACCCGCCAGATGTGAACGTTGCTGAGACGCGGGGCGAATGACAAACCGGTGTCGCGATAACCGAGCCCGACGAAACTGCTGTCGCGCATGTCGCCGCGATTGCCGCCGGATGCGTCGGTCGGGCTTAAGAGGCGGTCGGGATCGCCGCTGGCGAAGATGTATTCGGCGGATAGACGTGGGCGTTTGGGAACATCGAAGAGGTATTCGAGCTCGATGTCGAACGCCCAGGCTTTGATGACGTCGCGCTTGAAGTAGTCGCGATGGCCATAACTGCGTCCGCCTTCGTACACCCACTCGGTCGAGTACGCGAGGTTGGGCGCGAGTTCGCCCGTCGAACCCAGACCGACATAGACCGAGTCGTAGTCGTAATCCTGAAACGGCGTCGGGCGCGTTTCGCTGTTGTGATCGCTTTGCCAGAAGACGTAGGCGAATGGGCGGTGTTTTTCGAAACCGAGATAACGCAGCTGCGTTCCGAAAATCGCCCGACGGGTGCGGTCGGTCGGGCGGGTCAGGTCAAAGTCCTGACTGCTGCCGACAGTCTTGCCCGCCAGCCCCATGAGTTCCCACTGCGAATCGCTGTAGGTAACGGCGACATGGTCGAGGATGTCGGAAAGAGCGAGTCCGGTACCGAATTCGACGAGGTCGCGTCCGATCTTGGCTTTGAGGGTGAAGTCGATCTCGCGGTTGGCGTAGGCCCGCATCGCCCGCTGCAAATCGAATTGATAGAAGCCGCGTTCGAGGTTGGCTCCGTTCCAATCGTTGTCGTCGCTGTCGTACGAGTCGCCGGTGTTGAAGTCGAGGAAACTGAGTCGCGTTCGGGCGTAGATCTCGTGGGCGCCCTGGTCGAACGCCATCCGCGCCCACAGTCGCAGGTCGTGACGCCGGAAGGTGCGCGAGCTCTCGATGCCGTCGTCATAGATGAATAGGTTGAAGCTGTAGTTCCCGCCGAAGTCGAAGTCCACCTTTTGGGTGGCGGGCATTTCGCGGTCGATCTGCTCCCAGATTCGGTCGCGGACACCGCGCTGCTGGATGAGGAACGCGTCGGTGTCGCGCCCCGCTTGGGCAAATGCCGTTGATCCGGTGGCGATCACTGCCAGACCCATGGCCAGCCAGCGGCGAACGCGCATTGGGGAGCCTGACATGCCGATTCGGTGCAATAGATTTTGAGCAACCATCCGTTGTCCTGGCAGATACGCACATTGTGAAATTGAAACGGGGCGTCGTGTGCCGTGAGGCCCTGTGAAGTGGGCATGGTCGCGTGAGAACGGGGAAAGATCAAGGCTCTAATGTGGTGATGGGGAGCGTTTACTGAAGCGATGGCGGGCGGTGCGGGCAGGCGCAGTGCTCGATTTCAGCCTTGCCCAATGAAACGGGCCTCGCCCCTTCGATCAAAGGGGCGAGGCCACTGAAAGGGGACACGACAGCTTTCATTTGGAATATAGAATTCGGAATTGAACGAAGTCAAATACGATAAAACAAAGAGGTTGCGCGGTCTCTGCGGGGGTGATTATCTGACTTTGGGTAAACCGGGCGGGCGCTTAACAGTGTTGGAATCGAGGTTAACGCCCGATCGTGTGCGCGCTTCAGGACAGGCGGCCGCTGCGGTAGATCGCCCATAGCAATCGGATGCCGAGCAGTCCCGCGACCAAGTAGCCAGCCACCCCAAACCACTGAATATCGATACCGAAGACGGGGAATTCTGTATCGGTGCTCACCACGACCGAACTGCCCACAATGATTGCCGCGATGACGATTGCGAACGACATGCGGTTGCTTGAGCGATCGAGTTCGTTGATCAGGCGGTCGAGGTTCTCGTGGCGAATGTTGACCTGCCACTTACCCTTGCCCAGGCGGCGCAGCGCGGATCGCAGTTGCGATGGCGCTGAGCGAATGATGCTGAACAAGTGCCACAATGTGACACCTGTGGTGCGAACGATTTTCTTGGGGGAGAAACGACCGGCCACCAACTTGCGAACCTTGGGGCTGAGTTCCGCAACCAGGTCGAGTTCCGGATCGAGACGAAGCGCCACGCCCGCAATCGTGATCAAAGTCTTGAGGACCATGACGAGTTCGCGCGGGAGAGTGACATTGTGCTGGCGGATGACGGCTGCGATTTCCGTGAAAATCGTCAGCAGGTTCAATCGCTTGAGCGGCAGGCCGTGATACTTGTCGAGCAATCGGCGAAGGTCGCGAACCAATGCTTTGGGGTCCGTATCGGATTCCACCGCGCTGAGGTCGTAGAGAACGTCGACGACGATCTGCGGTTCGCGATAGATCATTGCCACGACGATGATGACCAGTTGGCCGGCCAGCTCGTCAGTGATGGTGCCGACTTGGCCGAAATCGACGAGTCCGATGCGGGCTGGCGGGCTGATTAGAAAATTGCCCGGATGCGGATCGGCGTGAAACATGCGCATGTCGAAGAACTGCTTGACATACATGTCCACGAGGCGTTTTCCCAGCAGTTTCCGGTCAATTTTCTCGTGACCGCCGGCGAGGATTGCTTCAAAACTCTCTCCGCGGATCTGCCCCAGGGTGAGCACGCTTGCAGACGTCAGGTTCCAATGGACATGCGGGATGTGAATGTGCGAGTCATCTTCGAACGCCTCTTCGAATCGGGCGGTGGCTGACGCTTCGCTGATGTAGTCGATCTCTTGCTTGAGGAGCAGTTCGAATTCTTCGACGATCTGCACCGGGCGGATGCGGGCCAATTCCGGTAACCACTGCTCCGCCGCGCCGGCCATCCACTTGAGAATGTGCAGGTCCTGCTGGAGGATCTCTTCGATGTCAGGGCGCTTCACTTTGACGACGACATTGTCACCGTCTTTGGTTTGGGCGTGATAGACCTGTCCAATCGAGCCGCTTGCGAACGGTTCGCTGTCGAACGATGCAAAACAATTGTCAGGCGATTCCCCGATTTCGGTGGCGATAATCGAACGGGCCAACTCACTGTCAAACGGTGGCACATGGTCCTGTAACTTGCGCAGCTCGCGGAGAATATCTTCGGACGCGAGGTCGGCCCGCGTGGACAGGGTCTGCGCGAATTTGACGAACGTGGGTCCCAATTCACTGCACACCGATGCGATTCTTTTTCCAAGTGACACCGGTGTTGCGCTGGCAGACTCGGCTTGGGCGCTGCGCAGGATTTTGCCAAGCGGGAGATAACGTCCGAGATTGATGCGTTCGACGACATGGCCAAAACCGTGGCGCGCCAGGACGCGAACGATTTGCTGGAGGCGGTTGAGCGTTCGAACGCTGGTGGTTAGTTGGAAATATGCCATGACGTGTCAGTGTAATTAAATCTCGCAAAAGCCCCATAACCCTCGGGCATCGATTTGCGAATTCGAATCTCTGAGGCATCGCGAAAAACGCAAATTGGCGCGCCAATGTGCCGCGAAGCCGCCCTGTGGACAAGGTCCGGTCATGTGAAATCCGCCCTTTTGATGAACTGGTCGGATCACCTCAGGCATGTGAAATCCTCCAAAAACGCCGGAATTCGGTCAAACACCCGGGGCGTGAGGCCTATAGTTGGGTGTAGGGGGCATGCCTAGTCCCCCTGGAGTGGGGCTAACCAGCCCTAAGTTCCTATATCATAAGGTGTTGCTGTTGGCGTATTAGAATTATGTTTTGATGGCTTTTCTGGTTGAATCGCGTTCTTGGAGCGGGTATAACTGGCTACGTGGTGACGTGGGAAAAGGAGCACATTCCGTGTACCCTTTCTATGCCCACAGCCGATTGACGACTAACCATCGGAATGTCGGTGTCCCCGCAGAGATGTAAAAGACGTTTAACGCTGTGTCTGAAGTTGAAGTAGATTGCAGTGCCTGAGCAGGATATTGTTGGTTCGGAAGAAGTGGTCAGGATGATCGGTTGAGTGTTGTGGGCCGTTACCCGCAATCCACGCTTGATCGAAAACTTGGCATCCGAATCAGGAGGGTCGTAACAAGAAGCATTAACTTAAGCAGTATGAATTGAGACTAACGCGCAACCATTGACTAACCCGTTTGTCTCAGTTTCCCACGGAGGAACGTAAGATGAAATTGTCGAAAGTTTTGGCTACAGCAGCTGCATTTGGATTGGCCGTACCCGTCATGGCCGACACTCTTGAGCTGCGCGTTGTTGGCGACGGCGATGCCGCAATGGTATCGGGTAATGCCGTTGTCAATGTTTACATCCAGGGACGCATCCAAGGCGCCACTGATGATGGATTGGCCCTTTGGGGTGCAAACCTTTCAGACGCCAACGGCTCGGACATCACCGGTGCCGTGCTTGACTCACCTGGTGGCGACATCGATCAGTTCAAAAAGAACCTCGGTCTCACCAACCCCGCTGGCTACGGCGGAACCGCAATTGGCAACAACCTGATTCAGATCGGTGGTGGACAGAACACCATCGGAAACGCAGGCCCGACGCTCTTCCCGGTCGGTACCGTCGCGACGGACGTCGCTAACGGTGCAGCTTGGGTCGACCTTGCTGTCGGAACCCTCGATGCTACGGGTCAGAGCGGCGACATCGTCCTGACGCTTGATACCGGGTTTGCCAACACCTTGGCAGCCAACACCGGTCCAGTGTTCCCCGTCAATGCGGCAACCGTTTCGATCGGCGGAGCTCTGACGATCACCGGCGGTGGTGCCAACGATCTCGATTTCACTGCAGTTGTTTCGACCGGTAACCACAATGCCAACGGTTCATTCCTCGGTGGCGACCTCGATATTCCAATGGATTCCGCAGATGGTGCAGCCGTTGCTGATCACACTGAATCACGTCAGTTCGGTGCCACGGGCAGCGACCTCTATGTCCGCGTTGACTTTGCTGAAGCCATTGTGAGCGGTTCTGTTTCGTCGAACCCGGCCCTGACCGGCTTGACCGCCACTCCGAACGGCAGCAGCCTCGACATCACGTTTGATGCACCGGCAAATGGTACCTGCTACACCTTTGACGTCACCGGTACCCAGTCTGCCGCCAATGAGGTTGGCGTTGGAAGTGCCGACACCGACTTCTGCGTCTGCTACTTCGAAGGTGACATCAACTTCGACGCAAGCGTCGACATTGGTGACCGTCAGGTCGTTGCTCAGTCGGCGAACCTGTTCAACACCATGGACACCCCGGGAATCACCGGACCGCAGGTTGACTTGAACCGTGACGGCATCATGGACATCGGTGACCGTCAGGTCGTCGCCCAGTCGGCGAACCTGTTCAACGACTTCTCGGCAGTCACCTGTCCGTAATCAGTTAAGTAATCCGGGTCTGCCCCACGACAACGGGTCGTGGGGCAGACTCAAACTTTGAAAGTTTCCGCAGCTTGCGGAGATTCGAATCGTAAACTTGCAAGTTTTCGTTTTCCAAAAGGAGGAGTAGAACAAATGAGGAAATTACTAGCAGTAGCATTGCTGGCAGCATTTGCAGTTCCCGCCAGCGCCGCAACCCTCGGGTTGAACTTTGTCGGCGGCCTCGACGCCACCAACTCGGGTGACCTCGATCACGGTCAGTCGATCACCGTCGAAGTGACCTGGACCACCACCGACGCCAACGATGGCTCACCTGGTATGATCGCCATGGCGTTCAACCTGACCTCGTCGGTTCAGGACGGTGCAGCGGGTCTCCAGACTCCGGATTCGGGTCTGAGCATTGCAAACGTCGCAGCAACCCCCGCCAACTGGAACTCGGGTGGTGTTGAGACGACCCTTGGTGGTGGTGCACAGTTCGCCGTTTTCGCGTCACCAGCAGATGCGATCACCGCTCCGGGAACCAGCGTTCTCGGTACCTTTGACGTTGTTGTTGAACCCGGCGCGGCCTTGGGTCTGCACCAGTTCTACATTCAGCGTAACGCAGCCGCGTTCTCACCGGACCCGGTGAACTCGGTTGGTGCTTCGTACTCGTTCAACCTCGGTGGCGATGGCTACTCGGGCCAGTTCAACATCGGCAATGGTTTCGCCGGTAAGAACAACGGTTCAGACGCCATCCCGATGAACATCAATGTCACTCCTGAGCCGGCCGCCTTGGCGCTGCTCGCACTGGGTGGTGTTGCTGTCCTGCGTCGTCGCAGCTAAGGCTGCTTAGATGCATTGAGTCATCGATGTTCTGATGGCTCTTGGGCGAAAGCCTAAAGCTTTTCAAATTAGCGGAGCCGATCCTTTTCCGGGTCGGCTCCGCTTTTTTTGTGTCGTGCATTGCATACACGTGAGAGATTCTCTTGATCCTGCGAATTGATGGGCGGCAGTGGCGATAGCGATTCTCGTGCAAGCGAATCGTCTTGCTCTCTTTCGCATGACGGGGCAGTACCCACCAAGTTTGGTGCCGTTGTCGCCTTGGCATCCTGTTCTAATTTCCGCGGGAATGGTGGCGCTTCGCAATGTTGCGTCTGAAACAGAAAGGCTCTCAGGCAAGCTCCAGCTAAGCGAGGCCCGTGAGACCCAGTTTAGACCGGAGGAAAGACGGAGTCAGACGCTACGTTTGGATTGAAGCCGCTATGACGTGTCGTGTTGGATTATGGGGCCAATATATGGTGCACTGGTTAAAGATCACGTCGAGCAGGGTATTGGCGGGATCGACAGCGCCCTGGAACGGCAACAGTACCGATATTAATTTTGATACGTTGGCCATCGGGACCCGCTATAATGTCAGACAGGAGTGGGACGGCCGACGCCTGTCCCGAAGCTGCAAATAAATGTTACAGTCAGCGGGGGACTCTGGGTTCGCTAATTCGAAATGTGTGTCGATCTCGACGCGAGTATCAAAATTGATGACCGTCACGCCGTTGCTAGATTAGCAATTTCAGAAGTTTCCGCGGCTTATGGCGATACGAATCGTAAACCTGCAGGTTTTCGTCAGTCCAAAAAGGGGAGTAGAACAAATGAGGAAATTACTAATAGTCGCATTGCTGGCAGCATTTGCAGTTCCCGCCAGTGCCGCAACACTCGGGTTGAACTTTGTTGGCGGCCAAGACGACACCAATGCCTCACTCTTTCCTGGTGATTCGATCACTGTTGAAGTGACTTGGACAACCACCGATGTCAACGATGGCTCACCTGGTATGATCGCCATGGCGTTCAACCTGACCTCGTCGGTTCAGGACGGTGCGGCTGGCCTCCAGACTCCGGATCCCGGGTTGAGCATTGCAAACATCACTGCGGGTCCGGCCAACTGGAATGCGGGTGGTGTTGAGACGACCCTTGGTGGTGGTGCACAGTTCGCCGTTTTCGCTTCACCAGCAGATGCGATCACCACGCCAGGAACCACTGTTCTCGGTACGTTTGACGTTGTTGTCGAACCCGGCGCGGCCTTGGGTCTCCATCAGTTCTACATTCATCGTAACGCTGCCGCATTCTCACCAGACCCGGTGAATTCGGTTGGTGCGTCGTACTCGTTCAACCTCGGTGGCGACGGCTACTCGGGCCAGTTCAACATCGGCAATGGTTTCGCCGGTAAGAACAACGGTTCCGACGCCATTCCGATGAACATTGACGTTCCCGAGCCGGCTGCTTTGGCGCTGCTCGCACTCGGTGGAATTGCTGTCCTGCGTCGTCGCAGCTAAGGCTGCAAAGGCGCATTGAGTCATTGATCCCTTGATGGCTCTTGGGCGAAAGCCTTACGACTTAACAGATTAGCGGAGTCGATCCTTGCATGGGTCGGCTCTGCTTTTTGCGTGTTATTCTTATCGAGTTGTTCCGTTGTGACTTGAGCTTGGGCCAGTTGCAGACGTCCGGAGTCTGATTTCTTGAATGGTTTGGGTTTGGCAGTGTCTTTCATAAGGGCGCTTCAATGGACGGTGAGGGAACTTCGCGCCGGTCTTTCATGGTACAGGCCGGCACGGTTGCACTGTGTGCTGTTTGTGGACTGCCGCACTTGTCTTGCAAGGAAGCAGATGGGACGAAGGCCAAGGGGCCGGTCAAGTCGCGCAAGAAGCTATTGAAGCTGCTGGACGTTGGCGAAGGCGTATTCAGGCCAACCTCGAGCGGAGCGACGATACACTGGGTTCCGAATGGGGAAATCGAGTCTGAACTCTGGGCCGGGAACAGCTCCAGCGACATGAATATTGTCAACTCGACGGTTTCAAGTGAGCCGATCGAGATGACGATCAGCGAGTTCGCTGATACGCGTGAAGTGTTTTGGAAGGTCAGGCATCGGCGGGTCGACGAGGATCGTTGGACGAGTTCGGCGACCCGATCTTTCAAGACGCGTTGTCCGGCTGGTGAGTCCTTCCAAGTTGCGCTCTTTGCCGATTCGCATTTCTACAGTCCAAAGAATCGAACAGAAGGCTTGCGCAATATTCAAGAGTGTATGAATGCGGTTCGGCGCAGCCGGCCAGACTTCTGTGTGTTCTTGGGCGACGAAGCGGGCGTTCAGTTCGTCAATGAGAGCAAGACACCAAGTCAAGCATTGGCTCGCGAACGCTGGCAGGCATGGCGCGACTTCATGGCTCCGATGCTTGCAGACGTGCCGTCATTCTTAGTGCTCGGGAATCATGAAGGGGAGGCGGGCTACTATCGCGATCAGGGCCGGACAGGGAGCGTGTTTCTCCAGCGATGGGGGACCATTGAGCGCAAGCGGCACTACTTGAATCCGCTCTCGACGACCTATGCAGAAGGCGGTGAGAACCAGAATTGGAAGGGCAACGACAAATCCGGGGCGACCGGTGGCGCTGACGAAGGAAACTGCTCGCCATTGCAGAATTACTTCGCGTGGACTTGGGGGGACGCACTTTTTGTCGTGCTCGATGTTCATCGATACACCAACCCAGGGAAGTCTACGCCAACAGTTCCAGAGGAATGGACGCTTGGTCGCGCTCAGTTGCGGTGGCTGGAACAGGTCTTGAAGAAAAGTGATGCGCGTTGGAAGTTTGTCGTTGCGCACCATGTTGTTGGCGGTTCCAAGTGGGACGCCAACTGTAAGGACGCGGATACGGGATACGCCTACGGACGGGGCGGGGCGCAATACGCACGCGTCGGTGAGCAGGCGAAGATCACGAGCCTCATGAAGCAATACGGGAGTCAGTTCTTCTTATACGGGCATGATCACATCTTCGCCCATCAACAAGCCGAGGGAATTCACTTTGTCTGTTGCGGGCGTCCGACGCGGGTGCCAAATCGTTGGATCGGACAACCTGGATTCGTCGAGGCGTACGGCGATCATCGGGCGCGGGATCCGCATGATTTTATCATGGATGTTGGGTATACGCGTCTGACGGTTGGGCCGGACAAGGTTGTGTTTGAATACATCAAGACGGGCATGGATCCCAAGGGGGCTGAGAACATCAAAGCCAACGTCGGCGACGTGGTGCATCGGTTCGAAGTGACTTGATTTGGGTGTGGCCTAACGCGTCATTTGAAGGTGAAAGCACTGGGTGGTCTGGCACCTTGTGGCACACGTCTTGGCATGGTTTGAATGAACTATTGCTAGTATGCGACGCCGAATGAACTGAATTCGCCGGTGGCTGGCGATTCTTCGAGTTGGTGGTTCCGGATGTTGCTCTTCATTTCCCGGCAAATCTCTTCGTGCAATTCGGAGAGGGCCGAGGGGCTGCCCTCGGCGACGAGTTCGACGCTGCCGTTCGGTAGATTCTTGACGTAACCCGTTACTTCAAACGGTTCCGCGATTCGACAGACCGTGTAGCGAAAACCGACGCCCTGGACGCGGCCGACATAGTTCACCGTGATTCGTATGAGGTTGGCTTTGTTCATCCGTGTTCGAGTTACCGGCGACCCGTTGTTAACGGGCAACCTGGTCAGTCCTGCGCGTGGGCTGGGTTGATCTTGGTCATGCAGATTTCGCGGCCATCTTCGCGGTACTCGACTTCGTTCATGTATGCGCGGATCAGCATGATGCCGCGGCCACAGGGCAGCGAGAGTCGATCGGGTGTTGTGGGGTCGGGAATGTCGTCGGGGCAGAATCCTTCTCCCTCGTCGCGAACGCAGATGGTGACATGCTTGGGATTGACGACGTATCGCACGCGCACCTTTTTGTTGGCATCGCCGGAGTTGCCGTGGCGGACGGCATTGGTCATGGCCTCTTCGAGTGCGAGCTTGATGGCGAAGGTGGCGTCTTCGTCGTATCCGGAGGCTTCGATTTCCTTGAGGATGAGTGATTCGGGCTTTTTGGCCTCGGTCAGGGTGCTCTGAATTTCGATGACCTTGAACTCATCGTCACTGGGGAGATCGACATTGTGTGGATCGACGGGGGTCATGTGATGGTGTCTTGCGGTCTGTCACAGATCGAGTCGTCGGGCTGAAAACCGGTATGGCTTTTAACGGTCGGCGCATCAATAGGCCCCACCGCGTCAGTGGTGAGGCGGCTTATTCCAAATCGTTACGAGAAACTGCTGATGGCGTCGGACGATTGCTCATGAATGTCGAAGTGCTTGCTCAACCGGGTGATCTTGAAGACTTCGTAGATCTGCGGGTTGATGTTGGAGAGCTTGAGCTTTCCTTTTTTGCCTTCGACCTCTTTCTTTAAGTTGATGAGCATGCCCAAAGCGGCTGACGACAGGTGCTCAACGTTTGTAAAATTGAGCAGCAATTTGATCGCCGGCGTGGCTGAGACGAGGGCGAACAATTCATCTTCGATCTCGCGGATGGAGAGCTCTTCGAGGATCTTTCGATCGCTGAAGCGCACCATGTTTACGGAATCTTCTTCGATGATCGTGAGATGCGGTGACTTTTCCGTCATCGGGCCAGCTCCTGCCTGTTGTGTTTCCCAATTGCTTGTTACTTTAATCTAACCCAGAGTCACAGGGTGTCAATTCTATCGGATTTCTGCGGCTCGTGGCGGTTGAAAATATCGAGAGATCTCTGGGGTGCCATTATCCTTGTCGCTATCCCGGCTTCAGCGATGGGCGGTCTTCTGGAATACATCCGAACCGATCGCCAGGGACGCGGGCGTGTTTCAGTCGCCCGTCAATCAGTGATGAAATTGTAAGTGAATCGCATGAATTCAACCAATATGGAAGTCAGCCGATTTTGCGATGAGGATCTGCCCTATCTGACGTCGGATCTGCCCGGAGTGGGTGGGGTGATCAAGGAAGCCGACGAGGATTTCGTCGTCGAGGAAGTTCCCTTGTACGAGCCGAGCGGTGAAGGGACACACGTATTTTTCGAGATCGAGAAGAAGGGGCTGACGACGCGCGATGCGATCGCCCGGGTCAGCCGCTCGGTTGGCTGTCCGCGGCGCGATGTGGGGTATGCGGGGTTGAAGGATGCCCGTGGGGTGACGCGGCAGGTTTTGAGCGTGGAGCATGTTGATCCCGAAAAGGTCTTGGCCGCCTCGGCTGATCGGGTTCGCGTGCTTTGGGCGAAGCGGCATCAGAATAAGCTGAAGATCGGTCACCTGTCGGGTAACCGGTTCGTGATTCGCATTCGAGGCGCGCATGCCGGCAGTTTTGAGCGGGCGGAGGCGATCGTTGCGCGGTTGGCGGCGAGCGGAATGCCGAATTATTTCGGGCCGCAGCGCTTCGGGATGCGCGGGACGAACGCGATCGTGGGGCGGGCGGCTCTTGTGGGTGATTTCGAGCGGGCGATCAATGTGCTTTGTGGTGGGCCTGCGGATGATGATTCGCCTGGTGGGAAGCTGGCGCGCGAGTTGTTTGAACAGGGCGATTACGCTGCTTCGCTGAAAGCTTGGCCGGGTGGTCATTGCACGGAGCGGGCGCTTTGTCGATGGATGGAGCGAAAGTCGCTCGATTGGAGTAAGGCTTGGCGCAGTGTCGATCGCGCGATGCGAAAGCTTTACGTGTCGGCGTTTCAAAGCGAGTTGTTTAATCGTGTGGTGGCTAAGCGGATCGATCGGATTGGCGAGTTGATGCCCGGTGACTTGGCGTGGCTGCATCGCAACGGGGCGTGTTTTGCGGTGGAGGATTTAGCCGCAGAGCAGGGGCGATGCGATGCGTTTGAGATTTCGCCGTCGGGTCCGATGTTTGGAAAGAAAATGACGCAGCCGAAGGGCGATGCGGCTGCGTTGGAAGCATCGGTCTTGAAAGAATGCGGGCTGGATTTGGATGGGCGCTTCAGCGGCGCAAGCGATCGACCCGAAGGGGCACGGCGGCCAATCCGCGTGCCGGTACAGGGGGCGACATGTTGCGAAGGCGAAGATTCGAACGGAGCGTTTCTTGAACTGCGCTTCGAGTTGCCGCCGGGTTCGTTTGCGACGAGTTTTGTGCGCGAGGTTTGTAAGTCGGCTGATCGTGCTGTTGAACCGACGGGTTGTTCATAGCAAGTAGGTCGGGTCATCGACCCGACATGAACCGCGACGTAGTTGCGCGGCCGTTAACCGCTGACGGCAACCAGCTTGCTATTTTGGTCACTATGTGGAGTGCATGGTGACCAAGGAGGCAATGCTATGGCGGACTGTGCTGCTCGGGCCGATCGGTTGTTGTTCAAGTCATTCAATATTATCCTATTTTCAGTGTGCATATTGAGTGTGTTGTTTCGCACGTCTCCTTCTGCTGGCGATGATTTCAACGAATTCAATCAGTACCCGCCAGGTGTTCCCAAGCCGGACCCTTGTGACCAGTCCCCATACGAATGGAAAGCCGTCGGTGAGAGCAATGAAGCGGGGCGTTTTGGCGAGTGGCGGTTTTATGATCCGGAGGGAAATCTTAGGGCGGTCTCGCAGTATCGAAACAACCTGCTTCATGGCGTTCACAAGTGGTTTGATTCATCGGGGCAGAAGCGCGGTCTGTCTGAATTCGACGACGGCGTTTCGCACGGACTTTTTATTCGCTGGTACGAGAACGGGGAAATACGTGAGTGCCAGGAGTTTTGTCAGTCCGTACCGTGTGGCAATTGGAAATCATTCTATGAAGACGGCACGCAGAAACGCGATGTTGTGCATGCCGATGGGTGGCCGGTGAGCACCGAAAAGCGGTGGTATGAAAATGGCCAGCTTGAGGCGATTGTGAGTCGAAGTGAGGGGACCTTGGAAGGGCCGACTCGGCATTGGTACAGCAACGGAAAACTAAGGAAGGAAACGAGCTATCATGAAGGACGAGGGGTCGGGGTCGTTCGAAAATGGCATGAAAATGGGCAGTTGGATTGCCGGTACGCGTTGGAGAACGCAAGGCCGAGCGGGCTGACTGAGTATTGGTTTGATAGCGGAGTGAAGAAGCAAGAATTCTACCGCGAACTCGGGGTTATGTCGGGCCCGTGGCGCGAATGGCACCGGAATGGGCAACTTGCGGTTGAGGGACAGTACGTGGATGGTAAGCGTGATGGTCGATGGATCTACTTTGATCCTGACGGCAAGCCGATCAACGAAGAAAGCTGGATGATGGGTGAGCAAGTCGAGTTGGAAACTGTTGACTGAATTGGTTCGACGGTTTTGTCGGGTCGATGATCCGGCCTACGCGGTTGGCAGGACAAAGACTTGTCGCGCAAGGTCCGAGTCCAACGTTGCGTTGTTGTAGAATCGCTTCAGCATTTTTCGGTCGAATAGGTCGGGGTTTTTTGATTTGAAGGTTGGCCAATCGTTGGCGTTTTGTTGATGCAATCTTTCGTGGATGATTGCGATGAATGCGACGGTGATGGTTTCGTGGTAGTGGTTTGGCATTCCTTTGGACGTTGCGAATCGCTTTAGCATTCGCGGCAGGCGGGCGATGGTGGTGGCGAAGTCTGTGGACTTTAGAAGATGCCACGCGATTCGCACGTGGTCTTCGTGGGTGAGCGTTTCGAGTTGGCCGTTGTCGAGCGCTTCGACCAGGTCGGCTGACCGCGCGTCGTTGAACTTGGGTGGTTCGGTATTCATGGCCGCATGTCGCACGGTTACGCTTCGCTGAGTTGGTGGCTATGGGATGCGTCGAGATCCAAGCCGTAGATCTTTTTTAGCTTTTCGATATTGGTGAGCGTCTCGGGTGAGAAGGGGGCTTTGCCTTCGAGGGCGTGGAGGCAGATGCCTTCGAGGAGGTCGCCGAAGGTGAGGTCCCGCAGTTCTGCGACGGCTTTTAGCACCTTGACGAGGCGTTTTTCGAGGCGGACCCCGGTCTGGATGCGTTCGATCTTGGTTGTTACCATGGTACTATGGTAGCAAGTAGCGGGGTCGAGGTCAAGCGGTTTGCGAAGTGGTTGTGATAGGGTGATCGAATGGGTGAGCAATTGGCGTCAGATCATGCGGAGCGGATGGAACGGGCGCGGTTGTCGCTTGAAGGGCTTTCGTTGGGCGATGCGTTTGGCGAGTGCTTCTTCAGTTCGGCGATGCAGCAGCGGTTGGCCTATCGGGAGTTGCCGAATGCGCCTTGGTTTTACACCGACGACACGATGATGGCCTGGAGTGTTGTGGACGTGTTGGCTTCTTGTGGGGCGATTGATCAGGATCGGTTGGCGCGCTTGTTTGCGGAGCGGTTTCGACGGCAGCCGAACCGCAGTTATGGAGCCGGCGCGATTCGTTTGTTGACGGCGATTGGTGATGGCGCCGATTGGCGCGGCGTGTCTCGGGATTCGTTTGGCGGGCGGGGTTCGTTTGGCAATGGTGCGGCGATGCGGGTCGCGCCGATCGGGGCGTACTTTGCGGATGATCTTCAGCGGGTGGTTGATGCCGCGCGGGCGTCGGCAGAGGTGACGCATGCACATCCCGAGGGCGTGGCCGGCGCGATTGCGGTGGCTGTTGCGGCAGCGATTGCGTTTGAAAATGCACGCGTGTTTCAAGCTGCAGATTTTGCTTTGGCAGCCAGATTAGAAGAATTAAATACGCTGATTGAAATTACACGGACAATAACCTCTTCCCTCGATTTGGATGAGGTTGTGCAACTGACTATTCAACAGGTTCATGATAGCTGGAATATT
>JAUIEW010000045.1 GCA_030429365.1 Phycisphaerae bacterium
GTCCACCCACCACCGTTAAATGAACGCCAGTTTGCGGACCCCACCACGCAAGTCCGCGCTCAGCAGGGAGGCTGATATCATGGCACGACGCAAGCGAAATTCATCACGCAACAATCGAAATCGCGGTAACGGTGTTTGGGTTGCAGGATTCATTGTGACCGCCTTTGGCGTCTGGGTTTATGCGCAGTTCTTGAGCCCGGTTTTGGAGGACAGCCCGCAAGCGTCTGATGCCAAAGTCTCAAAAGTGGACAGCGCCAAGGTGGCGAGCGCCGAGTCAGCCACACGGAGCAGCGTTCCAAAACTCACATCCGTCCGGCCCGAGATTTCTGATGGTGGGGCGGGGCGGCATGTGGCTGAAAAGGGTGCCAATCCTGCTCAGCAGGGCTTGCCCGAAAACGCGCCCCAGCGAAATGACGAAGATCGGGCAAAAGCCCAAAAGCTTTTCGCGATCGGTATGCAGGCGAATGCCAAGGGTGATTTGATCACCGCCCGGGAGCATCTGACCGATGCGGTCAAGTTCGGTTTGTCGCACAGTGACTTGATCGAAGCGCGGGCCGCACTCACGCGCATCGGAAACGAAACGATTTTTGGCCCCACGATCATCGATGGCGATCCGTTTGTTTCGCGCTATACGATCCAGAGCGGGGATTCGCTCGGGAAGGTGGCCAACAAGTATTCGGTGACGGATGACTTCCTCGCCGCGATTAACGGCATTGCCAACAAGAATCGCATTCGTGCGGGTCAGAACATCAAGGTTGTACATGGTCCATTCAACGCGAAGATCGATCCAACCACCTTCGTGATGGACATCTACCTTCAGGACACGCTCGTGCGTCATTACAAAGTCGGGCTTGGCGAACATGGTTCAACGCCGCCAGGCCGATGGAAGGTTGGCGACAAGATCGAAAACCCGACGTACCATCCCCCGCGTGGTGGGAAGATCATCCTCGCCGACGATCCCGAAAATCCGCTGGGTGAACGATGGATCAAGTTGATCGGCATCGCGGGGAAGGCTGTCGGGCAGACGAGCTACGGCATCCACGGAACGATCGAGCCTGATTCGATCGGGCGCAACAAATCGATGGGCTGCGTACGGATGCACAACGAAGACGTCGCCGAAGTGTTCACCTATCTCGCCACCGACAAGTCGATCGTCGATATTAACGAGGAATAATCGCAAAACTGCTGGGTGTGCCGCTGCTCTGTGAGCAGTGGTCGTTTTGATGCTCTCTCGATGTCCTCGTGTTCTGCACTGCTCACAGAGCAGTGGCACCAGGGACTGCGATCCTAATCCAGGTACATTTCGTCGTTTGGGTTGATCTTCAGCGATGCGTCAAGTGATTGGCGGAGCTGCATCGCGCTGATCGCACGCAGCGGCGATATCTCGATGGTCGCCTGCGGATCTTTGTTCCCGTCGCGCGGGACGTTGACGTTGCACGCCTCAAGCCATTTCGCCGCCCGGCGGATCATATCGCGGCGCGAGGTGGCTGGACTGTCCACACCTTCGGCGTTCTTGACCGGACTGAAGCAATCCTCGCGCAGTTGTTCGAGGATGATCGACTTGTTGGCCAGCGGGACCGCATCGAAGATGAACATCTCAAACTTCGTGGCGTTGGGCGCGTCCGGCTGAACGGTGGTCGAAGACGCACCGTCGTAGTATTCAACTTTTTTGCGGGCGCGATGCCACGGCAGGCTGACGCCGGTTCCACCGGTCAGGTCTTCGGCGTACGCGCGATTGATCAGATGGATCGCCACACTGCCAGCGTCGAGTTTACGCGATCCGTCGGGATTGCGCGCGTGGGCGAGCGTATCAGGCAGATCGGAGTATTCGATGATCTGAATTTTGCCGTCGATGCTGACGAAGTTGCCGACCTTTTCGAGGTCGTCGGCTTTGGGCACCGCGATGCTGGACATCTGCGATTCGGCGAGTTGGTGCAAACCGATAAAGAGCGGGTCGGCTGGCGAAACAAGCGGGTTATCCACCTGGAAGTAGCTGATGACGTCGACGCCGCGGCGCTTTGCATCTTCGAGGATGCCCTTATCGCGCAGCGCCAGCAAACTGCCCCCGTGGCCGTTGGGAGAAAGCGCGACCTGATGGGGTTCGGTAAGGATGATCTTGCCGGCATCATCGACGGCTGGCATGACCCCCTGCTGGAAGAAGTAAACGTCGTCGCGGTCAAGGCCGAAGTAGTTGTGCTCTTCGAAGAACGTTCGCGTGGGTGCGTCGGTTGCGGAACTGGTCATGACGTACCAGGGCATCTTGCAGCCGTAGGTGCGATTGACGTTTTGAATGTTCTCGGCGAAGAGTTGGAAGAGTGTTTTGTTCTTGATTGGTGAAATCGGAAAGGTGCCCTTGGGGGCGTCGAATCCGAGGCGCGTGCCTTGCCCGCCTGCGACCACCATCGTGCCGACCTTGCCATCCGCCAACATCGACTTACCGGTTTTCAGGGCTTCGGCGTAGAGATCCAACTGCTCGTCGGCTGGCTTGTGTGGATAGACCGGCGGCGCCTCGATCTTCGATTCGTCGATCGCTGCTGCGTCGGCATGCTTGTCGGCGACCAACGCTGCGAGGGTTTTGAAGTCAATTCGCTCGATGTCGTCCAGCAAGAGTGAACGCTGGTCATCCGTCAATGATTCCCAGTATTGAAACAGGTGTTCTTGTCCGAATTCTTCGGCGGTGTTGCGGAGTTGATCGTAGCGTTTCACAGGTTTTTGCCCATCAAGAAAGTGCGTTTGTGTCGTCGCGCAGCGTTAGGTCGGCTGCCGAGGGTCCGATACACGTATAGGGTCTCAGAATCATGTGTCAATCAGCCGGTGACAATTCAGTGCCGCCCAGCGGAAAGCATCCGTGCTCGCTCTCTCGGCGCGAGTTCATGGTCGGTTCCGCAATGGCGGCTGGCACCTTGGCGCTGGGAGCCCATGCGGCGTCTGCGTCAGACCGAGTCACCAATCGGCATGGGCTAAGCCAGGTTCGCGTGGTTCAGGCTCGCAGCCAACATGTCCTCAATCCCCTGGGAATCCATGAAGAGGTGCTGCGTGACCTGATTGAGTTGGTGGTAACGCGGCTTAGCGGCGAGCAGAAACCCGCCGATGCGTGGCATTCGTTTCTCAAACCAGACGATACGATCGCCCTGAAATTCAATCGCAATGGCGCTGGCACGATCGCAACTACGTCGGCGATGCTGAAATCGCTGGTGGGTTCCTTGGAAGACGCCGGATTCAAGCGCTCAAAGATTGTTGCGATCGAAGTCTCGGACGAGCTTCGGTCCGCCACCCAGACGCAGGCGCCAGACCCTGGCTGGTCAAAGGAAGTCCATGACTTCGGCAGCGGATCGGATCAGTTGGCCGCGTGGTTGGATCAGGTGACGGCGATCATCAACGTGCCATTTCTCAAGACGCACAACTTGGCCGTCATGACGGCTGCGATGAAGAACATCTCGCATGCCGTAGTCAAGCATCCAGCCCGCTATCATGACAACGGATGCTCGCCATTTATCGGGGACATCGTGGCGATGCCACAAGTGCGTGACAAGCTCCGCCTGCACCTCGTTGACGCGCTTCGAATTGTGTTTGATGGCGGCCCGGTGCCTCATGAGGATTCGATCTGGGACGGCGGGTTTCTGATTGGCGGTACCGATCCGGTGGCGGTTGACGTTTCGGGGATTCATTTGATCGACCGGGTGCGAAAAGCAGTCGGCTTGCCGCTGATCGGTGAGACCAGTGTGCCCGCTTACTTGGAGGCCGCGGACGGCAGAGGCGTGGGGACCGCCGAGATGCATAAAATCTTACTGGAAAAAGTTAAATTGTGAGCAGTCGGGCACCGTGGGGCGTTCGCGCACTGTACCTCGATTGCTTATATTCGCGCACTGGGAGTTGAATTGATCTGTCGGAAGGGCGTCGAAGCGCCTGCCGATGGCGGTGTTTTGATTGACTGCCACCCATAGCGCTGGTAATATTAATGTCGGAATGTGAGGCAAGGGCTCATTGAATTAGGGATTGCAGTATCCATACAGCCATTATTCATTATATCTGACGTACCGGTTGGTTGATGATCAGATTTGACACAACTGACCCCCAATTATCCCTCCCTGTCACGACCCTCCTCAAGCGCCACCCGAACTGCGCAGCCAGTTGGCTGACAGACGCGGTGGACTTTGCATTGGCGTTCTAAGTCGAATGAGTGTGTTGGCGCGCAACGTTCGCGAAGAAGACCGCCGATAATACCTTGGAAAATTCCACCGAGAGGCGCTCTCTGGTGGTTTGCGTTCTGGGCTCGCATCGTTTGACGGAGAGGCGTTGGTTGGTTCTAACGAATCCGGCAATCATGTTTATCAATCCATTTTATGCCGGCGGCTCTTTAGGCTGACGGCGGATCCAGTGCGCGTGCGTCGTACTGTCATTAAGGAGAACAGTGTCATGAAGTCGAGGAAAGCGTTTACGCTGATCGAACTGCTGGTGGTGGTGGCAATCATCGCCCTGCTGATTTCGATCTTGTTGCCGAGCCTTTCGCGTGCTCGTGAGTTGAGCAAGCGGCTGGTGTGCGGTACCCAGGCCAAGGGTTTTGGTACGGCAGTAAAAATCTATGCCAATGACAATGAAGAGCATTGGCCCACGCCGACGTTCCTGGAAACCACCGGGACACTCATCGAGTGGCAGCGTCTGGATGTGGAAATCGGAGAAGGCTCCGTGGATGTGGATCCGTGTTCCGCAGCAGGAAGCCCCACGGACAACACGCCTGACAGGCAGACCGAATCCAACGTTATTGGCGGTCAGGGAGCCACGACGCTTTCTGTGACCCGTGCGTTGTGGATGTTGGTCCGTTCAGGTGAAGTGACGCCGAAGTCATTCATTTGCCCGAGCTCAGGCGATCAGATTGAGAACAATCAGAACGTCGATTGCTATTACGATTTTGAGTCGACCAAGCGCGTCAGCTATGGCTTCCAGGTGCCCTACGGCCCCTTCCAGACCCGCGGCAGCGAAGATGTTGACCCCCGTATGGCGGTCTTCTCTGACCATGGTCCGTACAGTGATGGCATTCCGCCCCAGCCGACCGTGGCGCTGCCTTCAACTGCAGATGAATGGAATGCGTCCAACCTCAACGATCCGGGCAAAGACATGAGCCCGCAGGCTTGGCAGCCCTTTAACTCGCCGAACCACGGTGGTAAGGGTACCGGTGAAGGTCAGAACGTGCTCTTTGGTGACGGTCACGCATCGTTCCATAAGAATCCGCTTCAGGGTATCGACAACGACAACATCTTTACGTTGATGGATGTGGATGCCTTGGGTGCCGCCCGTCAGTCAGGTATCAGCCCGCACAACACCAGCATCACCGGTATGTACCCTGGGAGGCAAGTGTTCCAGAACACGATTGGCGATTCAACCACTGACTCGCTGATCTATCCGTAATCGATTCGATGCTGTTTGAACGAATCGAATTACGAACTTCGTAATACAAGGCGGTGGCGGATGAATTCATCCGCCGCCGTTTTTTTATTCATTGAATGCCACCGATGAACGCAAATTCGCAATCAACGGAATGCATGTATGGTGTCGTCGGCGTGCTCCGCTGCGGTGATCGGTTGCTGGTGATTCAACGGAGCGAACATGTGCGTGCGGGTGGCATGTGGTGTTTTCCTGGCGGCGAAATCGAATCCGGAGAGACGGCGGCTGACGCGATTGTGCGCGAGCTTCATGAAGAGCTTGGTTTGGAGGTGGAAGCACGGGGAAAACTCTGGAGCCGGCTTAGCGACGACAAACGCCTCCACCTTGAATGGTGGGAGGTTGTGGCCAACGGGTATGACGTTCGCATGAACGAGGCTGAAGTCAAAGCCTATCGGTGGTTGACTGCCGACGAAATTCGCAACCAAGAAGACTTGCTGCCGAACAACCTTGAGTTTCTGGACATCTACGAAGCGCGTTGACCGCGCGCAGAAAACCGCCGCAGCCAAGGGCGTTTGCGACGGCCAATGGTGCGGCGGAAACTTGTTGGAACAACATTGCCTTGTTGGACTGCGACGCGCGGACGCGACGTTTTACCCTTGGGTCGCTTTGAAAATCACTTCCTGGGCGGCTTTTAGCCCACTACCCAGTTCGATGTTGTGACCTTGCAGTTTCAACTCCAGCTCAAGGGCTGCGATGACAGCCAACGTGTCGGACGCATCGACGTATCCCATGTGACCGATGCGGATGATCTTGCCTTTCAGGTCATCCTGGCCGCCCGCGATTTGCATGCCGTGTTCACTGCGCATTCTTTTGCGAAGTTTGCCTTCGTCGATGCCATCGGGGATTGTGATCGCCGTGACTGAGTCGGCTGGACTTTTGGAATAAACACCCAGTCCCAAAGCCTTGGCGGCTGACCTTGTCGCCTCAGCCAACATGTGGGTTTCTTTCCAGATGTTTTCCAATCCGCGTTCTTTGAAACCGTGCAGCACTTTCTGCAATCCCAAAACCAGCGTGTTGGCTGGCGTGTATGGATTGTCCCAACTGCGGATTGCTTTCCGATGCGCTTTCAGGTCGTTGTAGAACGCGTGGCACGGGGCTTTGTCGATGCGTCGCCATGCTTTGGGTGAGACGCAGGCAAATGCCAACCCGGGCGGAAGCATCATGGCCTTTTGCGAACCGGTGAATGCGATGTCGATGCCCCACTCGTCGAACTTGAATGGGATGCATCCGCAACTGGTGATGCAGTCAACGATGAGAACCGCATCGCGTGCTTGCGTGACCTTGGCGATGGCTTCGATGTCGGTGAGCGTCGCGGTGGATGTTTCCGAGTGAACGCAGATCACGGTGTCGATAGCCGGATCGGCATCCATGAGTTTGGTCACGGTTTCGGCGGTGGCTGACGTGCCCCAATCCATGACGTGGTCGGTGTAGTCGAGTTCAAACGCCTTGCAAATTTTGCCCCAACGCTCGCCGAACTTTCCACCGGAGAGGTTTAGCGCTTTGTTCATGCCTTTGTGGATCGACGAGACGATGGCGGCTTCTCCCGCGCAAGTTCCCGAACCAGTCAAAACCAAACAATCGGCGTGTTCGGTTTGAAACATGTACTTGAGGTGTTCGGTCACGTCGGCGAGCATGTCGCGATAGAACGACGTGCGATGGTGCTCCATCGGCTGGGCCATATGCAGCATGACATCTTCGGGAATCATCACGGGACCGGGCGTGAACAGGCGTGTTTTTTTCATGGCAGGCAACCCTCGTTTGGATTGAAAAGTGTGTTGTGACGACCAGTCCCAAGCTTACCTCATTTGAACTAGGCGGCAAGGCGGCGCTTGCATTGGAAGGTTCGGCGCGGCACGATATTTGGCAGATGCGGAGTCGAGCGTTTTAGGGTCCTGGCGACAGGATGTTCGGGGCTACCCCGAGCGAGCCGTCTCGCAGATATTCCTAACGAGTCCACACGCACACCATTGCTCGAATGGTGTGCGCGTGGACGGCCGAGCGTTGTAAAACCCGGCTCCGCATCTTTCTTTCAGATCCGCCAAATCGCAGCGTGTCGGGCCGGGCGGCATTCAACGGCGAAAACCAACTCAAACAGACAGGGGACGAGGGCATGGAGCAGGACGACGGAGCAAAAGGCAGTTTCGTACCACCCTGGGCGTTTGCGATGTTGCTGCCCTGGGTGGGTCTTAAAGGGTACGAAATGGCGACATCGTCGGGCGGGATGCAAGGGCTCCCGGGCGCTCTGTTGGCGATCCTGCTGATCGGTGTCGGTATTCCGTATGTCGTGTATCGCATCGCTGGCGGCGTGCAGAAGTCGGCTATCATTTCGATGGCGGTTGTTGCGGCGATGGGGTTGATCGGGCAAGCGACGGTCTTGATGCGCGGGCCGGCAGTGACGTTCAAGGAATCGCCGGAACTGACCGCTTTCGTCCGTTTGATCCTGACCGATTCCGATGCGACCCGCGGTGATCTGGGCGCCAAACTTCGCGCCAAGATCGCGGATGCCGAAGTCGGCTTGGAGGGTGACGAGTTGTTGATGGCCAAGGCCTACCATGCCGGGATGTACAACGAGTGGTTTTTCCAGGCGATGCAGCAGCGCTACATCCGTGAGCTTAAGGAGCGCGATGTGCTTGGCGCAGTCAGGGAAATGGACCGATCGAGAGTCGTTCAGATTAACGGCGCACGGGGCACGCTCAAGGAGATCGTCCGCGTCGGCGAAAAGATCAAGGAATTCACCGCAACGGAACACTCCAAAATGATGAAAGCCGTCATCAAAGCGGGGGGATCCGAGCGCAAAGCCCGTCAGATTGCGGATCAGATCTCAGAGCAGTCAGCCGCAGAGGAACGCCAGATTCTTGCGGAGGCGACGCTCGACGTCTGGCGCGTTTACCTGGAAATGGCCAGCATCTATGTAGGTGGCGTCGTTCGCGATTCATCGGGAAACGTTGTCAGAGGCAAAGCCGTGGCCGCAGAACTCAAACAGAAACTCGCCGACGCGGAGCAGGAATTGAAAACGGCGGCTGAACGATTCGAAGCCGCGGCGAAGCTGTAATGGCCGTTATGGGTGACGGTTTTCTTCGGGTGTGAAGGTGGAATCGAATGATAATCCTTGCCTTGGGTTGCTGGAGTTGGGGCGTCGTTGTTATCGGTGTGATCTACATCGGCATCTGCCTGAAGTCGCGGTCGCTCACGCCCATCGGGTGGTGGCATCTCGAACCCTTGGACACGCCCGGGCATTGGCAACCCCGGGGCGAGAGCAAGGGCGATGTTGGGTATCCGGTTCCCAAGCCGAATCGGGAAAAGGCATATAAGCCGTCACCGCGCAATCGCGATATCCGCCAAGCTGTTGGAAAACCCCACAGACTGGACTCCTTCGGGTTGCCAGTCTTTCATTCGACCGACGATTTGCTTCGGTGGTTGAATCTTGATTTTCGGTCGTTTCTTGCGTTGGCCGACCCGTCCAATCGAATTCGTCCGGGCAGGACCAACTATGTTGAATGGCCCGTTCCGAAGAAAAGCACGGGTGTTCGGATCATTTGTAGTCCCAAGCCGCGACTGAAATCTGTGCAAGCGAAGATCAAGGAGGGCATTCTTGATCGCGCGCCCGTTCATGGGGCGGCCCACGGTTTTGTCCGCAGGCGTAGCATCGTGTCCAATGCCTCCACCCATGTCGGTAAGGATCTGATCCTCAATCTCGATCTGCGCAACTTCTTTGATCATGTGACCTATCCGAAGGTCGTCGGCATCTTTCGTTGGCTCGGTTACAACTCGGAAGTGTCGCGGTGTCTGGCTCAGCTATGTACGTATCGCCCCAACCTCGGGCCGATCAACAAACCGCGAGGCAAAGATGACCAGCTCAAATGCGTGTGGCGTGCGTTTCGTCATGCGGTGCAGGGGGCGCCGACGAGTCCGATGCTTGCCAACCTCGCTGTGCATCGAATGGATCGTCGTTTGAGCGGGTTGGCGAAGCGCTTCGACGCGACGTACACGCGCTATGCCGATGACCTTACGTTTTCCGGAGATGAGTCGTTTAAGCGCGGTATGATTCGCTTTCTCAAGTACGCCAAGGTGATCATCCGGCAAGAAGGTTTCAGCTTGAACCATCGAAAGCTGCGTTTCATGCGGCCCAGCCAGCGGCAGGAAGTGACCGGCGTGATCGTCAACGAGAAGACCAACGCCCGCCGCGAAGATTATGATCGGTTGAAAGCGATCATTCACAATGCTCGAAAAGCCGGCTCGCTTGAAAGCCAGAATCGCGAGGGTCATTCTGATTTTAGATCACACCTGCTCGGACGCATCGGTCACATCAGCAAGTTGAATCCTGCCCGCGGCCGAAAACTGCTGGAGTCATTGCGCGGGCTTTGATCGGACGAGTTGATGGTAATCAATGGTTGGTGTGATCGGCACTGGGTGACGGGCACCCAGTGGCACATGTGCATAAGGGGGATTGCAACTCTGAGCTTCAGGCGTTTTAGTTTTCGCGGAACTTGCCGGCAGTGATCTTCTTTAGCTCTTCGATCGACATATCGCTTAGCACTTCGCGAAGGATCATCTCGCCGTTCTCGAAATCGAAGACAGCGTGTTCGGTGATGAGTCGGTTGACGCAGCGCACGCCAGTCAAGGGAAGGTTGCACTTTTCGAGGATCTTCGGTTCACCGCTTTTGTTGCAGTGGGTCATGATGATCACGACCTTTTTGGCGCTGGCGACCAGATCCATTCCGCCGCCCGGACCTTTGACCATTTTTCCGGGAATCATCCAGTTGGCCAGGTCGCCTTCCTGCGAGACTTCCATCCCGCCCATGATGGTCAGGTCGATGTGCCCGCCGCGAATCATTTCAAAGCTTTCGCTGCTTGAGAAATAAGATGCGCCTTTTGACGCAGTGATGGTTTGCTTGCCTGCATTGATCAGGTCGGCATCCTCCTCGCCTTCAAACGGAAATGGTCCGATGCCAAGCAAGCCGTTCTCTGATTCCAACTCGATGTTCACGCCTTCTGGCAGGTGATTTGCGACCAGCGTGGGCATGCCAATTCCAAGGTTCACGTACATTCCGTCGCGAAGTTCCTGGGCTGCGCGCAAGACGATGCGTTCACGGGGCGAACTTGGGTCGGCCGGCATGATGGGTCCTTTCAGTATCGCTTTGATTCGCCAAAATAGGGCATTCATTTGCGCGGCGATCTTTGCGGTACGCATTTTAAGGCCAATTGGCTGCGTTGTCACCGATGAAGTTCTCGGACCGGATGGCGACCGGGTGCTACGAATTGATTCATCCAGCCGTCAAAACGGACGATGCTCAGATAGCCGGCAATTCAGAAGAATTTGGAAGCTGTGTGGGCCTATTCTTGCACGTCATGCTAGAATTAACTGGATTCGCAATGTGGCCAAGAGGTTCGCATTGCGCAGAGCAAATGGGCCGCCTTACGAAACTTCATCTGACTGCCGGCGCACGACGGCAATGCCTGTTGGGTAAGACGTGCCATGCGCGGACCGAACCCGGCTCACTGGGGCGATGGGTTCTGGTCGGCGCGTTTGCACGTCCATCCGAAGTCTGGCGAGAGACGTTGCGTAAGGCATTGGAAGGAATTTGATCATGTGCGCTGATCAGAGCGGTCGCAGGTTGGTGTCATTGGGGTTTACGAATCAGACAGTCCACGAGGGCCAGCACATCTGCTATCTTTTCAACGATGACGCAGAGCGGCAGGATGTCATCTGTAGGTTCATGGAGAGCGGGCTATCTGCGAATGAGAGAGTCATCTATGTTGTGGATACGATGACGCCTGAGAAGTTGGGGGACAAGCTCGAAGCGCTGGGCGTCGACCTGCGCACTTACGGAGAGGCGTTAACACTGGCCGATTCAAACGCGATCTACTGCCCGTCCGGAAAATTCGATCGCCGTGCGATGATCGACCGCGTGCGCGATGAATACCTGCAGAGTGTTGACGGGGGATTCGCTGGGGCACGTGGCGCCAGCGAAATGTCTTGGTATCTGGAAGATGGTTGCGTTGAAGAAGCATCTCTCATGGAATATGAAGCGGAGTTGAATGGCCTCTTGGAATACTACCCCATGACGCTCTGCTGCCAGTACGACACGCGCCTTTTTGACGGCAACATCATCATGAACATGTTGGCGATTCATCCGGTGATCATCGTCAAAGGCCAACTGGTTAAGAACCCTTGCTATCTGGGGCCGGAACGTTTCTTGACGGAGTACCGCGCACGCTTTGCCGGATAGTGACTCATGACCGAACGCCTCGCACCCGATCCCGCAGTCCTTGGGCGAATCTTGCTGTTGCACAGTGGGCTTCATGCCGCGCCCGACACCAAACGACTGATCGAAATGGTTGCGTACGAGTTGGCAATGTTTCCAGGCGTGTCGGCGTGTACGACGTGTGTTGACGGACAGGTTGTTCGAATGAAACGTTCGGATACACGGGCGGAATTTGCCGAACTCTCAGTCGCAGCACACGGATACGAATCGCCCACGGTCAGCACCGGGACGTTCTTACCGCCGGACGATGACGATGAGGACTGGTTGACGCTCGAGTTGCGCACTGCACGTCGGCATTACGGGGCGATCTACCTACACGTTCACGACAGCGATGCCGTAGCGCCGTACATTGCGTTCGCGGCCAACACCGCCAACTTCGTTGCGCTTCACATTGAGAATGATCGAACCACTGTTGAGTTCAATGAGCTCAACCGCGACTTGGATCGGCAAGTCAAGGAGCGCACGCACCAGCTTCGGGAAAGCCAGAAGCGTCTCAGTGAGGCGCAAAGGATCGCCCGCATCGGTAGCTTTGAAAGCGACCGTGACGGAAACATCGTTTGGTGGTCGGATCATCTTTATCACCTGTACGGTCTCAACCCCGCCCAGTTCACGCCAACCAGAGAGTCGTTTCTCTCGCTGGTCCACCCAGATGATGTTGAGAAAGTTATTGAGTCGATCGGGCGATGCCTGGAAACGGGAGAGGTTGTACAGTCTGATTACAGTGCGCGCTACAGCGACGGAACGTGGCGGCAGTTTGAGACATTCGCAAGCCCTATTCGCGACAGGTATGGCCGGGTGTCCGGTTTGCGCGGGAGCACGCAGGACGTCACAAAGCGCATGCAAACGGAAGCGAGTCTTCGTGAGAGCAACTTGCGATTCTCGCAGATCTCAGAGCACATCGATGACATCTTCTGGTTGTTTGATGTAGAGGACCCCGAAAACCCCAAGGCGCTGTACGTCAGCCAAGCCTATGAGCGGGTGTTTCAACGACCCGTTGAGGACGTGTATCGGGATTCGTCGGTCTGGTATGAGTATGTCCATCCTGAAGATCGCGATCGAGTTGTGGCTGCGTTCAAGCGATTCCTGAAGGGCGAACATGATCTTGACCACGAGTTGCGCAGCATCCGACCCAATGAGTCCGTTCGAACCGTGGTGACCCGCGGAACGCTCATCCACAACAAGGATGGCAAGGTCATCAGGGCTGCGGGGATCACACGCGACATCACGGATCGCAAGCTTCAGGAATCGCTGATCAGCGGGCAGAACTTCGTCTTGCAACAAATGGTTGCGGGGGCCTCGCTGGATGCGGTCCTGGACACGCTCGTCCAGACCATCGAAGAGCAGACCGATGGGACCATCGGCGCGGTGCATTTGTTGCGTGACGAGGACGGTCTTCGACTTTTCTCAGGGGCTGCCCCAAGCCTGCCTGAATCGTATTCGAAAGCATTGGAAGGAACGAAGATCGGTCCGTGCACGGGTTCGTGTGGAACGGCAGCTTTTCGAAATGAACGCGTCATTGTCGAAGACATCCAAACCGATCCGCTTTGGCGAGATTATCGAGACTTGGCATTGCAGTACAGGTTGCGGGCTTGCTGGTCACAACCCGTGCGGGACTCTTCCGGCAAAGTGCTCGGGACATTCGCCCTTTACTATCGCGAACCCAAACGACCGACGGATCGCGAATTGAAACTAATCGATTCGTTCGCTCATCTTGCCGCGGTGGCCATTCAACGCGTGCAAGCCGAGGAGGCGCTACGCAAAGGTGAAAAAGAGAACCGTGCACTCGTCGAGAACGCCCCTTATTGCATTCATCAGATCGACCCACAAGGCCGCATCATCTCGATGAACAAAGCAGGCGTGAACATGATGGGCGCTTCGTGCGAACGAGAGATTCTAAACGTGCCCTACCTGGACGCTGTGGCAGAAGATGATCGTTCGATGGTGGACGCTTACCTGAAAGATGCGCTCGACGGAAAATCGTCCGAGTTTGAGTTTACTGCACAAAACGGACTCGCGTTTGCTTCGTCATTCGTTCCAATTCTCGATGACAACGGCGAGACCGTCCGCATCATGGGAATTACGCAAGATGTCACCGAGCGAAAGCGCGCTGAAAAGAGACGCCTCGATCTGGAAGCGCAGCTTCGCCAATCGCAGAAGATGGAAGCCGTGGGTCAGTTGGCGGGAGGGGTGGCGCACGACTTCAACAACCTTCTTACCGCGATCCTGGGAAACGCCGAGGTACTTCTTAAGGTTCTCCAAGAATCTCCAGAAAGTGAATTGACCGAACGAATGCGGTCCGGAATCGGAGACATCCAGTCGGCGGGCACACACGCGGCATCTTTGACGCGACAGCTTCTAGCATTTAGTCGACGCGAAGTCCTGCGTCCTGAGTTGGTCGATCCGCAATTCGTTGTCAACGAACTGGAGACACTGCTCAGGCGGCTGATTGGCGAACACATCGAGCTTGAGGTGGAGTTGGACCCCGAGACAAGTCTCATTCACGCCGATGCGGGACAGGTCGAACAAGTGATCATGAATCTTGTCGTCAATGCCGTCGATGCCATGCCCAACGGTGGGAAACTCAGGATCGATCTTCGCGACATCGAACTCGACGAGACACCTCAGCAGGAATTCGAAGAAGTTCGGCCGGGGCGATATGTTCAACTGTCGGTCTCCGATACGGGAACGGGGATGAGCCCGGAGACCATTGAGCATGTTTTTGAACCGTTCTTCACGACCAAGCCTGTCGGGAAGGGGACGGGCCTAGGGTTGTCGACGGTCTACGGAATTTTGAAACAGTCGAACGGTTTCGTGCACGTGGAGTCGACAGTTGGGTCAGGCACGACGTTCAAGACTCGGTTTCCTGCGATCGAGCGAACTGAAATGCCAAGTCGGGCAGCAAAGCAGACTCACATCGAGGCAGGAGATGCGACCATTCTCGTTTGCGAGGATGAGCACATGGTTCGAAACGTCATGTGCAAGGCGCTTCGCGTGGCAGGGTACACCGTCATTGAGACCGAGGATGGTGAAAACGCGATGGAAGCAGCAATGAATCACGACGGCCCGATCGACCTCTTGATTACCGATGTGGTCATGCCTGGTATGAGTGGTATTGAACTGGCAGAAAAGCTTGTCGAAGTGAATCCAAACGCCCGCGTTCTGTTTGTTTCTGGATATTCCGCCGACCACTTCGGGGCCCATGGCATTGAAAGCGGGACGACGCAACTCCTTCAAAAACCTTTTGGCCCAAGCGTGCTGGTGCAACGCGTTCAGGAATTGTTGCGCGCAAGGTACGACGCGAAGTGACACGCCTCAGACGTATCGCGCCACCCCAACTCACATTCAATGCATTGGGCAATTCACCTTATTAGGGAACGACGCTGGTGTTGAACGCCTCGTAGTCAGCTAAATCAATGTCGCCATCAAAGTCTGCGTCAAACGCCTCAAGGCAGCGATTCGCACAAGTCAGTGATGCGGGTGTCGGCGATTGCCCTGGCCCATTGAGGCAATCCGAAAACCACGCGTAATCGAGAGCGTTGACCGTCCCGTCGCCATTGTAATCGCCGCCTGCAATCGACTCGCAGCCGTCGCTGATGTCGTTGGCGTTGCAGTCGTTGTCGGGGAGCAATTCCACGCGGACGTTGTCGTAGATGATGTAGTTGTCAGCCGCCGGGTTGGCGATCGATGAGAACGGGTCCATGTACCCGAGCATCGGTACGCCGCCGAGCGGTGAACCGAGAACAATCGACGTGATGACCGTGCCGTCGAGCTTCCACTGCAGCAGGTCGCCCGATTGAATCACTTCGACTTCGACCCAATGCTTACCTGGCGATCCTTGCGATTCAAACGTCGGGCTGGGGAAGAGCGATTGGTAGTAGCTGTTGGTGCTGTCCTGCGAACCCGCGAGGTACACGCCTGAACCGACGGTTAGCAGTGTTGCCCCGTTGTAAGCGCGGTAATCCTGTGAAGCGCCGCCTTCCCCGGCGACGGCCATCATGTATCCGTCGCTCGAAGGATTGCCCGACCAGATCACCTGCGTTCCGCCATGTCCCAAGCCGGCTGTCATGAACTCAGTCGATCCAGACCCGCCGCCCGAGCCGCCGTTGTAGTTGATCCACATGTCGAATTTGAGCACGTGGTCACCCGCGACGCTTACACCGTTGGGAAAGGCGCTGACTGCGGCTGTCTGTGCGATGCCGTCGTTATTGTTGACGGTGAACTTCAGGCCTGTCGTCGAGCCGCCGGTGGAGTTGGGGGCTGACGGGATTCCGACGGCTGAGTAGTCGTAGGCGAATTCGGCAGTGTAGTCTGCTGAAGACGCGATGACGTTCCAGTTTGACGCAGACGTCCCGGCGTCGAAGTCGTCGTCCACAAGGGTGACTGCGTTTTCATTGACAATTTGCGAGCAGCAGGGTTCCACGGCATACGCGCGAATGGCGTCCCAAAGTTCGGGGCGCGATCCGTCGTAGTTCAATGCCCACATGCCGACGCCCTGCAAATCGTTGGCTTCTGCAAGGTCGTACTTGAGGCTCAGGCTTTCGGCGTCGTCGTACCAGACCTGGTGCCAGTTTGCGCCGTCGTGCCAGCGATACCAGGGTGTTTGCGAAGTCGCATCCCACAGGCGTCCATAAGTCTGCGAATTGGGTTGGTCATTGACGAATCGCGTCGACCCCTCCCAGTCGATGACCGGCGCGCGGGCGGCTGACGTTGTCGTGGTCCAGTGACCGCCATAATACGGAATACCAAGAATGAGTTTCTCCGGCGTAGCCGCAGTGACCGCGCCGTATTCATCAAGGATGGTGTCGGTGATGTTGATGCTGCCGCCATTGAGCGGTGAGTTGGGTCCGGAGTTGTTGCTCCAACTTCCGGCGAACGCGTAGCCCATGATGAAGATGCCATCGCAGCCAGCCGCCAGCGCCGGCATGTTCATGTTGCTCCAGTTGACGGCAGGTCCGGCGAACGTCACTTCGCTGCCAGGAACTTCCGCGTGCATGTAGGCGGTCAGTTCGGCCATAAATGCCGGGGCGTGGGCCTGCCAACTGCCGCCGCCCTCGAAATCCATGTTGACGCCGTCCATGGTGCCTTCGAGCATCTTGTTTTTGATGTTGACGAAGAATGCTTGCTTGTATGCCGGCGTGGTCATCAAGGTCAGCAGGTCGGTCGTGTTGAACAACGTGGCTGACAAAACGACTTTGACACCGTTGGCATGGGCGGTGTTAACCAGAGCGGTCCAGGGCCAACCGTGATCATTTCCGAGCGTGCCGTTGGCATTGACCTCGACGGAGAACGCTGCGAGATGGGTGAGGGCGTCCCATTGAATGTTCGCGGAGCTCTCCCAATACGGCAGGTATCCGAACACGGTTCGGCAGGGTCCGGTTAGTCCGCGAGCGACGGGTTGAATGGTCCCGCGAAGCGCCGGGTCGCCGATCAGATCGGGCGATGTGGGATCGTCTTTGTGTTCAAGCAGCGCTGCGTGGTGCAGGCTGATGGGCTGGACGGCCTCATCGACCGGTTGTGATGCGTCGGTGTCGGGCGTTGGCACTGCCTGCGCCAAGACCGATACGGGCAAGACCATCTGCGCGCAGACGATCACCGAACAGACAAACGAAACGCTCTTCATGATGGGTTGATCTCCCCCCTTGCGGATTCTGCTTTGCTGCTGATACACACTCCCTGAATATGATAGCGAATGGAATGCCCCGATTCTACGCGAAACTGGCGTTATCGGGCCGCTTTGCATATGCAGCTTTGCCATCGCATATCGATTGTGATGACGCTAAAGCCGGTGTTTCAATCTTGAGATTCGGGCGGAATTGTCGGTAAGTGCCACGCGCTGCCACATTCTGGACACACGGTTGCGCCGTCACGGTCGTCGATCGGCAAGCCGCGCAGGTTGTAACCGCAATGCGGGCAGTGGCGGTGTTTGAGGATCACTTCGGTGATGCGGGCGGCGTACTTCGACTTGGCCATTCTAAAGACAATGATCGGACCCTCGACGATTATGGCGAGCTGGATGAGGTTAATCGTCAGACCGACCGCATCGAAGCCTTTCCACGTGCTGAAGTATTTGTAGTAAATGGCTGTCCCGCCCACGATGAACACAACGGTGAACAAGGCGCAAAGAGTTGACGTCCATTGCTGCTTCCGAATTCCGGGGATGAGTGCATCGGACATCGAGCGGAGTGTGTCGGCTGGTATGGTCGAGTGCTGATGAAGCAGGTGCATCTTGACAGGATCGATTTGCAGAACCGTGTGGCCGCGTGCGTCCTTGATGCGACTTCGCTTCGGTTGAGCTGCGCCATCTTGTTGGCGTTTCGCTTGCGACTCGGAATTGGACGGGCGCGATTCCATGATGTCTGGGCTCAATCGTAATTGTCCGGTTGTTCCTCGCTATAGCCACCGACGATTTTTGACACTTCTGGTGGCGGCATGAGTTGTTATCGGCGGATGAACCACATTCGTCGCGATTGGGCGGGCAGCACTGTAAAGCCGGTATAGCGGTTCTTTCGCGCCTGAATCGGGCGCGACGAGATGCCGGGCGACGGGGGGCGAGCATTGACAATCGGCGGCGTTGCCCTACGATATTCACAGCCAATAGATAGGGGCACCCCTTGGAATAGGGAACAGAGAGTTTATTCACCCCAGCCGAAGATTCCTTTGGAAGATTCACCGGCTTTGGAAGATTCACCTCGCGTTTGGCGCGTCCCACCTGTAAGAACCTAAGAAAGTATTCTTGATGAAATTTGATGAACTGCGGCTTATCTCGCCGCTTCTGGATGCGGTCCATGCGTCCGGCTATGAAACACCGACGCCGATTCAATCCCGCGTCATCCCGCTCGTTTTGAAGGGCAAAGATGTTCTGGCGTGTGCCCAGACCGGTACGGGCAAGACGGCTGCCTTCGCGCTGCCGATTCTTCAGCAGCTGGCTGGCAACGCTTCACACAATCGCAAGTCCGGTGGTCGCAACCAACCGCGTAAGAATCAAGCGCGACGAATTCGCTCGCTCGTGTTGGCGCCGACCCGCGAGTTGGCCCAGCAAATCAGCGACAGTTTTTCGACCTATGGTCGTCATTTGAACCTAAGGCACACAGCCGTCTTCGGCGGCGTGAATAAGAACCCGCAAACGCGCACGCTGCGTGGTGGTGTGGATATTCTGGTCGCAACGCCCGGCCGACTGCTCGATCATTTGTCCGAAGGGACCATCTCGCTCGATTCGGTCGAGATACTCGTACTCGATGAAGCCGACCGCATGCTGGACATGGGCTTCCTGCCCGACATCCGCCGCATCCTCAAGCAGGTTCCGCAGAAGCGGCAGACGTTGTTCCTGTCAGCCACCATGCCGGGGCCCATCCGTGAGTTGGCCAACGATATCTTGTCGAACCCGGTTTCGGTTGAGGTGGCTCGCGTGTCGTCGCCGGCAGAGAGCGTTGAGCATTGGGCGTATCACGTGGAGAAGGCGAGCAAGCGATCGCTTTTGTCAAACCTGCTCAATCACATCGCATACTCGCGGGCGCTGGTGTTTACACGGACGAAGCATGGCGCCGACAAGGTTGTGCGTCATTTGATGCGCGGCAAGATTTCGGCGGCTGCGATCCATGGCAACAAGAGTCAAAACGCCCGCACGCGAGCACTCGACGATTTCAAGTCGGGCAAGGTCGGCGTGCTTGTGGCGACAGATATTGCGGCCCGCGGCCTTGATGTCGATGGCGTGTCGCACGTGATTAATTTCGATCTGACCGACGAGCCTGAAACGTACATTCACCGCATTGGCCGAACGGGTCGAGCGGGGGCTTCGGGCGTGGCGATGTCGTTTGTTAGCAGCGAAGAACACAACCACCTGCGCGGCATCGAAAAGCTGCTCAGCGCGTCGATGCAGTTGGCGGCCGACATTCCCGGATACAAAGCCCCGACCGAACCGGTGGTGCTGCAAGGTGACGAGCGTCGAGGCGCTGGCGGAAAGGGCAAGCCGCGTCGAAGCAATGCGGCTCCCAAGCAGGCGCCGTACTTTCCCAAGAAGAAAGGCACGCGCCGGCCACCAAAGCCAGGTCGAAATAGAAACGGTGCGAAGAAGAGGTCGGTTCAGACCGCGACGCGTTAGCATCGTTTGGCCTGATCATTCAATCGGAATTGACCGCCGTTGATGTCGGTGCCGGCAGGTTCCCACAAACAAACGCGTCCGCGAACAAAGCAAGTTCGCGGACGCGTTTCTTGTTTTAGGTGTGGCGGTGCGTGTGAGTTGAACTATCCCTCAAACGCCAATTGAAATTCTGCCGCGTCGCGCAGGTCAACGTCGCCATCGCCATCGAAATCGGTCGGTCGACACTCTGAAGGCAACACACCCGCATCCGGCCCCCCAAGGCACTCGTCAATCATGATCGTCGTGTCGGCTTGCTCGACGGTTCCGTTTCCATCCGCATCACCCTTCTTTGACAGGCGCCCAAGCGAATGTCGCGTGTTGTTGACCACAAAGTAATTGTCCGGCGATTCATGTTCGAAGATGCCGCTACCCGGCGACGTCTCTTTCATCTCAAGTTGAATCGATTGGCTTTGAGCTGAGTCGGCGATATCTGCCGACAGAGGCGATGGAATGTTTGCGCTAATGGCTGGCCAATACCCGTTGGTGACTGCAAGGCTCTCGCGTCCGACGGTCGCGGTGGTATTCCATTTGATCAAGTCGCGCATGTTGGCCGCCACGCCGAACGGCGAGATCGTGTAGATCGCCAGGTCTGCGGCGTCGTAGTGGTCTTCGGTGAGGGAGTTGTCAAACCCGCTCCAGGTCACTTTCGTGTAGTTGGAAGACCCAATTTCAGCTTCAATGCCGCCGACATCCGTGTTGGTGATTTCGAGGACCACGACATCGCCCGGCTGCATCATCCCGTGGGCAACGCTGATACGTGTGCCCCACGATCCGGGTGCGGACACCGTGTCGTAGTCGATGCGCGAACACAACCGCCAACCGGATACGTTCATTGGGGCGTCTCCCAGGTTGGCCACTTCGATGTAGGTTGAACCGACACCGCCGACGACCACATGGGCGACTTCGGTGATGGTGATGTCCGCGGCGGCTTTTGCGCTGCTTGATGACCAACCAACGGCTGCGATCAGCGCCGCCGCCACAATCGGCAACTTGGACCACGATTCGTTTGCATGCTTCATAAATTCACTCCTCCTCAGAAACTTCGATGTTTTTTGGAAACACCGATGACCATTGGGCCAGACACCTTCCCTGTTCGCGGAAGCGATATCCTGCGAATGTTTTTTGAGATTCAGGTGGACGTACGACCGACGTGTTAGAGATGCCATCCAGCCAGCGGTTGTCTCCCTGCTACCTACCTATTTCATCAGCCAAGCGCCCCATTGCAAGTGCGGTCAAAAATCACAAGAAAGTAGCCGCCCCGATTCGACGACTTGTGGTGGGGCATGGCGTAAGTCGGTTTGCAGAACAGAATTGCGTTGAAGGCGGACTGGCTGTTGGATTATGATTCGGCGATGCAAAGCAAAGCCACCACCGTAAAGGAATACCTCGACGCGCTGCCCGAAGATCGCCGCAAGGCACTGCAGGCCGTTCGCAAGGTCATCAAAGCCAACCTCGACAAGGGCTACAAGGAGGGCATGCAGTACGGCATGATCGGGTATTTCGTCCCGCATTCGATTTATCCGGACGGTTACCACTGCGACCCCAAACAGCCGCTCCCCTTCGCCAGTATCGCCTCGCAGAAGAACCACATGGCCATCTACATGATGTGCGTCTACAGCGACCCGAAGCTGCAGGAGTGGTTCCAGAAGGCGTGGGCCAAGACCGGCAAGAAACTTGACATGGGCAAGTCGTGCGTGAGGTTCAAGAAGATCGAAGATGTCGCGTTGGAAGTCGTCGGCGAAGCCATCAAGCGCGTGCCGGTCAAGAAATTCGTCGACCACTACGAGTCGGTGCTCAAATCGTCGAGCAAAAAGCCCGCGAAGAAATCGACTGCGAAGAAGACTGCGGCTAAGAAGAAAGCAACAACAAAGAAGAAATCCAAGTAGGGTCCGCTGTGCGGACCATTTCTTGCTCCTTTGGCCCGGTCGCATCCTGTGTCGGGTCGATGACCCGACCTTCGGGTTGATTAAACCTCTTGCCGAAAGCGGTCCGCACAGCGGACCCTACACTTGTTACTCCACGCACACGATAGTCCCGGTGAAGCCGGCCCAGACTGATCCTCCGAAGCTGAAGTTGCAACTCCACGGTGATGTGTCGACCGCGAAGTTGTCGGTGGTTGAGCCCACTTCGGCTGACCCGCCGATGATCCAGTTGGTGTTGAACTGGTCGGTGGAAACGACCATCCACACAGTGTCGGGAAGAGTGATCGGCGGATCGAAGGTCGCCGAGAGGGTCACTTCCTGACTGGTCGGGATGTTGCTGAATGTGCGCGTCGTTCCGGCGATGAGCGTTCCGCCGGCGCCGGGGCAGCCGTCGTATAACTTTACCGTTGCGCCAAAAGGCGAAATCGATTGGCCAAACACCTTCAGGTCGTAGTACGCCATATTGCGGGCGGTGCCGGCGAGGGTGAAGTCGTCGGCGTATTCGATGTTGGCCCCTGGGCTGAACAGTGTCGTGGACGTGTTGGTGTTGGAGTACTCCAGCGGGCATTCGGAACCGTTGCAGGTGGTGCCGTTGCCTTTGTAGATTCCGTTGGCGGCATCGCACAACACGCTCGACGTGATCGTGCATGACAAATCCGTTGGGTCGCAGCATGCGCCGGGATTGGTCACCGGGCAACTCGTGTCCGCGCAGGTCACACCGTCGCCTTGATAAGTTCCGCCGGATATGCCGCATTCGCTGGCCGACCCTTCGGTGCAGATGCCGTCACCATCGCTGCAGCATGCACCGAGGATCACATCCGGTCCGTGGATGGCATTGATAAACGATTCGACGTCGGCTGCATCGACGAATTCGTCAACGTTCGGATCGGCGCACGAGCATTCGGGCCGACCTCCGGTGCTGTCGTTGTAGCATGTCTGGAAGATCAACGCGTCTTCCATGTCGCAATCGTTGTCGTCATCGAGATCGCCGATCACGCTCTCGCACGGGACGCTCAGCGATGGGTACATGGTTTGGATGGTTTCGATATCACCGGCGCTGAAGTGGTCGCTCTGACCGATGGCGTCTTGCCAGACGGTATCGAAGGGCGGCAAGACGGTGATCGTTCGACATGAACCTGGGTTTGAAAGGCAGTCGGAACATGTCGAGAAGAAGCATTGGCCATAGTGCATGACCGAGTCAAAGTCGTAGGGGCCGATCGTGCTCGCGCCGGCTTCGATGTCGAAATTGTGATCGCACGGTCCGCCGCTACAGCAGTTCTGGCAGATGTTCGCGGAATTGATTTGAACGTAGGTGTCGCGATCGGGGCGAGACTGTTCGTGGTAGATGCCCATCGCGTGCATGATTTCGTGAACGATGACGTAGTGAACCGTCCATGCGTTGATGTTGATCGTCTGCGGGCCGCCAATGCGACCGATGAACGAACTGTTGCCGCCTGCGTCGGTGAAGACGACGTAATCGGGTTCGGTGGTGCGGGCGATGAAGGTCATCGACGAGACGCCTTCGATCAGGACCATCGCAGCCAGTGCGTCAGCTTGTTGCGATGGCGAGGTGTTGGCGTGAAACGCGTAGTAGACGGTGTTGTTGGGCCAGAGATTGTTTGCATGCAAGCCGCGCAGCTGGTCTTCCGTCTTGAGAACGTTGCACGTCCAGTGATTGTGTCCGGGTGCTGGGCGAAGTGGCTGGACGATGTTGTCGGTGAAGATGTCTGCGCCGGAGATCGCGCGACCGTTTTCGTTATCATCCAACGCACTTACCGGCTGGGCGAACAACGGACTTGAGACAAGCGAGATACCCAGCAGGGCGACGACACAATTGGTGATCGTAATCTGGCGGCTTTGCATGTTCTTTCCTCTCGGCAGAAGAGCGTGCTGCGAGTCAGTTCGATTGAAGTTTGAGGAGGCGCAACGGATGAAGATTCGGCAGATCGGCCCCCGTGCGTTTTGTGGATTGGATTATAGCAAAAGAGAGCCGCCAGCGTTTGTTAAAACTTCACGATGATATTGCAGATTGCAATGTAATTGTGATCGATCGCGCAGGATGGGTGATTTGACCTAAGTATGAACGCGTAGGATGTCGCAGCACCCCATTGGGCAGTTGGATTTCGGCACGAAAACAGTAGGGTCCGCTGTGCGGACCGAAACGTGACAGCAAGAATGTTGCGAGCGAAACGGTCCGCACAGTGGACCCTACTTTTCTTGCGTTGCGAGGATTGCGCCCAGCACCGGTTCGTAGGCGACGGCCATTCGATGGAAACCAAGGTCAGTTGGATGAACGCCATCGACCGTTCCGTTCTCTTCGCCGGCTAACTGCGATTCGCCGGGCAGATAGTACAAGCGCGTTTGTCCCTCTGCCGTCAACGTTTTGAACGCATCTTTCAGTTCCTTGTTCCCGGCGCGATTCGGTAATTCGAGCGGACTTTCGACCAGCAGGATTGGCGTGTCGGGTCTGGCTTTCCGCAGGATGTGCACGAACGGAATGACGCGCTCGGTCACCATCTCTGTCGTCATGTTTGGTAGGCATTCCAGCACGTAAACCGACGCGTCGATTTCGCAGAGCAGCTCGGCCATGATCGGTTCCATCTTTCCCGAACCGCTAAACCCGAGGTTGATGACTTCGCGGTCGAAC
>JAUIEW010000046.1 GCA_030429365.1 Phycisphaerae bacterium
CCGTCGTCTTTGTCGAACTCGACAACACCAAGATCGAACTGCTCTACGCATTGGGCGATGGATCGCCGATTGCCACGTTTCTGGAGCGCAATCCGGCCGGTGGCATTCATCACATATGCTATGAGGTCGAAGACATCCTGGGAAGCGGCGAGGTCGAAGGTGGCGGAGGCGTGGCGATCGGCGATGTCGAACTCTCAGGAAAGGTGATGCACTGGGGCGACGACGAAAAAGGCATCATCGTGACGTTCGCCAACGGCAAGGTCGTGTCCAAAGCCAAGAAGGGCCTGTAGCGCGTGGCTGTGCGTTCGCGCAAGATGGGTGGCAACTTGCTTACTTTTTCTTGACGGCTTGAAGGATCAACAGCAGTGCGACGGCGCCAATGGTGGACATGACTAGGTTTCCAAGCAATCCGTAGGCAGCCAACCCCACTAGCTTGAACATGACCCCGCCAAGCAAGGCGCCGATGATTCCGATCACGAGGTTGCCGACCGTGCCGAACCCGCTGCCCTTGGTCAGTTGCCCCGCAAGCCAGCCGGCGGCCAACCCGATGAGCAGAAAATAGATGAAAGACATGTCGGGCAACTCCTTTCGCACGCTTGTGGCATCCGTTTACGCTTAATGTCTTACACGCATTGATTCGATTTGTCGCGGGAATTATTCGCGGCGCCCAAGCGGTGAAGAAATTGCTCGAATGATTTTCTCGCGCTGCAGGTCTTGGATCTTTCGATATAATCCCGCCCATGGCCAGTGGTTCCAAGAAAGTCATATACGCCGCCGTGATCGGCAACAGCGGTATCGCCGTGACCAAATTCATCGCAGCGGCCATGACCAGTTCCGGTGCGATGTTGGCCGAGGCGATCCATTCCGTCGTCGATACGATGAACCAATTGCTGCTGCTTTGGGGCATCCGGCAATCGAACCGGCCCGCAAACAAAGATTTCCCGCTCGGTTACGGCAAGGAAGTTTACTTCTGGTCTTTCGTGGTGGCGCTGCTCGTGTTTGCGGTCGGCGCCGGCGTTTCACTTTATGAAGGTGTGAAGCGCCTGCTCCATCCGCATGAGATTGAGAACGTCACGGTCAGCTACATCGTATTGCTCATCGCGATGGCCTTTGAAGGCTGGGCCTGGTGGTTGGCCCTTAAGACCTTTCGAGAGGTCAAGGGCGATCGAGGGTACATCCAAGCCGCCCACGACGAAAAAGACCCCACGATGTTTGTGGTGTTGCTTGAGGATTCGGCGGCACTATTGGGGCTGATCGTTGCGTTCGTCGGAACCTTGCTGGGGCAGTTGACCGGCATACCCTATTTCGACGGGGCCGCAACGATCGTCATTGGTCTGATCCTCACGTTGGTCGCGTGTTTCCTGGCGTGGGAGACCAAAAGCCTGTTGATCGGAGAGGCTGCGGACCCCAAGGTGGACGAGAAGATTCGCCTGATCGTCTCAAACGACGATCGGATCGTAAATGTCAACGAGATCATCACCGTGCAGATGGGCCCGCAACACGTCCTCGTCAACCTGAGCCTCGACTTCAACAAGACCTTAAGCAGCGGTGCGGTCGAAGAGACCATCAGCGAGTTTAATCAGGAAATCAGAGACGCAATTCCCACGGTCAGCCGAGTTTTCATCGAAGCCGAGTCGTACATCGCCCACCAGCGTCAACGAGAGGCCTGCAATCAACCGCGGCCCGCGGAGACCGATCACCCTGAGGCGACGACTTGAGTCAGCCCGTCGCATGACCCTTTGGAACCCGTGTCCCGCGGGTGATCGACGTGCGCAATGAGTCGGCCCGCAGAGTTGCGGGGCAAATGAAATTGCACCCCAAGTCTACGGGCCGTTTGCTTGAAATCAGACTTCGCCAGTCAGGCGGATTCATCCGCCGAGCGTATTATGCGGTCTGGGCGAGCAGGTTGTCGATGGCGTCTTTGAAATCCTTTTCGCCACGAAGACCGACGAACTTCTCCACGATCTCACCACCCTTGAGGAGAATGACGGTCGGGATCGCGCTGACGCCGTAACTCGCGGGCACCTGCGTGTTGTGTTCGGTGTTGAGCTTACCGATTCGGGCTTTGTCTTTGTAATGGGTCGCTAGTGAATCGATCGTCGGCCCAAGCGCTTTACACGGTGCACACCACTCTGCCCAGAAATCGACCAACACGGGCAAATCGCTCTGCAACGCCTCTTGCTCGAAATTGCTGTCGGTGAATTCAAATGTGTCTGCGCCTGCCATATTGGTTCCTTCACATAAATGTCGTCAACATGAAGCGTTTCAAATGTAAACGCTTCGCCTTGCGCGATCCTTCAAACCGCGACGATCAAGTCGTCCAAACAGGGCAACATCGGGACCGACAACCCTGCTTAAAGACAACGATGGCGATTGTAGGACGGTCACGCGTAAGGTCAAGAATCGAGAAAATCAGCGGAATCACCGTTTTTCAAGCGGGTAACGCTGGTGGGTTGGTTTCCTTGCGCGGTCGGGATTTCCAGCGACGGTGAATCCAAAGGTACTGATCGGGGGCGCGTCGAATCGCCGATTCAATGGCGCGGGTGTATTCCTGTGTGATCCACGGAAGCGGTTTGTCCTGTGATTTCCACTCCGATGGCAAGATGATGCGCTCAACACCCACTTCAAACTTGAATGCGTTCCCGACACGCGTGGCATAACCCACGATGATCGGCACATCGTGAATCATCGCGAGCAAACCGATTGACTTGTAGGCCGACGCGGGCACGTCAAAAAAATCGACGAACTGACCCTTGCTTCCGGCATTTTGATCGGCGATGAACCCCAGGCTCCCGCCACGTCGAAGAATCTCTTCGGCAAATTGGGTCGCGCCTTTCTTGTCGACAAGTTCGAGGCCTTTTTGCTGCCTCATCTTCACGACGTATTGATTCAGATATGCGTTGTCGAGGGGACGCATGATCGCGGTGATGTCAAAGCCGAACATCGCAAGAAGATAGCCGGCTAGCTCCCAGTTTCCGAAGTGACCGGTCAGCAGCATCGCCCCTTTTTCTTCGAGCAAGACGCGCAAGGCGTCGCCCATGTTGTTGAGGTGAACATAACGCCGCCAATTGTATTCGTTGATGAGATGGGGGACCGTGACGAAATCGATGGCGAACATCGCCAACTGCTTCAATGAGCTCTTGGCAATTCGTTCGACTTCTTCGTCGGAATACTCATCGCCGAAAGCCAGTCGAACATGGCCAATCGCGCGGTCTCGATGGCGGGGGATCAGAACCCACCAGATGTTGGCGAAAACGCGTGCCGTTCGAAGGTTCCAATTGACCGGAAAGCAACGCAGCACCACAAGGACGCAGCGCACCAGTGCGTAGACCATCCATGCGCTTGGGCCGTCCTTTCTCTTCATCGCCTCATTTTATCGAAGCCCACGATAATGGCGAGCCGTCGAGCGGAATTGCATTTTACAGGTCCGATTCAGATCGTCCTGTGGATGTCATGGGGCCAAACATTTCTGTGGTTGTGTTGCGCTGGAGCATGAACTTCGCGTTGATGCCGCCGCTTTTGCACAAATCGTGCAACGTGCGCGTGATCGTTGCGTAGTCGAGGGCGAGACCGTGAATGCTGTCTTCGCTCGCGCCCTTGGGGTCGTTGCCCAACATGTCGATGAGTCGCCCCAATTCGAAGTCGGCCGGCAGCGGAGGCGAAATCTGATCGCCGAACTTGGCTCGGCGAATCAATGTGAGTTTTCGATCATCCTCTTCCGCGTTGATGGTGATCAGGTTGTTGGGATCCTGATAGAACACCGGCGGCATGCAGTACATGCTGTCGCCAAGCAGGGCGATTCGCTGGTCGCCCGTGCGTCGAACGTAGACCAGGTTCGGGCCAGGCGAGTCGACCTTGTCGAGCATGAAATTGTTGTGCCCGATCTTAGCCGTCCGGATCATCTCGTCGCGGCGCGGTAGAAGCGCTTCATACGCCTCGACGCGAATACGCGGGTCCTTGTCGCTGAGCAGACGCCTAAGCACCACCGACGTTCGATACGAATCGCTGGCATTGCGCAATTCGTCGATCGCTGTCAGCCGAAACGGGCTCTCCGGATTCAGGGCAAACTCACCCACGACATCGACGGCCAACCCGTCGCCCAATCGCATCCCGGTGATCGCGGAATAGAAGCGCACGTACGGTCGATTGTCGGTGTACAGCTCTTGAACGGTGTGTAGCACCGTCCGCCCAATGCCTTCCCAGGCGATGGCGATGTCGGCATGGGGCGCGTTGGGTTCGAGGATTTCTTTGGCCAACTCCTGTGTGCGCGTTTCGAGGAAACCCTGACGCTTTGGCAAATAAAGGTGGCGGAACAACGCGATGAAGTGGAACGGATCGTCCCGATAAGCGTGTGGAATTCTAAGCGTGATGTTGGATGGTGATTCGGCTTTGGCGACGCCACCGCGACCCGGGAACCGGGCGTTGGCCGTATCGGTAATCAGGCGGGCGCGGCGATAGGATGGTGTGGAAAGGACGTACCGGATTCTCCTGGGGCTGATGGTCTTGCCGCCTCCCAAGATGATGCCCTGTCGTTCCATGCTCGTGGTTCGACGCTCTGACTCTTCTTCGCTATTTGAAAACGGATTGACAAAGACAGGACCGGATGCTGTGGCGAGAGCGCGACCCTCAACGGCGCCGCCAGCCGCGTTCTCGCGATAAACAAACAAATCGGCGGTATAGAGCGAGCCGCCCGCAAGCGATGTCGTCTGTGTGCCTGCCAGTGCGCGCACCATGATGTCAAACGCCGTTCCTTTTTGGGCGGCGGCAGGAATCTCGCCTTCGATCACGACAACGGCGGTGTCGAGGCTGCGCAAGACTTGTTCGGGTGAAACGGCTGCGGGCTTGATTCCTTGACGTGAAAACTCGGGTCGCTTGTACATCTCTTGGACAAGGCGGTCGCGGATGTTCTTGGGGCATTCGCTGGACCCGGTTGTTCCGAGTCCTGCAACAAGCCCATATCCGCGAACGCGCATTCTCCGCAGCCCTTCGACATAGCCCTGTGCCGCGACGGTGTCGAGGTAGGCCTTGGAGTCAGAAATGCCTTCAACATTGGCGTCTACGAAACCTTCCTCGACGTCAGGCTTCTCTTCTGTGAGGTCCCATTTGAATTTCAGGAATCCGTCACCACATCCTGGCAGACAGGACAGCAGGCAAAGTCCCAATAAGTTGACATGTCGACACCGCATATGATCTTTGCTCCTGAACCGAATGGCGAAATGCGCGTCTGGTTGGATGTCCGGCGCACACTGAAGTCTCACAAGTCAGCCGGAAGGGTACCGTCGAACCTGAGGCGTCTCAACGGGAATGGCGTCAGTGCACGTGTCTGGTGCCTCGAGTGGGGGCTTTTTTGCAGCGGAGTCGAACGGGGTGAAGTGAGACGCGACCGGTTCTGATGGTGATTATCGGTTGTGGTGGATCGGCATATCGAAACGGAAGCTGATCCTTGGACCGCTTCAGACGCTTGATATTCTCGGCATTTGCGTCCGAATTGTGGTCGCAATGCGTCATTTGTTGCGCATTGATCTATGGCCGGCATTACCGATAAACTCATATGCTAGGTGGGTTTGCAGTTCGAACGTCGGCCTCATCCGAAGGTCGACCAAGCGGGGTGCATTCCAGGGTTGGGGACGTTGGTCGCGTTGGTGTAGCGAGCCGCTCGGTTCGTGTGCGCGGACAAACCCAAGTCAGACCATTGCAAGTTCATCTGAATCGGCGGCGCTTGAGCTTCGCCTCAAGGTATTGTGCCAAAGGGTTTGGCGCGATCCAGTGAATTTGTTCATTGATCAATTGAAGTTTGTCCGGGCGTGCTTTGTTCCGGTAAGGGCCCAAGAAAAGAGGAAGCGAAAGAAGATGATGCAACGAAGAATCGCCTGCACGTTCGTTTTGGTACTAACGCTGATCGGAAACACACGTTCCAACCGTGCTCTTGCCGAAGACGGACCAGAGATTCCAGACGGTTATAAGCTCGTTGACGATATGGTCGTCGAAGAGGATTTTGGGACGCCTGCACGCGGCACCCATCGGTCGAACCTTTGGCCCGGCGGTGTCGTGCCATATGCCTTTGATCCTGGTGTGACACAGCTCAATCGCGACCGAAGTGTTGCTGCGATGGCCGAATGGGAATCGGTTGCGTTGGTGGATTTTGTCCCGCGCACCAGTGAATCCAACTATGTCTACATTCAAAACGGTTCGGGCAACAGCTCTTTCGTGGGTATGGTCGGCGGGGCTCAAACCCTCAATATGGCCAGTTGGAGCGTGAAGTTCATCATCGTTCACGAACTTGGGCACGCGCTTGGGCTCCTGCACGAGCAGCAGCGCACGGACCGGAACACGTATGTTCAGATTAACACGGCCAACATTGATCCAGGTTCCCTCGGAAACTTCAACATCCAGGGATCATCATCGCATTTCGGCGATTACGACTTTGAATCCACGATGCACTACAGCCAATGTGCATTCTCTATTTGCCCGTGCCCGTCGAGTTGCGAATCGATTACGGTTCTTCCGCCCAACGAAGCGTTTCAAAACGTCATTGGACAACGCAGCTACTTGAGTAGTGGTGATGCGGAGGTGATGGCTCATCTTTATGGTGCGCTGACTGATTGCAACGGTAACGGCACCTTGGATTCACAGGATGTCAGCCTGGGCAATAGTCCCGACTGCAACGAGAACGGCGTTCCAGACGAGTGCGACGTGTTGTTTCAGGCACAGTCAGGGCGCATGTCACCCATCGGAAGCGGTTTCCCGCAAAGCCTGTTGGTCGCTTCTCCGCCCAACGCGGACGGCGACGTGACGCTTCGATTCAAAGTGGCTGGTGATTTTGCGTCGGGTAGCGAACGCCTGGACGTCGCCATCAATGGAACTGGTGTCGGCTCCGTGTTCACCAGTGTCGGAACCGATTGCCCCAGCGAAGCGGACGTGGACGAGTTGGTTGTCTCGTCGGCGCTGTATAATGCGTTGTTGGCGGGCGGGGATGCAACCATTACGGCAACGGCCAGTTCGTCCGTCGGTGCGACGGTTTGCTCGGGTTCGTACGTCACCATTTCAGTTTCCTACGCTTCCTCCACCGTGGACTGCAACTTAAGCGGCACCCCTGACGAGTGCGAAGGCGATCTTGTGATCGCTTCCGATCCAGCGGATGCGTTTGTATGCGAGGGAAGCATCGCCACGTTCAATGCGACGCCCGTCAATCCGGGCAGTGCGTCGTTTCAGTGGTACAAAGACGATGTCCCGTTGGCCAACGGCGGGGACGTATCCGGCGCGACGTCCTCAACACTGAACATTCAAAACGCCGATGCCGCGGACGAAGGAACTTACCACTGCGTCGTTGCGGACGGGTGCTTGGCCATCGAGTCCTTCAGCGCGGATCTGTCGATTCGTGAGCCGTTGTCGGTGTCAGTCGTCGGTTCGACCTCACTTCAAGAGTGTGCGGATGAAACGACAATCCTGGCTGTCGACACAACCGGCACCGACCTCTTGTATCAGTGGTACCGAGATGGTGTCGCCGTGATCAATGGTGGCAGTGTTTCCGGCGCGAACAGCAGTCAGCTGACAATTACGGGGCTGTCACAGTCAGACGAAGCATTCACTCCGGGATACGAGTGCGAAGTGACAGACTTCTGTGGTGACGTCCAAACTTCAACACCGATTCAGGTTGAATTGACGAGCGCGGAATTCACGCAGCAGCCCCAGGATGCATGTGTTGATGAAAGTGAAGCAACTCAGTTTGTCGCCACGGCTCTGCCGCCGTCCGGCGCGAGTCTGTTTGTACAATGGCACAAGAATGGCTCACCGATGACTCAAACGGGATCGATCACGGGTGTCTTCACCGACACGCTTTCGATTGATCCTGTGACCCTTGCAGACGCTGGCGTCTATTCGTTGCGTGCGTTGGCCATCGGACCGAACTGCGTCAAGTTCAGTGATGACGCCACGCTTACCGTCGGCGGTTGTGGATGCCCCGTGCCCGGTGATTCCGACAACGACGGTGACTACGACCTTGCCGACATCCATGTATTCCAGAATTGCTATGGCGCGGATGTAACATTGCAACCTGAATGCGCGTGCTCAAATGTCAATGACGCCAACAACGTTGTTGATATAGCCGACTGGGAATTGCTGATTCCGCTGCTGACTGGTCCGTGATCCTTTGGCCCCAAGTGAGCGCACGGGATTCCAATAATGGGGATTCTGTATCGAGGAGGCATGGTCAGCGGGAATATCTTATGAGGCTCAAGAAGTAGATGGTTGGGCGACCAGCTGGCGTGCCATGCGCGGCAAACAAAGGTTCGGACATACCTTGGAAACGATTGTCGGGCGGAGCAGATCGTCATGGGCCACCGTTCGTCCGGATGATTGTTGAACGCGGTTTGCTGCCCCGATAGAATGAGTTATTGGTGGTCGAGGGGAACTTTCACACCAATTGCGTCTTAATGCATGCGTCCTGTTACCGAAGGGTCATTCGCTCCCAGTTTTTTTTGCGGATGCCTCTTGTTGCTGAATCAAGGGTGAGGTTCGGCGTCATCTACAGGTGAATGGCGACTTGTGCATTGACAGTGAAGTGGCCATCTTTCGAACTCAAACATTGGGTCTTGTGCCATCGGCAACGGGGTGGCGCGGATCGGGCGTTCTTTCGGACGTCATTCCAATACTCAAGAGAGTGAAATTATGTTGAAGGTCTATCGAACGATTCTAAGCGGTATCCTCGGTTGTATCGTGGCTTCATCTGCGGCGCTCGCACAGCAAGCGGCTGACAGCGCGATCGATTCAAGTGTGCCAGAAGGTGACAGTGCACCGCGGCGAATTCTTTACGAGCGTGATGGTGCACATCCCATGTACATCGAAGAAGGTCCCACGCTGACTTCCACGCTATATCACGACGGGTCGCAAATCGAAGTTCCGACCCGCATCACCACCAGACTGTCGTGCTTTGATCACGATTCAGGCATGACGCTTGAGGACCTCAAGGCTGCTGCAAGAGAGTCTGAGCGCATTCGTAGGGAAACCGAACCGATTATTGTCAACGATCGTGGAGCCGATCGCGGCGCCGGCTTGAACATTGTTTTCAGCGTGTCAGGATCGCCGCCCGCCAACGTGCTCGATGCAATCGAAGCGTCTGCACAGTTCGTGGAGAGTCAGTTCACCGACACCCTGACCGTCAACCTCAGTTTCACGTGGACGAGTTTCGGCGGGTTGGCCTTTACGCAGAATGCTTCGACTTCAACGTCGTACACAAACGCACGCGCCGGTCTCATTGCCGACATGGATAGCGATGACGTGATTCAGAGTTTCTTGCCCTCGGGAAGCACGCTGCCTGTTCGATTCAACGGTGCGTCGACGGCAGTCTCCAATGAGAACACCATTGACTTTTCGAAGGACAACTTCCGCGCGGCGATCGGTTCGCTGGGGGGCGGAAACTCTGCGATTACGGTGAACTCGGCCATCAGTTATGACCTGGACCCCAGCAATGGCGTCAACTTCAGTCAGATTTCGTTTCAAGATGTGCTGATCCACGAAATCGGTCACGCACTGGGTTTCACTTCGGCTGTGGACGTCAACGCGCAGTTCGGAATCACCCGAACGGAAGCCCTCGACTTGTTCCGCTTCCAACGGACGGATGGCACGGGTGACTACAACCCCGACACGTACGCCGAGTTTCAAACGACGCCGCGAACGATTGATCAAAACACGCCCAATGACGATGCCAATGTTGATCTCATCGATTTTGAATACCGCATGTCTGACGGAAATCCCAATCAGGCGAGCCACTTCCGTGAGCAGTCGCCGACAATCGGTGTGATGGATCCCATCATCGCCAACGGTGAAACGACCTACCCGGATCAATACATGGAATCCGACATTAACATGTTCGACGCCATCGGGTGGGACTTCGCGACCGGTGATTGCAACGACAATGGCATTCTTGATGTTTGCGAAGTCGATTGTGGCAACCCCGATTGCGGCGGTGTACCTGGTTGTGGAACGGCTGATGATTGCAACAACGACAACGTTCCTGACGACTGCCAGTTGAACGGAAATGACTGCAACGCAAACACCATCCCTGACGATTGTGACGAAGCCGCGCTCATTACCAATCAGCCGTCGTCCGCCGGAATTTGTCCGGGCGACCCTGCCGTTTTGAGTGTGACGGCGCCAGGCGCGGGATCATTCCAATGGAAGTTGGACGGCGTCAATGTGGTCAATGGCGGTGGCATCTCTGGTGCAACCACACCCACTTTGAGCATCAGCAGCGTGAACGAATCGCACGAAGGCGTTTACACGTGTGACGTGGCGGACGGCTGCATTTCGGTCACGACGAACGATGCGATCCTCACCGTACTCGATGCGGTTTCAATCACGTCGCAGCCCATCGCGTCGGACTCGGCTTGCACGGGCGAGACCACGATCATCGCAGTCGCCGCCGACGGCGACAATCTGACTTACGAATGGCGCAAAGATGGCGTGCCGCTCGTAAACGGTGGAAACATCTCAGGCGCCGATGGTCCCAATCTTTCGATTTCAAACCTGAGTCTTGCCGACGAAGCAAACTCGCCCGGTTACACGTGCTTTATCTCCGATACCTGCGGCAATTCGGAAGAGTCGACGCCCAGCGCATTGGCCATCGCCGGTCCGGAGTTCATCAACCAACCGCAAGACACGTGTGTCGATTCAGGACAGCCAGCCGTCTTCTCGACCACCGTGAATCCGCCGTCCGGCTCATCGTTGTTTGTTCAGTGGCACAAGGACGGATCGCCAATGTTTGACGGTGGGAACATCTCGGGTGTCTTCACGGACACCTTAACGATTAACCCAGCCGGCGCTTCCGACGAAGCCGGCTATTCGCTACGCGTTCTTGTCATTGGTCCGAACTGTGTTGAATTCAGTGACACGGCGCAGTTGACGGTTGACGATTGCAGTTGCCCGACGCTCGGTGACATGGACGACGATGGCGACTTCGACCTTGCTGACATGAGTGGGTTCATGCAGTGTTTCGGCGAAGACGTCACCACCAATCCCGGGTGCGCCTGCGCGAACGTTGCCGATTTCGACAACCTGATTGATCTCGACGACTGGGCCGCGTTTGAGGCAATCATCACCGGACCGTAGGTCGCCGCGACCACCGTTCGACAGGACGCATATTCGGCCAATCAATGTCGCCCTCCAGGGATCTCGGTCTCTGGAGGGCTTTCTTTGGACATGGGGTCTGCGCCCTAAGAAACATGCGTTTGCGAGGTACAGGGTCCGAGAATATCCCGCACAATACATGTTTCGTCGAAGGTGTTGTTGAAGTTCACGGGCCGTGCGCGTTACGATGCGGTGTCAAACGATTTGCTGCCGCTGAGACTTTGTTTGGTCGGGCGAGTGGGGCAGTCGAGTTGATGCGATGTGTGTGAGGGGAAATTTGTAATGGTCAGGCGTTGTTGTGCGCCAAAATCAGGATCGTGGCGATTGCGCGCGGGGTTCGTCTGCATGGTTGTGGTGACAGGAATCGCGCAGGCGGCGCTGGCGTTCGATCCCAGCGTCGGCGATTTCAGCAAGGTCGATCCTCTGGACGTTCGCATTGTTTCGTACAACGTGGAAGCCAACTTCATCTCGGACGCATCACGCGATGCCGCCTTTGCTCGTGTTCTGCAGGCATTGTCACCTGACATCATTGTCTTCCAAGAAATCGGCAGCGACTCAGCCGAGATGCAGATCCCGGGGCGGTTGGACGCGATTCTTCCCTATGGCGCTGGCGATTGGGAGATTCACGGCGGTCAATCCACGGTCATTCGTACCGTTATCGCGTCGCGTTTTCCGCTGACGATGACGTTGCAGGACACGATCCCGTTTTCATCGACGCGGGGTGTGACGCTCGCGCTGGCCGACCTGCCCGACGACACTTACCCGGTCGACGTTTACCTGATGGGCGTGCATCTGAAGTGCTGCAATTCTGAAGGTGACGAGGACGACCTGAGGCAACGCAGTGCCGACGCCATCGCTTCATGGATGGGCGATGCCCGTATGCCCGGGGGCAACATCACCCTTGCACCGCAAACCCCAATGCTCGTGCTTGGCGATTTCAATCTTGTCGGCGGGCCCGGTCCTGAGAACACGCTGATCACCGGCGACATTTTTGACAACGTCACGTTCGGACCGGACGTCAAAGGCGATTGGGACGATTCAAACGTGACCGACCTGACGCCGCGCGACCCGTTTACCTTAGATGCCGACACCTGGCCCAGCGGAACCACCAATCCGTCGTCACGACTCGATCGATTCATTTATACAGACAGTGCAGTGATCCCTGGGGCATTCTTCGTGTTCAATACGGTGACGATGTCGGGCTCGCAGTTGGCAGCCGCCGGCGTGAACGCGAACGACACGGCGTCCAACGTGACGGCTGACCACCTTCCAATCGTGATGGACTTGCGGTTGTTTATCGACTGCAACGACAACGGAATTGCCGATCCGAATGACATCACGGAGGGCACTTCCGACGACTGCAACGGCAACGGCGTGCCGGATGAATGCGATATTTCTGGTGGGCATAGCCCGGATGCCAACGAAGACGGCATCCCCGATGAGTGCATCACCGGTTCGGATTGCAACAGCAATGGTATTGACGACGCGGTCGACTTGTTCACCCAGGAAAGCGACGACTGCAATGGCAACAATGTGCCTGATGAATGCGACATTGCTGAAGGCACCAGCCGCGATTGCAACAATACCGACATCCCCGACGAGTGTGGCGAAGGTATCGATTGCAATGGCAATGGTTGGCTCGACGTGTGCGACCTCGATCTCGGATTCTCGACGGACTGCAACGCGTCCGGTGTTCCAGATGATTGCGAACTTGATGTGACGACTTTCTCGGCAAATTCCGGCCAGTTGATACCGATCGGATTTGTCCTGCCACAGGAGTTCGATATTCCATCGGCGCCCGCCGCATTCAGCGATGTGAGGATCGACATCGAAAGCCTTGCCGACTACGGACAGGCCAGCGAATTCATCTCGGTGTTTCTCAATGGGAACTTCATCGACAACGTATTCGGTGATGCCCAGCAGTGCGTACCCGAACAGCGGATGCTCACGATTCCCAGAAGTACGTTTAACTCAATCGTCAATAGTGGGAATGCCAACTTCGATTTCGTCGGAAGCTCGGCCGTCAACGTGAATCAGTGCGGTGGATTCAACTACGTGGATGTCACCGTTTCCTACCTTGTCGATGGCGAAAACGACTGTAACAAGAACATGCTGCCCGACGAATGCGACACGGTCACGATGGGCGACTTCGACGCCGATGGCGCGATGACGCTCAACGACTATGACGCCTACACCAATTGCTTTGAGGGTCCGGGCCTCGCGCCCAATCCGAACATCAGCAGCTGCGCGCAGGCGCTGTGCTTGACCGCGTTCGACTTGAATTCTGATGGTGATGTTGACCTGATGGATTTCTGGATGTGGCAGCCGATGTTAAGTGCTAATCCGTAATACATTCTTCAAATGAAGGCCAATTGTGCCACTGCTCTGTGAGCAGTGTGATTGGAGAGGGGCTCCTTGCGCCCGGCACTGCTCACAGAGCAGTGGTACGGTTCCTCACCCATTGTTAGACAATCAGGTCAGTTCCACGTTCCAATAGGCGTGGTCGAGGAAGTGCTTCCACGAACTGTACTTGGCCTCGGACAGTTTGATATTGACCACCGGGCTTTGTCTTGGCTTGACCGGAACGGTGATCAGTTTCATGTTGGCTTGCTCGGGCGTTCTGCCGCCTTTCTTGACGTTGCACTTCAGGCAGCAGCACACGATATTCGTCCACGAGGCTCCGCCGTTTTGCGACCTGGGTACAACGTGGTCCAGGCTAAGCTCAGCGGTGTTGAACTTCTTGCCGCAATATTGACAGCGATTGCGATCGCGCGCGTAGATGTTGCGCCGGTTGAACTTGACCGACTGTCGCGGCATGCGGTTGTAGGTCAGCACGCGGATGATGCGCGGTACCGCGATGTCGAAGCGAACCGTGCGAATCCAGTCGTGCTCGGCCGGTTCAAACTGCTTGCGGAACTTGCTCAACTCGGCCCAGTCTTCAAAGTCATAAGAGACGTACTGTCCCTTTTCGACATGGACGATTTCCGCAATCTGTTCGTTGCGATGATTCTGCTTGAAGAGAAGTGAGAACGCCCGCTTCGCCGAAATGATCCGCAGGGCCATGTAGTGGGCATTGAGCATCAGCACGCTGGAGTTCAATCCAGAATGCACCGCCACTGCCGCAGCGCCAACTCCGTTGTGTCGATTGACAATACCGCCGCCGATCTGTCCGTTGCGGCCATAGTCGGCGCGGCTGTCTTGTGACTTCGATTTGTTCCTTCTGCTAGATGGGAAAACGTCACCTCCTGTGGGGCATCATCATAGCACATCGTTTACGCCCGATAACAGTAGCCTGGGAAAATCCGGCGAGTGGTAACGCACAATCGTCAACCGCCTCGAGCGGATATGAGGTCCCAGCCACCTTAGTTTAGAGGTGATATCACGGTCGGATCAAGAAATAAGATGATTAATGATCCATTAAGCGGGGTGCTTGCGGACGGGAGGGCGCCATGCAGGGCGATATTATTGACCCCGCCAAGCATCAAACTTTGTTAGATTTGCTCGAAAATGTTCTCGCCACCGCCTTCGCGCGAAGCCCAATCAAACCGCTCGATGATGCGAGTTCGGCCGTCTCTGATCTGGACGTTACCAATCGAGGAGCCGCCATCCAGCACGCCATCTTGTTGCCTTTGACAGTACTTGAATCGCAACGAGTCGCCTTCCAGGGTTCCCACCAAGAAGCCATGCTGGATAAGCCCGCCGGCATAGGTGGCCCATACGGCGTCGGCTTCCTGATGGAATTCAAACACCGTCTCTGCATTGACTACGCCGTTTGGCGAAGTCGAGACAACATTCATTCGCAGTCCATCCAGGTTGATTTTCATAGCCGACTCCGATCGGTCGCCGCACCCAAAAAATGGAGCAACCCTCGACAGAGGCGTTTGATGATCTTGCTCACCACCGCAACGCGATTCGTAGCTCTTCGCCATCGATGGTGTGACGGCAAGAAGGTTCGTATCTCTGGTTACTCCACGCCGTGGTTGGCCAGCCAGGCCTCCGCATCGAGTGCGGATTTGCAGCCCATCCCTGCCGCGGTGATCGCCTGGCGGTAGACCGAATCCACACAGTCGCCGGCTGCGAATACGCCGTCCACGCTGGTCGTCGAGCGATACGGATCCGCCAATTTGATGTAACGTTTCTCGTCGAGTTCCAACTGGCCGTCCAGAAAAGCGGTGGCTGGCGTATGACCGATGGCCATGAACAATCCCCCCAGCGCCAACTCAGATTCTTCGTTCGACTGGGTGTCCGATAGGCGGACTCCCGAGATCATCTGGTCGCCCAACACGTCGACGACCTGTTTGTTCCATAGAATCTCGATCTTCGGATTGTCCATTGCACGCTGCTGCATGATCTTGCTGGCACGCAGTTCGTCGCGGCGGTGGATCATGTAAACCTTCGACGCAAACTTGGCGAGGTAGCTCGCTTCTTCGACGGCTGAGTCGCCGCCACCAACGACCGCCAACTCCTTGTCGCGAAACACCGGTAACGCGCCGTCGCAAACGGCGCAAGCGCTAACGCCACCGCCACTGCGCGCGAGCTTCTGTTCATTCTCCAACCCCAACCAGTTGGCCGTCGCGCCAGTCGCGATGATGACGGTGTGGGCTTTGACGCAGACGTCATTTTCGCCCCAAACAGTAAAGGGGCTCTGGGATAGATCGACCTTTGTGCAGTCGTGATAGGCAAACGAATGGCCGTCATCGGGGTCGGACACGTCGGGGTTTTGTCCGTTGTCGGTTTGAATCCGTGTGCCGAAGCGAACGGCTTGCTGCTCGAATTTGGCCATCATCTTCGGGCCGGTGACGCCTTCGGGAAAACCGGGATAGTTCTCAACCTCCGTTGTCATCATCAACTGTCCGCCCGGAAGGACGAGGCTGGGCACTTGCTTGGGACGTCCGGCGAAGACGAGTGGTTCAAGGCTTGCGCGCGCCGCATAGATGGCTGCTGTCCAACCGGCTGGCCCGGAGCCAACGATGACGACTTTTTCGATTTTGTTTTCTGATTGTTCGGGCATGTGAAGGGTCACTTGTGCAGGGAGATTCTCGATTCGACCACTGTGCCGATAGGATATGCGCCCAATCGTGACTTGCCAACTCGCGAGATGGCCGCAGCGGATTCAAGGGGCAAGCCGAAACCCAAACCGCATCGCGGGTTGTCGGTTGCGGGAGCGAAGCAGTGCGGTCACAATGCAACGGGCTTATGGTCCGCATGAATCCGAACGACCGGACACAAATGGAACACAACACGATGAAGAAGAGCACAATCAACCGTCTCTGGATTTCCCCGAGTTTCTTGTTGGGGCTGGGTGTACTGGCGGTCTGTGGTTGTTCATCGCGCGATGACACGGTCGTGCAGTTCACGGAGGAACCATGGTCGTTTGGACGAATCAAAGGGACAAAGCTCAGCACCGAGCATTTCGACATTCACTCAACGCTTCGCGACGGTCAATTGCAGGAAGCCTTGCCTGAGTTTCTGGAAGCCGCCTACGACCAGTACAATTCCCTGCTGCCTGCGCCCGCTTCGGGCGAAGACAAACTCAACGATCGATCGCAGTGGGAATTGTACGCCCGGACAAACTTCCCCCAGCAGTATCCGGTGTTTCGCAAAATCTCTGCCGGTGGTTTCGCAGTGGGGAACGAGTGCGTCGTGTACTATATTCGGCGAACCTACACGCTTTCGGTACTCGCCCACGAGGGCATGCACCAATACTTCGCAAATTACTTCTCGACCCGTCTTCCCGCGTGGCTAAACGAAGGGTTGGCCACCTACTGCGAGTCGTACGAACTGCCCAGCGGGAAGGCACGTTTCACGCCCCAGCGGAATTCGTTTCGACTCAACGCCTTGCGCGACGCGATGACCACCGACGCCGTCCTGCCGCTGCGGGCGCTGCTTTCGACCGATGCGGGCAGGGTGATCAACCAGGGGCGTTCACGATTGACCAAGACCTACTATGCCCAGGCCTGGGCACTGGTTTGCTTCCTGCGTCACGGTGCGGACGGCAAGTACGCCGATGGATTTCAGGACATGCTGGACGCGATCGTCAGCGGAGAGTTGGAGAGTGCGGCGAAGGTCGCCCGGATTCAGCCGTCTGCCCGCGGAAAGACCAGTTACGGTGAGAGCGTGTTTCGAGCGTACATCACCGATGACCTTGAAATGCTTGAGTCGGAGTTTGGCGACTATCTTTACGAGCTGGTCGGATTCAGCAAACCACAATAGCGTACCGGAGGCCCTCTCCCAGCCAGCATGAGATGCGGGCCCTTTCCGGGCGGTTGGAGAACCATCATGTTACGCACGATTCACCGCGGCTCGATTCTCACGCTTGTTTGTCTTGCATCGTTACTCCCAAATGAATCCCACGCCCAATCTGCGGATCAAGCCCGATCCGATGTCGGCGGTCGGTCGTTGGGCGCCTTGGATTGGTGGGACGACGGTCTGAGCGAGATGTGCTATTACGACGCGAGCGAAACGATCTACGGCAAAAAGCGAAGCTTTACGCGGGTCCACCTGGTGAACCGGCAGTGGATGGATCGAGTCTCCGGGGTGAAAGCGTCCCAAGATGCTGCGGAGGCGGTCCCCGTCCTGAAGTTCAATATCGCCGAACAGATCCCCACCGAGAACTACAACTACCGCTATCTGACGACAGTTTTCGCCCAACGGGATTCGTTGGAGCCGTTCAAGATGGTCACGTCGAGCCAGGAGTGGTGTGGTACGACGTTCAAGCACATGCGGTGGGGCAGCAGCCGGGCGGAACTCAAGTGCTTCAGCTACTTTGATGGTGAGGGCGATGTCGAGTTTGGGCTGGAACGCGAGGTTGTTCCGTATGAATTGCTCCCACTTCTGGCACGCGGGGTGGCGGCTGACGGGCAGGAGCGGGATTTGAAGGTGCTCGTTCCCATGCGCGGGACGCACCTGGTTCAGCCGACCGTCCGCGAACTCCGCCTGGGCAGGGACCCAGACAGCAAGTCGGCGAAAGCCCTGAAAACCGGGGCCGGCATCTTCAAGGTCCGCCGGGTCAGCGCGACGGCGGGAGATGGGGAGGTTGCGTGGTTTGACATCGAAGCCGACGCGCCTCACCGCTTGATCGCCTTCTCAGCTGCTGGCGTCGAGGGCGTGCTGAAACACTTTGAAAAAAGGCCTTATTGGGATCGCAGTAGCCCCAGCGGCTACCATCCGGTTGGAGCGGCACCCTAAGGTCGAGACCCCTGGTTTTCTTGCCCTGATTGCGTAGTTTGTCACCGCGGTCACCCACCTGTGGGGAGGGGGCTGGCGTGCGTTGAACGTTCAAAGCCGAAGGGCGGCGGCCCGGTGCAGGCGGTTCCGCGTTTCCAGGTGTTTTTCTGCCGTTGGTCCCGTTGACAATGATTTCGGAATGGGTATCCTCGCCCGACTCGAACGATCTGAATGGCAGGTCTGTAGGGAAACGTCTGATTATATTGGCCTTATGGCGATTCTGAGGCCCGAAGACGACCGCCCATTGGGGGAATTCTTCGGCTGTCGGAATATCGTTCGGTCAGAGTTTAGAGGTAGCGGTGGCAGGCAACGAGCAAATTCGAATTCGGATGGAAGCCTACGATCATCGTTCGCTGGATAAGTCGGCGGCGGAGATTGTTGAACACGCAAAGCGAACAGCCGGTCGGGTCTCTGGTCCGGTTCCGCTGCCGACGCGTGTTGAGCGTTACACGGTTCTTCGTGGTCCGCACATCGACAAGAAGTCGCGTGAGCAGTTCGAGATGAGAACGCACAAGCGTTTGATTCAGATTTTCGAACCGACTGCACGCACGATTGAAGCATTGAACCGCCTGGTCGTGCCGGCTGGCGTGTTCATCAAGATCAAGACGTAATTGCAGGTTTGACCTTATTGGATATTGGCCCGCGAGATTCGGGCAGTTCATAGTTAGAAAGAAGTAGGGCATCATGATCCCGTCGCTCTTGGCAAAAAAAGTTGGCATGACTCGCGTTATCAATGAAGCGGGTGACGTTACGCCCGTGACGGTGGTGCAAGCCGGGCCTTGTACTGTTCTTCAGGTGAAGAATCAGGAGAGCGACGGTTACAACGCGGTGCAGATCGGCTTCGAAGACGTTAAGCCGCATCGTTCGACCAAGCCGCACATCGGGCACGCTGGCAAGGCTGGCACCGGTCCGAAGCGCAATGTTCGCGAAATCCGCCTGGCTGAGGAACCGTCCGCGTCATTGGGCGATGTCCTAACGGTCAGTGCATTTGAAGAAGGCGAAGTAAAGTTCGTCGACGTCATCGGCACAACCAAGGGTAAAGGTTTTGCGGGTGCGATGAAGCGCTGGGGTTTTGGTGGTCAGTTGGCATCACACGGTGTCGAGCGTAAGCACCGCAGCCCGGGAAGTATTGGCGGCCATGCCAACCTCGGTACAGGCCGCAATATTAAGAAGGGCAAGAAGATGGCGGGTCACTACGGAAATGTCCGTAAGACAGAGCGCTGTCTCGAACTCGTTGCCGTCGATAAAGAAAACAACTTGCTGCTCGTAAAGGGCAGTGTTCCGGGGCCCAATGGCGGGCTCCTTTTTGTGCGCCAATCGAAGACCAAAGGTTGATGGAAGTGTGACGATGCCGAAGGGCCCTGTCGGGTGCCCGTCGGCTCTTTGAGTTTGTGGCTTGGTTGGCTGGTTGAAAGTCTTAGAACGCGGAAGTCGCTGAAATGATTGATGTACCTGTATTCAAGATGGATGGCAACGCCAGCGGCACCGTGTCGATTGACCCGGCTGTCCTTGGTGGTCGCGTGCGTCCGAAACTGCTTAAGCAGGCGGTCGTGATGTACCAGGCAAATCGTCGTCAGAATACTTCGGCGACCAAGAGCCGTGCGATGGTGTCGGGTTCGACCAAGAAGCTGTACCGTCAGAAGGGTACCGGCCGAGCACGTGCCGGTGCGATTCGCACGTGTGTTCGTCGCGGTGGTGGTGTTGCGTTTGCCAAGGGGCGTCAGAACTACGCCCAGGATCTTCCCAAGAAGATGCGTCGGTTGGCCCGCAACTCGGCGATTCTCGCCAAGCTCAAAGCCGGTCAGGTCGCGATCGTTGATGGGTTGAGCATGGACAAGCCGCAAACCAAGGCGTTTGCTGCAATGTTGTCGTCGCTCGGTGTGGATCGCGGATGTGTGGTGGCTCTTCGCGGTGAAGATCGCAACCTGTTCTTGTCGGGTCGCAACATTCCCAAGACCGAAGTGCGATGCGTGCGCAACTTGAATGCCTACGACGTGCTTCGTCGCGCCAAGCTCGTGATGAGCATGGAAGCGTTTAATTGTCTCAAGAATGATCCGGTACGTCTCCGTCAGGACGCAGAAGAATAAGTTCGAGCCGCAAGAGGGTTGCTCCGCCTTGCGGTTCTTTTTGTTGACGTTTGTTGATTGAACATCTTAATCGATTGAATTGAGTGCGATGGATATTTACCACATCATCAAGAAACCGCTGGTGACCGAAAAAGGCACGCATCAGTCCACGGCGCATTACGATGCGACCAAGTGGCAGAAGGCTCGCGGTGGTTCGTTTGCGTTTGAAGTGCATCCGTCCGCATCCAAGCCGGCGATCAAGCAGGCCATCGAAAAGATCTACAACGTCAAGGTGTTGAGCGTTCGGACCGCGAATCATGTTGGTAAGGCGCGTCGGCATAAATTTAAAATGGGAAAGACTGCCGACTGGAAGAAGGCGGTGGTCACGCTCGATCAGGGATCGCATATCGATCTCTTCTAGATGGGGCAGCTTTCCTGGGTGGAATGGGAACTCGCCAGTTGGTTTTGGTTTGAGTCAAAGCGCTAGACTCGCCCGGCGATGTCGAAGCAGAAGACAAGCGTCGCGAGTCGAAACGAATAGGGTAGTTTGATGGGTGTAAAGGTATACAAGCCAACTTCGCCGGGACGACGCAAGTCATCGGTCAACGATTACGCAGAGTTGACGGATACCAAAAAGCGTCCCGAAAAATCACTGACGCAGCGTTTGCGCAAGCACGGTGGTCGCAACCACCATGGAAAGATCACTGCCCGTCATCGTGGTGGTGGTGCACGCAAGCTCTATCGCGTGATCGACTTCAAGCGTCGTAAAGATGGCGTCGTTGGTGAAGTTCAGTGCGTCGAGTACGATCCAAATCGCACCTGTCACATCGCGTTGGTGAAGTATGCCGACGGCGAAAAAGCATACATCCTTGCCCCGGTCGGCGTTAGTGCTGGGTACAAGGTTGAAAGCGGTCCGGGCGTTGAGCCCAAAGTTGGCAATGCCATGCCGCTCAAGAACATCCCGGTTGGTATGGATGTTCACAACATCGAGTTGAATATTGGCCAGGGCGGCAAGTTGGCTCGCAGTGCGGGTTCGTCTTGTCGTTTGCTCGCTCGCGAAGGTGACTGGGCGACCTTGGTCATGCCTTCCGGCGAAATGCGTCAGGTTCGCGTCGAATGTCGTGCGACCATTGGTCAGATCGGCAACATCGATCATCAGAACCTGCGTGTCGGAAAAGCCGGCCGTATGCGTCACATGGGGCGTCGTCCTCGCGTGCGTGGTACGGCGAAGAACCCTGTCGCTCACCCGTTAGGCGGTGGTGAAGGTCGAAGCGGGGGTGGTCGCCATCCCTGTAGCCCGTCCGGTCAGTTGGCCAAGGGCGGTCGCACCAGAAGTCCGCGAAAGATTTCGAATCGTCGGATCCTTCGTCGGCGTAAGAGTCGGCGTTACGGGCAGCTTGTTTTGCCCAAAAAGTAGGTAGAGAATTCGGGCAGGTGTGTTTTGCGTTTGCTTGCTCGGTTGTAACGTTTCCGCGAGGTTGCGTTTCCAATAGTAAGATCGTCAGGCTAGATCGGATCGTATGCGATGCTGCGGCGTCGAACTGCGGTTTGCAAAGCCGGAACGGATGACACCGCCCTTAGAAACGGTGGAAGGTAGGCTATGGCTCGTTCACAGAAAAAAGGCCCGCACGTCGAAGAAAAGCTCTTCCGTAAAGTGATGGTCGCTAAACAGACCAACAGCTTTGCTCCGATTCGGACTTGGGCGCGTCGTTGTATGATCGTCCCTGAGTTCATCGGACAGAAGTTCGAGGTCCACAACGGGCGGACGTTCCTGCCTGTGACGATCACGGAAGACATGGTGGGCCACAAGCTCGGCGAGTTCAGCCCGACCCGGACTTATCGTGGTCACGGTGCTGGCAAGAAGAAGTAGCCGGTACGCTTTGACTAGTGTGTCGCGACTGCAATGCGTCGCGGGCGCCTGTGCGGGCAACGTTTTGGAAGTTGATCAGAATCGTCGTTTGTATTTTGGACAGTAGGTTGAATCATGGCTAATCAAGCAACCGAAGCAGGTCAAAAAGAGTGGCGGGCATCCCATCGGTATGCACGCATCAGTCCTCGCAAAGCCCGCCTGATCGCGGACATGATTCGAGGGATGGATTGCAATGAAGCCCTCGACATGCTCAGGTTTCAGCATCAGCGTTCGGCGATGTTTATGGCGGCTGTCCTGAAGTCAGCGATGGTCAATGCGGACGAGCAGGAAGCCGACATGAAGCGTCTGTTCGTCAGCGAGTCACGCGTTGATGGTGGGCCGTATTTTAGGCGGTTCCGTCCGAAAGATCGCGGTCGGGCGCATCCGATCGCCAAGCGCACCTGCCACATGATCGTGAAGGTCGCCGAGCGGTAGGCGCGAAATGAGAATTTGACGGAGTTGCCAGTTTGGGTTGGCAGCTTCAGCAGTTAGGACTCAAAACTCCCCCAGCCGGCACGCACCGAGCTTGTGGGGTGAAAGTTTTTCTTGATGCTGTCGGGCGCGACGGCGAGCGGAGTATGTCGTGGGACAGAAGATTCATCCACTAGGATTTCGCGTCGGTATTACCGAGGAGTGGCGTTCACGTTGGTACGCTCCGAAGGCTGCGTTTGGCGAATTCCTCGGTGAGGACTTTGCGATTCGTAAGTTCGTCGACGAACGTTTGAATCGCCGACCCCCGTATGCGGCGGTGTCGCGTGTCAATATCGACCGCACCCGCAACGATGTGAAAGTTGTGCTGCACACCGCGCGTCCCGGCTTGGTGATCGGTCCCAAGGGGGCTGAAGTCGACAAGCTCAAGGAAGCGTTGGAAGACCTGATCGATCGCAAGATCACCGTGAACATCATGGAAATCAAAGCCCCCGATCGCGATGCGAATCTGGTGGCTGAGTCGATCGCCGAGCAGCTTAAAAAGCGTGCGGGTTTCCGCCGGGTGTTGAAGCAGCGTGCCGAAAGCGCGATGGCCACTGGCGTACTTGGCGTCAAGATCATGGTGTCGGGTCGACTGGGTGGGGCAGAAATGGCCCGCAAGGAAAAGCTGATCCGCGGGTCGATTCCGCTGCACACGCTGCAGGCCCACGTGGACTATGGCTACGCCATCAGCCGCACGACGTACGGTACGATCGGCGTGAAGGTTTGGTTGTACAAAGGTCGCTACGGTCACGAGACCGCGATCGAAGCCGCTCCGCAGAGACGTGAGTTCCGCGGCAAGCGTGGATAAGTCGTCGCTGGTTAGAAAGACAGAAAGTCGTAACGAGTAGCGCAGTAAAGAAACAAACGATTCGGGGAGTTGACCGATGGCATTGATGCCCAAAAGAGTAAAGTTCCGTAAGTCGCAGCGCGGCAAGATTCGTCCAAGGGCGACGCGCGGCAACACCGTTGCGTATGGCGATTTCGGAATTCAGGTGCTTGAAGCGGGCTGGATCACTGCTCGGCAGATCGAAGCCGGTCGTATCGCGGCGACGCACTTCTTGCATCGCCAAGGCAAGGTCTACATTCGGATCTTCCCGCACAAGTCGATCACGTCCAAGCCGCTTGAAACCCGTATGGGTAAGGGTAAGGGTGAGCCTGAAGCATGGGTCGCTTGCGTTCGCGCCGGCACGATGCTTTACGAAATCGGCGGGGTGGAAGAGGGCGTTGCCCGTCAGGCGTTGGCCCGAATCAGCGCGAAGATGCCGTACCGTTGCCGCTTTGTGAAGAGACGGCACGAACTTTAGTAAAACGCTCCCGTTTGGGAGAGTCGTTTGGCTGTGGGTGTTTTGGTAGTCGGGCAATCGAAAGTTAGAGCGATAGCCCGAAGGTTGTCTGAGGCAGAAAAGGTATTTGGGCAGGTGCGATGAAGATTTCAGAATTTCGCGAAATGAAGACTGAAGAGTTGCACAACGAGTTGGATCGTTTGCGCCGACACTTGTTTGAGCTACGTGCCCAAGCCGTGACCG
>JAUIEW010000354.1 GCA_030429365.1 Phycisphaerae bacterium
ACGGAACCGCCGATTTGCAAAAAATTTCCAAGTTTGAGCGGGACGAAATGGAAGATAGGCAAGAGAGCCCCAGTACAAGAGAGCCCCGGTATTCGCCAAGTCGAACCAAGACAAGACCGATGTTGCAGAGTTGAATGTCAAGACAAAAGCGACGCAGGCGACGCCGCAGCGCGTTAGAATCAAACCACAAGTTTCTGAAACGGGGCCGTCCACCTAAGTCGAAACACCAAGTTGGCGAGAGAATCCATGAATCAAAAGAAGATAGCGATCGTCGGTGTCGTTGCGCTCCTGGCCGTCGCGGGGATCGCGCTCTTGCGATATGGCATAAGCAGACTCCCCGGAGCCCTTCTCTCGACGCGGTTCCCGCCGGTGACCTGGAGCAGTGAGCCGGTGCAGGGGATTCCCGCCGAAAATCAAGAGACGCTCAATGGAATGTGGAACAGCTTCTTGGATCTTATTGAAGATCCAAAGATCTCTGAGAGTCTCATTGAGGTCGGAACCCTTGTGCTGCCCACAGGATCGATTCTTGCAACGGATCTGAACTTTGTCGAAGACAACCTTCCGTTTCGGCGTCAGGTCGTGCCCGGGAATTATCCGGTCTTCGTAGCAAGAACAGCCAAAGGCAATGTCGCGGTCGTACTCTTCATGCCAAGGCAAACACCAACCGTGTGGGTCGTCGCGGATGCTTTCGGTGATGATCCAGCGGATTCGAAAAATCCCAACGGACTATGGGGAATCAGCGTCGATAGCAGTGCGATCCTTGTCGACGCGATGGTGTGCACAAAGCAATCCAGTTTCGACCCGTGGCCAATCATCAGTCAAGAAACGTCGAGCGTCGTTGTGGATCCAAAAACCGGAGTCAACGTGGTCTGCGTTAACCTCGGAGGCGTCGGAGTCTATAAGGCCTATTGGGCACTGGACGAATCCGGGCAAGCCATCGCCCTGGTCGCAACAGATTTCTGATCGCACGCCATCAAGCGAGCGCACGAGAAGCCGCCCGTTCTTGGGTCGTTCGCTTTGATTTTCAATTTCAGAGTTCTATGCTCTGCGAGAAATCAAATCTACGCCACGCAGGATTCGAACCTGAAACCTTCGGTTCCGTAAACTGATGGCCCGAATCTGCAGCCGCAGAAAAGCCAATCGATTGCGACGGTCAGAAAAATGCTGTCAGCCCATGCCCCGGCACTTCGGACGAAAAACCCGCGATTTCAGCTGAATTGCATGCCATGTTGAAGATGATTGGCTGATTTTCTCACGGCCAGATTTCATCGACCAGAACCGAATAGCAATTGATGCACCCACTCGGATCGTCCAGTGCATCGGTGCATGATTGAGAAGTGAATTGTAGCGCGTCAGATTTCGACACTCCGAGAAAAAGAGATACTTCCAATGCAATCCTGTCAGACTCAAGGTTTTGCGGCAGAACAACTTCACATGCCGCCCCAATCCGTGCTTCATTAGCACCGTCGACGCCGCATCCGCACAAAAGCCCGCACAAAAGCAATGTCGTGATTCTCATCATTCGTCACTCAGTTCCTTGAAGGCACGTTCGGCATTGATCCGGTGTCCCTCGGCATTCGGGTGCGCCATGGAGGGCTAGGATATAATCCGAAACAAGAATTCAAAGGGTATTTTCGTTGCAATTTGCTTACGTGCAAGGGCTGCAGAAGCTGTCGCAGATTCGGCCAAAACCCCCGAATTCGATACCGATTGATAATCTATCATTGAAGCATAGCCGAGCCTGTCCCAACCGCTCCGAGCGGCGGTCTTGGCGATTGTGCAAAGCGGTGGATAATGGGCGAACAATTGCTCGCAATGGCGTGGCGTACTGAAACAAGAAATTTGGTCCTCATCTATCAAGCGGAAACAAGAACATGGCCAATCTAACAATCGTTGCCAATATCAAAGCGAAAGCCGGCAAGATCGAACTAGTGAAGAGTGAACTTGAAAAGCTGATCGACATCACCCGACGTGAAGCTGGCTGCATTCAATACGACTTGCACCAAGACAACGAGGACCCGACCCACTTCATGTTTTTTGAAAACTGGACGTCCCGCGAGATGTGGCAAAATCATATGGGTGCGCAGCATTTGAAGGACTACCTGGCTGCAACGGATGGCGCGATCGATGAATTCACTTTGAATGAAATGACGAGAGTGGCCTAGCGCACATGAAACGGCGAGTCCGAAAGCGGCGAGTGCTGAAGTGGGTTGGACTAATCGGTTGCGTTCTAACATTGGGCCTATGTGCGCTCTCCCAATACGTTGCTTTTGGATATTCAACATCGACACTCTCAGTGGGAATTCAACTCAGCACGCTAACCGTGTATGACTCACCGCAACCGAGTATTGACGAGCTTGGTTGGCGTGGCGGTCGGATTGCACTGCCACAAACATTCCCTAGGTGGTCGACCCAATTCGGATGGCCCAGAAAGCAATCGTTTCCGAATGGCAGTGTCTATCGAGAAATCCCAGTTTGGCTATTCCTGCTTCCAATGGCGCTTGCAACGTCTGTAACTTGGTGGATGGACCGTCGCCCCAAGACCGGCTGCATCCATTGCGGCTACAACCTAACCGGCAACGTCAGCGGCATCTGCCCTGAATGCGGGATGGAAATGTGATCCGCAAGGTAATCATCATCGGACTGACGCTCCTGAGTGTCGCGACCCTTGTCGTTGCAGCCTGTTCGTTCCTTGTGCCGATCCGACAGGAATTCGATTGGCCGCCTCGAAGCATGGCTGTGAGGGCGGAACGCGGCTGCATCTCCGTGGCGATAGGGCGCTACACCGGCAACTTCAAAATCGCCAAGTTTACGATGCGAACCCGCCTGGCAGATACCAAGCATCTTCCGGTCAGTCCATGGCTTCCTGGCACGACAACTCATTACCAGAGTGGGCATAATTCGGAAGGGACCCGTATATTCAACAAACAGACGTTTACCATGCGGGTCGTGACGTGTCCCCTGTGGATACTCCTGCTGATGTTCTCATCCTACCCAGCCATCGCCTTCATCCGTGGCCCGCTTCGTCGCCGTCGTCGTCGCAAACGCGGTCTGTGCATCCATTGCGGGTACAGCCTGACGGGGCTGCCAGAATCAAGATGCCCTGAATGTGGCACGCCCATCGAGACGATCTAACGGGCCCATCGCCTGTCGAGGACCCGATCCACACCCACCCGGTCCAAGTGCGCGCGTATCATAAGAAAGCAACTCACGTTGATGATCCATCAATCCCCGTGCGGCTACGTGCGACCGGGACATACGACAACACAGACGCGAACAGCCACATCCAGAATTTGTTTGGAATCAAAGGGGGACAGTGCAAATAACAGGCGTGAAAAACGACTACGCCACGCAGGATTCGAACCTGCAACCTTCGGTTCCGTAGACCGATGCTCTATCCAATTGAGCTAGTGGCGCTCCTGATGCCTTTCCATGGCCTTTAATCGGCCATTTGGCACCTGATTGGCCGGTTTTGCACCCACTCGCCGCGGGCTTCCTGCCAATCGAGGGGATAGGTTTACCGCAGTCGGTCAAATCGGTCAACGGGGTTGGGCCAGTTTCCAGCGCTTCAGGCGGTTGTCTGGTCGTTGCGCCGGCTTGGTTGGCGTAATCTTGACCATCTTTCCGATAAGAGGTTTCAATCGAGCCCCCGCTCACCCCGACTCTTGCGGTAGCGATCCGGACGCTCGACCAGGCTAGCTTTGACCTTTGATATCGGCACGAAATGCCGCTTTTTCAACGTCGTTGCATTCGCGAGGCGAATGAC
>JAUIEW010000355.1 GCA_030429365.1 Phycisphaerae bacterium
GGATGCGGAGGCTAAACGCTGGCTGTTTCTCACTGGGTCTTGCGTGAGATAAAAGCCCTGCGAGTACTCTCGCAGCGCGAGTCGGGGGGGCTAGGTGAGTTGCACGCCATCCCCAAGACAATCACTTGCCAAGTCAAATGCGCCGACGTAGAATCAATATGAATGGGGATTCATTATAATGAATAGAGGTTTCAAGGGTGCTCGTAAAGACGCTGGTAGAAAGGCGATTCTTGAGGCGGCTGAGGTGTGCGCCGGGCGTGGGAGGCCGTTTCAGATGAACGATGTGGCGGAGGAAGCGGGGATTGCCGTGGGCACGTTGTACCGCTACTTCGACGACAAACAAAAACTCGAAACCGAGCTTATCGCACGGATGTTGGTGATCATCGTCGAGCGGATTGAACAAACGCACGACCCCGAAGCGAAGCCCCCCGAGCGATTGGATGGACTTCTGCGCGCCGTATGTGAAGCTTGTCTCGATCACCTCGGGGCGCTGACGCTATTCCTGGCCCGATCCACTTGGGGAGAGATTGGCACGGACCATGGCATTGGAGGGGATGCAAGACCGGCGTATCTGCGATACATCAAGATCGAGGACGCCCTTCTCACATTCTTGAACCTGGAAGGCATTCACAAAGACACGGCGGTGATCTTCCTGCGCGCTTCCTTAATGGCGGGCCTCACGCGGCTTGCCGGGGCCAACGCCCAACAGCGACGCAAGCGCATCGCCGAGATCATCCAACTCACGACGCGGGGGCTACTCGGATGCGCCTCCTAACGATGATCGTGCTTGCAGCGTCGCAGTGCGCCTTTAGTGGGTGCAGGGAGGCGGAGCACCGTTCCACCGCCCCGTTAGAAGAACCGGCCCGCGTTCATGTCCATGTCATGGACTCAGGACCGGTTGCCCGCACGTATCGCACCATTGGTGAAATCCACAGCGATGAGTCAGCGACGATCTCCTCGCCATTGACTGGCAGAATTCTCAAACGCGAAGTTGCCGTCGGAGATCGCGTCAACGCTGGAGACGTTTTATTCCGAATCGACATCGAAGAACTGGAACGGGAGCGTTCCGTTTTGACGGCGAGACTCTACGAGTCCGAATCGCTTGCGGCAGAAGCGGAGAGTCGAATTGAAGAAGCACATGCGAAAGTAGAGTCACTAAATGCGGATTTGGAGTACGCCGAATTCAATGAGAAACGAATCAAGCAGTTGGGGGAACAGTTTCTGGCTGCAGAGACTGAAGTCCGCCGGGTTCTTAGTGTTCGCCGGGCGCTCGCCAGCCGCTTGAAGCAGGCCGAAGCGTCCGTGGCGGTGGCGAGCCAAACGCTCCGGGCAAGAAAAGCGACGGTCGCTGTCGTCGAGTCGCAACTGAGAGAGCTTGAGGGGCGGATCACCGATGCCATTGTCAGGGCACCCTTCAATTGCACCATCGTTGCCACGATCAAGGACACGGGCGATTGGGTGACGCGTACCCCTTCGGTCGATGTGCTGACCGTCGCATCCAACCGCTATCGGCTTTTGATGTTCACTGTCCCGGATCGCTACTACCACGGCGTTAAGGATGTCAAAACCGTTCGCGCACAACTCCCCGATGGGAACAGCGTGGACGCCAAAGTACTGGCTGTCAGCAATGTCCTCATGTCGGATTCAAGAGGTTGTTTGTTACGCACTTTGATGCCTCAAGAAAACAACGACCTTCCCGTCGGAGCGATCCTGACTATCGGCATCGAAGTGGATCGACGCCCGGACGCCTTGCGCGTCATCAACAGTTCGCTTCGCCGGATCGAAAATCGCACGCTCGTTTACAAGATTGATTCCAAGGGTCGCGTAACCGTCACACCGGTCAGCATCGAATTTGAGGGAGATAAGTATTCAGCAGTCACAGGCGCACTCGCTGTCGGCGACCGCATTGCCATCGGCAATCTCGAAGAACTGGGTGACGGTGTACACGTCGAGGTTTTACCATGATCGTCACCGAGGTGGCGTTGCGGCAGCGGGTGCTTGTCGTCATGGTGGCGGGCGCGTTGATTCTGTTCGGCGGGATTAGTTTCCCGCGCATCAGCAACGCGCTTTTTCCAGACGTGGATTTCCCTATCGTCACGGTCACCACGATGATGCCGGGCACCGACGCGATCACCATGGAGACGGATGTCACTGAGGTTGTCGAGGAGGCCCTCAGTTCGCTCGCTTCGGTCAAGAAACTGCGCTCCGAAACGCAGGAGGGCGTCTCCCAAGTTATCGTCGAGTTCGAGCTTGAATACGACATCGACATCGGCGCGCAAGATGTCCGCGACCGAATCGCCACGGTCATTCCACTGCTGCCGCAGGAAGCCGAGGCGCCGGTGATCGAGAAGTTCGATCTCGACGCCCAACCAATCATCGCGGTCGTGCTGATGGATCGTTCCGGGGACACTCGCCGTTTGACCGACTTGGCTGATGACGAACTCAAGAACCGGTTTCAGAAAATCCGCGGGGTGGGCGGGGTCCGAATTGTCGGCGGTCGCAAGCGTGAAGTGCGGGTGTGGTTGTCCGCCGCTGCGATGCGAAGTCGGGGCATTGACATTGGGACGGCGATTGCGGCTTTGCGGAGCGGTGTTCGCAACATGCCCGGAGGTCGCCTGACCGGGGAGACCCGCGAGTGGTCCGTGCGGACCGAAGTCGCATGGTCCTCGCCGGAGGAAATCGGTGGCATCGTTGTGGCCGATGACGAAGTCGGCGTCGTCTACTTGCGCGACATCGCCAGAGTGGAAGACGGCGGCGAAGAACAACGCACCGTTGCGCAGTACGATGGCATCCCCGCAGTCACGATGCTGATTCGGCGACAATCGGGTGCAAACATTCTCGATGTCGCCGACGCGGTGCGAGCCGAGGTGGATCGCGTCCAAACGGAACTCCCGCCGGGCGTATCACTCGCCACCACACGAGACCAATCCACCTTCATTCGCGCTTCGATCACCAGCGCTCAGCATGACCTCGTCATCGGCGTGGGTCTCGCTGTTCTGGTGATCTTCGTGTTCCTTTGGAATGTGCGGGCCACCTTGATCGTGGCAGCCGTCATCCCCTCCTCGATCATTGGCACGATGGCCTGCATGTACTTCGCGGGATTCACGTTTAACAACATGACGATGCTGGCCCTGAGCCTTTCTGTCGGCATTCTGATCGATGATGCCATCGTGATGGTCGAGACCATCGTGCGGCATGTTCAGGAAGGCGATACCCCACTGCAAGCAGCCCAGAAGGGTGGAAAGCGACTGGGATTCGCCATCGTTGCGACGAGTGTTTCGCTGTGCGCCGTGTTCATTCCCGTGGCCTTCACATCCGGTCTTGTCGGACGGTTCTTCTTCGAGTTCGGGATGACCGTGACGTTTGCCATTTTGACTTCCACGACCGGTGCCCTGACCCTGACGCCGATGCTGTGCGCGGTTTTTCTGACGCGCCGCAGCGGCGATGCGCCACATCAAAAAGTTACAATCATGCCCTTGGTCGAGCGTGGCTTCTCTCGTTTCATCGACTGGGCGATCCGACGTCGGGGATGGGTCATTGGAGGGGGAGCCGCCATCTTCGTCGCCAGCCTTCTGCTTGTTGGCAAAGTCGGGAAGGAATTCGTGCCCACAGCCGACGAATCCGAATTCAACGTTCAGATTCAGTTTCCCACGGGAACGCCCATCAAGGTAGCCGAAGGTGCGTTGGATCGCATGGCCCGCCGTCTACGCAAGGTTCCCGAAGTCGGACACGTGCTGGGCACCGTGGGAGGAGGTGGTGGT
>JAUIEW010000356.1 GCA_030429365.1 Phycisphaerae bacterium
CTCTGGCGGTATACTAAGGGCATGGAACGTGGGCCGAATTCCAACCCGACCGAGTTGCTCCAGCGACTTGCCAATCGAGACGAAGCGGCGGCCGAACGGTTGTTTCCGATGGTCTACGAAGACCTGCGCGGGTTGGCATCGGACTACTTCCGGCGTCAGGAAGGCGGGCACACGCTTCAACCGACCGCTCTCGTTCACGAGGCTTACGCCAAGCTCGCGATCAGCGGCAGTCGCTGGGAAGACCGGGCCCATTTCTACGCGGTGGCTGCGACGGCGATGCGGCAAATCCTGATCGACCACGCCCGACGCAAGAAAGCCGACAAGCGCGGCGGAGATCGAGACCGCGTCACCCTCAGCAACATCCTCACGCCAACCGGCGGCGATGCGATTGACGTCTTGGCGCTCAACGAACTCTTAACGCAGATGGAGCAACTCGATCCGCGCCAGCACAAAGTCGTCGAAATGCGATTCTTTGCGGGCGCATCCGAAGAAGAAGTCGCCGAAGCGATCGGCGTTTCTCGAACCACTGTGCAGAGCGAATGGCGCAGCGCCAAAGCGTGGCTTGCAAAAGAGCTCCGAAAAGGTGACACACCGTGACGCCCGAGCAATATCAACGCGTCAAGGAACTCTTCACCCAAGCGCTGAATCGACCGGCCGACGAGCGCACCACATGGCTCGCAAGCGAAGCCGCGGATGATGCCGATGTTCTCCGCGAAGTGCGCGAAATGCTCGCGGAAGAAAGCAACCCGAACTCAGCCGCCAGACAACTCGATGCCGGCGCGGTGAGCATGCTCGACGACTCTACCGCGATGCCGGAACGAATCAGCAAGTACCGCATCGTCGGCCTCAAAGGTCACGGCGGGATGGGCATCGTCTACGAAGCCGAACAGGATTCGCCCAAGCGGCGCGTCGCACTCAAGGTCATTCGAACACCCATGGTGTCGCCGCAACTGCTCGCCCGCTTCAAACGTGAAGCCGAAGTCCTCGGAAAACTTCAGCATGTCGGCATCGCCCACATCTACGAAGCCGCCATCTCGCACGACGAATCCGGCGAGCAACCATTTCTCGCAATGGAATTGATTCAAGGCGAGCGCATCACCGCCTACGCCAAGGCCCACAACCTCTCGACCCGCCAGCGCCTCGAACTTGTGGCCCGCGTCTGCGATGCCGTTCAACACGCACACCAACGCGGCATCATCCATCGCGACTTGAAACCAGCCAACATCCTGGTGGTTGAACCGGAGTCGTCTCTGACTGGCTCGCTGAAGAGCGCCTCCAGAATCGCAGATACCGTGGGGCAGCCGAAGGTGCTTGATTTTGGCGTCGCCCGACTGGTCGAAGGTGACGCGAATGTCGCAACGTTACAAACGGAGGTTGGCCAACTCATCGGCACACTCGCGTACATGAGTCCGGAACAGGTCGCCGGCGACTCGTCGAGCCTTGATACCCGGTGTGATATCTACGCCCTCGGTGTGCTGCTGTTCGAGTTATTGAGCGGTCAACTTCCGCACGATCTGCAAAACTGTTCGATCGCCCAAGCGGCCCGCATCATTCAGGAAGAAGAACCCACAAGGCTCAGCGAAACCGGCGCTCAGTTGCGCGGCGACCTCGAAACGATCGTCGCCAAAGCGTTGGAAAAGGACCGCGAGCATCGCTACCAATCAGCCGGCGAGATGGCGGCTGACCTGCGGCGGTTTCTCGCCGACGAACCCATCGTGGCAAGACCGGCCAGCGCCATTTATCAGTTTCGGAAATTCGCCCGAAGAAATAAGGGCCTGGTAACCGGACTGGGTGTGGCGATGGTCGTGCTCATGTTGGGCATAACTGGCACGGTCATCGGGTTGTTGTCGGCGCTAAAGGCCAACCGAGAACTGGCTGACACAAACCGCAAGCTTGAAGAATCCAATACCGACTTGAAGAACGTAAGCCAGTTTCAATCCGACCAATTGACGGAAATCGATGCAGCAGGCATGGCCCTGCAATTAAGAAGCGATCTTCTCAGTGGTATCCCGCAGGAAGAACGGTCCACCTTCGAATCGCTGGTTGGCGACGTGAACTTCGTCGACTACGCCCGAAGCACGCTCGATCACAATTTCTTTACGCGCGCAGTCAAGAGTGTCGAGTCGCAATTCGAAGATCAACCGCTTCTTCAAGCCACGCTGCTGCAGGACTTGGCCACCACGATGCGCGAGCTCGGGTTGATCGATTCCGCAGTTGCGCCCCAGGAGCGATCCCTGGCAACTCGCCGTAAAGCGCTGGGTGATGAGCATTACGATTCACTTGCATCTTGGGGCGAGTTGGGAAACCTCCAACTTAGCCGTGGCGAGTTCGAGGAAGCCGAAAGTCATTTCAGAAAGATCTTGGAGGGGTATGGCAAGACCTTGGGGGAAAGCGCCCGCGAGACATCGAGTGCGGCCGTCAACCTTGCGCTCGTCCTTCAGCGGCTCGGACGCAATGATGAGGCGGAGGAACTTGCTCGCACGGCGTCCGATGGCCTAAGCAAAGCGTATGGCCCCAATGACGTCGACACACTACATGCCATGGCGACGCTTGCGAGCATCGTCAATTACCAAGGACGATATGAAGAAGCCGAGAAGCTCTCGCGCGAGACGCTGAAAAGGCGTCGCGAAGTCATGGGTGACGACAATACATTGTCTGCCGCGTCGATGATTACGCTCGCAACGACTCTGGGGAACCAAGGTGCATACGAAGAGGCGCTGAAGTTGACCCGCGAGGCATTCGAAGTTCGATCGAAACTCCTGGGCGCGAAACACCCACAGACACTAGCCACACAGATGGAGATCGGAGCCCATCTAACCAGTTTGGCCAAACTCGAAGAAGCCGAACCAATCCTTCGCGACGCCCTCGAAAAACGCCGACAGGTCCTGGGCAATTCCCACTACGGCACGCTCAATTCAGTCGATGCGCTGGCCTCAGTGCTGGAAGAACGCGGGCAGTTTACCGAAGCTGAAGCACTTTTTCGTGAGTCGCTCGACGGTCGTCGCCGCACGCTCGGTGACAATCATCCAGCCACGCTGCGTTCTCTCGGCAATCTGGGATTCATATTGAGCCGGCAGGGAAAAGCCACCGACGCCGAACCACTTTATAGAGAAACGCTGGCCGGTTTGCGCCGCGTACACGGCAATGATCACCCGCACACGCTGACGAGCGTTGGCAATCTGGCCTCGCTGCTATCGGGGCTTGGCAAGGACGAAGAAGCCGAACCGTTGTATTACGAATCGCTCGAAGGTCGCCGGCGCCTTCTCGGTGAAGATCATCCATCAACACTCAACGCGATCTACAACATGGGCGATATGTTTCTGCGCCAAGGCAAGCTCGATCAAGCCGATCAATTCTGCAAAGAAGCGTATGAGGGATATCAGCGTGTTGGCGGGGATGATCACATCGGCACGCTCTACTCGCTCACCTTGATGGGACGGCTTCGCATGGCGCAGGAAAATCCCGCCGAAGCCGCACCGTTCTTTGAAAATGCCGTCGAACGTCGGCGCAGAATCAATGGCGACGATCATCCGCTGACACGGGATGCGGTGACTGGTTTGATCGATTCACTCGAAGCGCAGGATCGTTGGTCAGATGCGGAGCAATGGCGTCGCTTCATCCTGGACGTCACCATCCGCACCAGTCCCGACGATGCCGCGAAACGAGCCGGCGCCAACTGCGAACTCGGATACAACTTGCTTCGTCAGCAACGCCACTCCGATGCA
>JAUIEW010000357.1 GCA_030429365.1 Phycisphaerae bacterium
CTCGAAAGCTCTGCCAGCGATTCCCATTCCCACAGGGACGCTCACCGAGTTGGCGACCTCAGGATCAATGCCCGTTGATTCGCCAATATAGAGGTGACGCCTCGATTCGTCAGGAAGCATGATAGAGACGCGACGACATCCGCAAGCTTCAGCAGCGGTAGAGATGGTAAGGTTGAGAATGTTCGCACGTTCGGACTCGTTTCCCAATGCGCGACAGAAGTCGAGTAGAAGAACTAGGAGGCGAATCTGTTCACCCCGCAATTGATAGCTGCGGATGAGGCTTCGCCGTTCGAGCTGCAACCGAGCCATTGATCCGACCCGCAAACTTAGTTCACGTGTGCGAATCGGTTTGGTCAAGTACTCATCGGCGCCGGCTTCAAGGCCGGATACCACATCGGACGCGTCTGCACATGCGCTGACGATAATCACCGGGATGTGGCGCAGCGTCGGATCGGCTTTCAGACGCCGTGTGCACTCCAGCCCGTCCATGTTCGGCATCATGACGTCCATAAGAACGACGGATGGTGTGTCATTCATGGCGACTTCGAGGGCAGAGACACCGTCAACGGCCTCTGAAACGCGAAAACCATCTCGCTCCAGACATCCCTTGCACAGAGAACGATTAGTCGGGTTGTCATCGACGACCAAAACGTGCATCGGGGCATCTATCTCGTGAGCGTGCTTGCCGTAAGCGTCCGTCAGTGTCGTTCCGTCAATCGCTGTGCCTTCGATCCTGTATTGCCCGCCATGAGCCTCGACCAAATTGCGTCCGCCAGACTTCGCGCGATAGAGCGCAGAGTCCGCCGCTTCAATGACTCGACCAAGTTCCTCACCGCCAAAACTTGAAACGCCGATGCTGACTGTGACGCGGCCTGCCGGGCTGGAAGGATGTGCGATCGCAAGGTCCCAGATCGCCTGCCGCAGGCGTTCCGCGATCCCGTAAGCTTTGTCGACACTTGTTTCCGGTGCTTGAACGACGAACTCCTCGCCGCCGTAACGCCCAACTATGTCGAACTTCCGACACGCCATTTGAACACATTGGGCCACCCGTCTGAGGCAGTCGTCACCGGCAGGGTGCCCCAACGAGTCATTGAACAATTTGAAATGGTCGATATCGATCATGAGTATCGCGTAGCCGGATTTGTTGCGGGCAGCACGGTCATGTTCGCATTTAGCAGATTCGTCCCATGCCCCGCGGTTGAGGAGTCCAGTCAGGCCATCGATCCGCGCCTGTTTGGCCAGTTTTTCGTTTGCCGCCACTAGTTGCTGAGAAGTCTTATTCAGTTGCTCGTTCCGCTCGACGAGTTCCATCTCGGCCTGGCGAACACGAAGATGAACGGAGACGCGCGCCATCACCTCATCTATTCTGACCGGCTTGGTCACGTAGTCGCTACCGCCGGCTGAGAATGCTTTAATGACATCTTTGGACTCTGCTGATGCTGTCACGAAGATAACGGGAATTGACGCGGTCGAAGCGTTGTCCCTCAGAATCCTGGAGACCTCCAATCCATTACGTTCCGGCATCATGACGTCCAACAGGACCAGGTCCGGGAGTTCGCGCATCGCGAGTTCGACCGCCTTGAACCCATCAGCGGCTTCAAGTGTTTCGTATCCCGCCTTCTGAAGTGGCTTGACCAACACTTTCAAGTTTACGGGATTATCGTCGACAACAAGTATCCGACCTTGCTGGTTCATGCGCTTTCTCCCGCATCGAAGAGCGACGTTATAAAGCGTTTGAGGTCGCTCAGGTGCTTCTCCAACTCTGGAAGAAGTGAGTCGGCGCTTGCAATGTCGCGCTCCCGCCCCATCCTCTCCAGTTTGAAAGCAAGTGCTTGTGTGGCGTCGGCACAAATGTTGGATGCCGCGCCTTTTAGGCTATGTGCTGCCATGTGCAATTGTTCCGCATCGTCTTGTCTGCTGGCTATTTGTATGGTTTCGAACAATTGGGGAGCCGTGTCGACGAATATGCGCAAAATCTCATGCAGGAGTTCAACGTCGCCTCCCATCTGGTCGAGTGCCCGTTCGATATTGACAGGTGAAGGGCATACCGAATCGTCTCCCACAGACATTGAAGCGGCGGAATTTCTACTCTCGCCACCGCCTTGGGATTCTTGGGGGATCCACTTCTCAATCATCAATTTCAAATGATCCTTGTTGATTGGTTTGGTGAGATAATCGTTCATGCCTGCGTTCTTGCAGCGGTCTCGATCGCTACGGGCGACATGGGCAGTGAGCGCAATGATTGGGAGTTCTGCGTATTTGGGTTGCAATCGTATTTGTGATGTGGCTTCCAATCCGTCCATGGTTGGCATTTGCACATCCATGAACACGAGATCAAACGTTCCATGTTCCAAAGCATGGAGTGCTTCCAAACCATTATTTGCGGTGGTTACTGCGATCCCCAGGCGATTGATCAAGCTGGCGGCTACGCGCTGGTTCACTAGATTGTCTTCGACAACCAGGATGTGGTGAGATGTCACTAACCGTTCTTGCGAAGGGGTCACTTGCCTCGCCTGACCGCGATCCGTCTGCACGCTCGATTCAAAGACATCCATCAGTGCGTCAAGTAGGGTCGATTGCCTGACCGGCTTGCTCAAGTATCGTGCAGAGGTCGATTCAAGTAGTCCTGATTTCGGGCTGATGCTTCCAATCGAACTGAGGAAAACCACTTTGGGACTTCCAAATTCCGAGTTTTTCCGAATCGTATCCTCCACTTCGAATCCATCCATCTCAGGCATCTGAACGTCAAGGATCACGAGTTCGAAAGGGGAGGTCGATGCGGCGCTTGTCTTGAGCAAGTCCAATGCCTCAGGCCCGCTTGCCGCCGAGCTAACGGAGCACTCCCATGCGCAGAGCACATCCTCAAGAATCCTCCGATTCGTGGCATTGTCATCAACAACAAGGATGCGGTGATCCGATAGGCTCGATTCAATTTCGGACGCATCGCGACTTTCAGCAAGCCCATAATCAGCGGGAGCACTGACCACCTTGAATTCAACGTCAAAGTAGAAGTTACTGCCTTGCCCAACTTGACTTTCTACCTGAAGCGAACCACCCATCAGTTCCACGATTTGCTTCGAGATCGAAAGCCCAAGACCCGTACCGCCATATTTTCGCGTCGTCGCCCCATCAGCCTGGGTAAAACTTTCGAAAATAAATGACAATCGATCCGCAGCGATACCGATGCCTGTGTCCCGAACAGAAAACCGAAGTTTCGCAGCGTCTCCAGTGCAACAGGTTTCCTCGACTGACAATTCAATTTCACCGCGCTCTGTGAACTTCACGGCATTTCCAACGAGATTCACTAGGACTTGCCTGAGTCGCGCCAAATCGCCCAGAAGCCACTGCGGAACGCCGGGGCGAACGTGGCACATGAACTCGATGCCCTTTTCAACAATTCCATGCCCCGCGATGTCGGCAATCCCATCGACCAGCGACACGAGATCGAAGGGGGCCGACTCAAGCTCCATCTTTCCAGCTTCAATCTTTGAAAAATCCAGAATGTCATTGATCAGCGAAAGCAATTGGTCCGAGCATTTCTGCACGGTCGAAAGGTACTCCTGTTGTTCATTTGACAATTCAGTCGTGAGGGCCAGTTCTGTCATGCCAATGATTCCGTTCATTGGCGTACGAATCTCATGGCTCATGTTGGCGAGGAATTCGCTCTTGGCTCGGTTGGCTGTCTCAGCGGCGACTTTCGCGGT
>JAUIEW010000047.1 GCA_030429365.1 Phycisphaerae bacterium
GCCGGTCTTTGACGAAGCAATGAACTATCACCTGCCGCCATCGCAGAACGCAGACGTTGTTCAGGGTGTGGCCGCGCTTCCGTGGGGGCAGTTGGTGTTCGACTACTTCACGGCGCTTCCGCTTCGCACCGAGAAAACCCCGTGCAACGATCCAAATCTGCAGGACATGCAAGGGTATCCGCCGGTGGACATGGACGGCTTGCGGGTGTCGGGGCGTATCAACCTCAACACGGCTCCCTGGTCGGTGCTGTCGGGTCTGCCGCTGATGGACATGGACAAGTTCAAATTCCCGGACGTCGCGGGAAGCATGAAGGACAAGATCCGCAGTGCGCTCTACCCGGCTTCGCTGCCCAAACCGAAACGTGCGTCGGATGAGTCTGAAATCAGTCAGCCGCTACCGGATCAACCCGGTGAAATCGGTCGCGAGTTCGCCATGGCCATCGTGGCGTATCGCGACGCCAGGGCAGTTCCGAGTTTTGGTATTGATCCGGTGATCGCGGCGACGGTCGACTATGGTCCGCAGCGCGGGCCGCTGACTGGCGGGATGCGAACGGAGCGTGCTGGATATGGTTTCCTGACGGTCGGTGAACTGTTGAACGTGCGCCACGACCTAACCGCCGGTTCGGGCGAGTGGTTCTACAATGCGGACGTGGGAACTGTCGCCAACGGTGGTGACTATGTTTCAGCTGTCGCCCGAGTCGTGGCGTTGGGCGATTGGGTCACGACCAAGTCGCACGTGTTTACGATCTACGGAACGATTCGCGGTCAGTTCCTCGAAGATGAAACCGATGTTCCAAGGACGCAGGCCAGCTTGCGGACGGTCAATCAGAAGGCGCTTCGATTCCAGACCACGGTCGATCGCCTGCCCATGCTGTTTAATCCGCGGGGCAAACCGACGCGCATCGGATCGCGTTTGATCGGGCCATATGCGGACGTTCGCTCGAACTAGCCGCGCGACCTCGTTGCTTGCGTTGGTCCCAAGTATCCAGTGCCGATGGATTTTGGGGCACCGCTGTATCGGTTACGATATCGCTTGATTGTGCCTGTGGGTTCGTCCATTGGACATCCGCTGGCGCGATCACATTTCAGATACTTTTGCCTTCGATTCATAGCGTTGGACTGGCGTGATTTTCAGTTCGGAATGCACGCTGCGCGAGGACCGCTCGATGGAACTTGTGTTATCGATCGTGCCAACGTCCGAGAATGGAAAACACCGGCCAATAGCCGATGAATTGAGCCATTTTGTGGCGGGTGGATGGGCGATGTGCGGTAGCTTCACGATATCCGGCTTGCTATAATGAAAAACGATTCACTGTCGACGCCGATGGAGGGGACACACCTAATATTTTGAAATTCGCCGTGGTTCGCAAAAGACCGCACCGCGATTGCGAGGTTGCTTTCGAGCCCGGGATTTCATTCAGGATTGAGCGGTCGGCGACAGTCAGATCGATGTTTATTTAGCGGGGTTGGGGATCCTTGGGGAAGGAAGCTCCACCCAAAAACAAAAGTGAGTCAGACCAACTTGGGAAAGTCAAGATGCGCACATGGTGTGAAGGAATGTGGGCCCTTCGGGTAAAGATGATAGTTGTGGCGACGGTGTTGTCCGCGTCGGCAATGGTTGTGGATGCGTCCGATCCCGGAGCGGAGTCGCAAGATCGTCCGCAGGAATCCGTTCAGGCAAGCGTCGCGCCGGAAGCAAACGTTGTGCCAGAATATGGCACCGATCCTTTGATCGGTTTGACGAACTTGCGCGAAGCGACGCCGCGTCCCTACGATTTCAGCGAAGGGCTGGCTGGCCTGCGCGCGGATGTGGAATGTTGCCCGATCGGCGTCACCAGTCAGCAACCTGCCCTGACCCGTTTCTTCCACGGCAACGTCATCCAAATCGACGCCGAGGCGGAACTTAACGAGATCAAAGTTGAACTCGACTTCAATTTCCAAGCCGACCTGACGTATGTGGTTTACCGTCGCAACCAGGGGATGACGGATTACACGCCCATCTACGTCATGCCAACAACGAAGAGTGGATCAGGCTTAGGATACTACTCACATCAAATCCCAGGTGGGCTGACGTTGACGCCAAACCAAAATGCCGGCGTACCCCAGCCGACGCGCTTTCTCGTCGGTATCGGATGGGATGAAGGGCAATCGATTGCATTTTCCCGAGACACGGTCAACGGTGCAGGCCCATTCTGCCGGGGTGACACGCTTGGATACTGGGGCATCAACCAGGCGCCGCCATCGCCGCCTTTGAACTTGATTCCGAATCTGTCGGTGTCGATATTCTCCGGCGCGGTATTGGTCATGGAACTATGCTTTGAGATTCCGCCTGGAGCCTGTTGCGAAGGCACCTCGTGCAGTGTGGTCAGCGAAGCCGACTGTGCTGGCGTTTTCTCCGAACCAGGTACCACCTGCGACGATGTCGAATGCCCGCTTCCCCAGGGGGCGTGTTGCGTTCCGCCCGATACGTGCGTCTTCACGAACGAGTTCGCGTGCGAGAATGATTTTGGCGGCACCTTTGATCCAAGCGAAACCTGTGCAGTTCCCAACCCGTGCGCCGAGCCATTCGGCGCTTGTTGTTTCTTTGATGGTACGTGCGGAAACGACATGAGCGAGTCGGAATGTACCTCGATGGGCGGTACGTACAACGGCGATTACTCGGTCTGTTCAGCCGGGTTGTGTCCTGAAACCGGGGCATGTTGCCTGATGGGGTCGGGCTGCCTGCAACTTGAGAGTGGAACGGAGTGCACTTCACTCGGAGGCGTCAGCTTCCAGGGCTTGGGTACGCATTGTGAGGATGAACCGCTGTTTCCGCTCAATCCATGCAACGACACCATTCTCGGCGCGTGCTGCCGTTACGACGGTACGTGTGAAGATGGTGTCGAGCAGTACGATTGCGAAACATCGCAACAGGGGCAGACGCCGGGCATCTGGAAGGGACAAGGCACCTCGTGCGATGTGCAGACCTGCGACGTCTTGGGCGCCTGCTGCGAAAACTCAGAAACGTGTAACGACCTTCCGATCGAAGATTGCAACACAAACTTCTTCACGTGGACGGAGGCTCAACCGTGCCTCTACGATCCCTGTGCCGCAACCGTTGGGGCGTGCTGCGTCTTTGGCGAATGCCACATCATGAATTCGTTTGACTGCCAACAGGCCGGCGGACTCTTTGAAAATGTCGGTTTGGATGCTTGGCGGGCGTGCGAAGTTGCAACTTCGTGCACCAACGGCCAGCAAGGTGCGTGTTGTCTTCCGAGTGGTGACTGCGAGGTCCTTACGCCTGTCGATTGTGCCAGTATGGGCGGTGTCTACGACGGCGACGGAGTCTCGTGTGCGTCCCTTTCGTGTGTCACCGGCATTTGCTGTGACTCGGGCGATAATTGCTCTGATGAACGACAAGTCGATTGTGCGGCACTCGGATCGACGCCTGGGGAGCCGGGATCGTCGTGTGCCGACTCTTCCGCGAATCCTTGCATTCCAAGCGGTGCGTGTTGCTTTGATGACGGCGGATGCGAAGTCCTCAACGAAACGCTTTTAGCGCCACAGTGTTCTTCGATGGGTGGTACCTACCAGGGTGACGACACCACGTGCGATGTGGCGGCTTGTCCGGAAGTAGGGGCGTGTTGCTCCGAATTGGTGCCAGGGTCCGGTTTCTTCGGATGCGAAACTGGCGTTTCAGAATCGGATTGTCTGTTAAGGCCGCTCGGTTCGTTTGGCGGATTTGGCAGCGATTGCTCGGGTGATCCATGTGCACAGGGTGCGTGCTGTGCATTGGACGGTTCTTGTACTGAGACATCGCAACTGGCCTGCGAAACTGATCCGCTTGCCGAATTCCAGGGCGATAGCACGGCGTGCGGTGTCGATACGTGCGAACCGCGCGGGGCGTGTTGCATCGGTGGTTCATGCCAGATTCTAACTTTCGATGTCTGCTCCAACGGCAGCGGAGTCTACTTCGGCGATGCGACCATGTGCGGCCCGAACACCTGCGATACGGCGCCATGTTGCGTCGACGGCGAGTGCAAGGATCTGTTCCCTGGTGAATGTGCGACATCAAACGGTGTGCAGGGCACGCTTGGCGAATTGTGTTCGGCTGGCGACTACTGCACCGATGGTGCGTGCTGTTTGGGCACCAGTTGCTTCACGGCTGCCGGTTTGCATGAGCTTCAGTGCGAAGACCTTGGCGGTTCGTTTGTTGGACCGGGCAGCGATTGTTCCGGTGATCCTTGTGCACCGGCCACCGTTGCCTGCTGTGTTCCAGGTGGATCGTGTCAGGACCTGACGGCTGCCGGATGCGACAGCGTCAACGGCGTCTCGCTCGGCACCGATTCCGAATGTGCGACGAGCAACGCATTCTGTACGGCTGAGATCGGCGCGTGCTGCCGACCGGGCGACACGTGTGTCGAAGATGACACGCCCGCAAACTGCCTGGCGCAGGGCGGATCATTCCTTGGTATTGGGACCGATTGCACTGGCGATCCATGTGGTGTCACGGGTGCGTGTTGCGAACTCGACGGCGGCTGCATCGATGGTGGTACCGAAAGCGAATGCAACGCCATCGCCGGCGCTGTGTTCACGTCGGGTATTCCCTGTGGATCGGTGACCTGTCCAGACGTATGCGGTGGCACGCTGCCAGCCGACTTCGACAATGACGGCGATGCCGATCTCGAAGACTATGCCGGGTTGCAGATTTGTGTTGGTGGCCCGACAGTTGTGCATCCGACCGTCGATCCTCGCTGCTATTGCGCGTTCGACATCGATACCAACGGCGTGTTTGATCAGACCGATCTCGACGTTGTGCTGCCGATTCTCGACCTTGGCGATTGTGTTCCGTTTGCGTTGCAGGCGGCAGGCGACTTTGACAACGACGGCGACGTGGACCTGGTCGACTTTGGTTCGATGCAGGCATGCATCGCGCCGGGGACTCCTGTTCCCGATCCGTTGGCCTGCAAGTGCATCTTCGACGCTGACTTCAGCGGAACCGTCGATGCGGCCGACGCAGATGAGTTCAATAGTGTGTTGCTTGGACCTTAGGGGTTCGCCGCAATAAACCCAATTGCAAAGAGGCCATGCTCAGTTGTTGCTGGGCATGGCCTCCTTTTTTATTCCTGATGAATCTGTTGCCTTGATCGCTCAATTATTCCTTGTCGGCGTCGGTGAAGTTAAATCCATTGTCCATCGCTTGCTGCCGAAGCGCTGCGAGCATCGCATCGCCCAGCCCCTGCTTGTCGCCTTTCTTTGATTCCTTCCGCTTCTTGTCAATGAATCGCATTCGTTCTGCGTTGACCGATTGAATTTGCTCCTGCACTTCGGCCCGCTTGTCGGCTTGCTTTTTGACGTAGGCAAGTTGCTCCTCGTGGCTCATCGTCTTCATCGGTTCGGGAAGGTCATCTTCATCGATCTCGCCGAGGTCGAAGTCATCCTCGTTGGAGGCATCGACCAGGTCCCAGGCGGTGTTTGAGTAAAGTGGCGTGGCTTTGGCAGCCGCCCGGCTTGCGTTGGCTTCGGCGCCCATATGCTCGGCGTTCTTGTCCTGCAACAACTGCCTTTGTTGCAGTTCGTATCCGCGCCGACCATAGGCGATGTACGTGCTGTTTAGCTCCGAGTTCAAGACCGAAAGCCGATCGTCGTAGGGCGTTGGGATTTGAAACGTCCCTTCGGCCATATCGATTGCGGAATATGAACCCTTGCCATAGCGGGCAACTTCGTGCCAGGCCTCGTTGACGCCTTGCTGGCGATTGCCTGCGTAAATCGAGTTGATGATGATGCGCTTCGCCTGCGCCGTCTCGGCGACGTAGCGGAAATCGTAACTGCTGCGGGCTTGATCCGCCGATTCGTTTCCCGCGACGAATACGATTTTCAGCGCACGCGGATCGCTCGACCACGACATTTTTTTCACCGCATCGTTCAGCACCCAGCCGACATACTCATCCCCGCCCGACGTCCTCATCGCCATCATCTTGGCGTACACTTCGTCGAGGTCGTTCGTCAAATCGAGCTGCCGGACCACCCAGCCGTCCCTCGCCGAGGAATTTCCGGGTGTGCCATACGTCAACAAACCGACGCGCAGAACAGGCGCTGGCTTGATCGTTGCCAATTCGTTGACCACATCCCACAACCGCGAGCGGGCCGAGTCGATCAACTCCGTCATGCTGCCCGACGTGTCCAGACAAATCACCAGATCGACCGGGCGACGACAATGGCAACATCGACAGATGTTGCGGTGACAATGGCAGTCGCACGTTCCACATTTGACGTAACCAGGCGGCGCGGGGCGCAACTTGTCAGCTGATGCGGGGGCTGCGATGCCGCACACCAGCGCGAACATCGAGACCAACACACCGGACAGGGGCATGCGCTGGATCGAGCGGTATCCGTTGCAAAGGATTGACTTGAAGGTCGTAGGGATCATGGCGAAGTCTCCGTGCAGGTTCGTGGTTCCTTGAAAACACGCGATCGGTTTCACTGCTTTGGACACGCGAAGGGGCGAGCGGTTCCCGAGGTATCCACGAAACCGCAGAAGGTGTTGGCGAACGACCGCGGAAGCAGTTCGGAATCGGGGTTGGGGCCAGCAAAAACGTCGATCGGGTGCGTGTCACGCAAACGTCACAATCGCGCAAGCCGCAAGGTGTGCCACTGCTCTGCGAGCAGTGTGGAACGTCGATACGCATTGACGCGCAGTATCCATCCTGCACTGCTCACAGAGCAGTGGCACGGTTGGGATGATTTTCTGGGACGGTGTTTATCGGCTTATGACGTTGAGCGGGATGCTGCCGTCTGCCCTTGGGAGCGGATCGGGCGGGACGATGCTGACTTGGCCGGAAGAAAGCTGGGCTTCACCGCGTTCGACGCGTTCGGCGAAGGCTTTGGATTCTTCGTACAGCGCGTCGAGCATTTGATCTTCGCTGACGGTGCGGGTTTGTTCCCCCTGCACGTAGATGATCCCGCGCCCTTTGCCCGCGAAGACCGCGACGTCAGCCCCTTCGGCTTCACCGGGTCCGTTGACGACGCAGCCCATGACGGCCACCTTCACCGGCGTCTTGATCGTCGCAAGTTTCTGACGCACTTCGGAGACGAGTTTGATCAGGTCGATCTCGATGCGGCCACAGGTGGGGCAGGCAATGAGTTCGGGTTCTTCGCGATTGCGCATGCCCAGGACGCAGAGCAATTCCTTGGCGTCTTCGACTTCGTGGATCGGATCGGACGCGTACGAGATGCGAAGGGTGTCGCCGATCCCGTCGGCCAACAGCGCCGAAAGCGCCGAGACGCTGCGGATGCGTCCGGTTTCGGGCGGGCCTGCATGGGTGACGCCGAGGTGCAGCGGGAAGTCGAACCGTTCGCTGATGGCGCGGTAGGCATCGATGCAGATGCGCGGGTCGATGCTCTTGGCGCTGATGACGACATCGCCAAAATCGTTTTCATCGAAGATGCGCAGATACTCTTCGAGCTTTTGAACCATGATGCGGATCAGGTTGGCGTGGCGGTCGCTGGCGATTGCGCCCATTTCTTCGGAGCGTTTGGATTGATCCTTGCGCTCGACGATTCCGCCTTCGTTGACGCCGACGCGAATGGGGATGCTGCGTTCTTTGCATGCCGCGATGACGCGATCGACCTGCTTGCGATCGTTGATGTTACCGGGATTGAGACGGATCTTGTGGACGCCGGCTTCCACGGCTTCGAGCGCGCGTTCAAAATGAAAGTGCACATCCGCGACGATCGGTACTGGTGATTGCTCGAGGATCGAAGGGAGAGCCGCAGTGTCGGCTTTGTTGGGTGTCGCCACCCGCACGATATCGCATCCGCCTTTGGCGAGTTTGCGGATTTCGGCGACGGTCTTGTCAATGTCGTAGGTGTATGTGCTGGTCATCGATTGGATGACGACGGGGTTGTCGCCACCGATCGGGATGTTGCCGACATAGACCGTTCTGGTTTTTCGTCGAGGCTTCATGCGGATTTCCGGCTAGAATTCCCTTACGCGTTTCAGATGTCAGGATCATATCGATACTGACGATTTGAGCCACTCTTGGGGCAGGTAGAAATTGATCTGGCGTATCGACAAACCCATGCGAATGTTTCAACCGCTGGCCATATGGTTATTGGCCGTCGCGTTGACGCCGATCGCCCGCGCCGGGAGCAGTCAGCCCGCGGCTTACACCGATGGGGTTCGTCAACTCACCGAGCAGGTTTTCGACTGTCGGCTGGCAGATGGATCGAGCGTCGCCCAGGCGATTCGAACTGCCGGTGATGACCTTCGATTCAGGCAACTTCTGCGCACCCATGCCGTTGCGAACGATTCCGAACGGGCGGTTGTCGTCGAGGTGTCGATCGCGGACATGATCGAATCGGATGTTGCATCGCCATCCGATCGAACGCTTCGTCCCGTGCTTGAGCGCATCGCAGACCGGCGCTTCGTGGCGCTGGGGATTGCGGATCGCGCGGAAACTGAATCGACGAATGTCCCGGTCGGCTGGGAGACTGTGACGCCCGTTGGCCGATCGATGGCGATCGACATTGCCCGCGACGATGCGCTGCGCCAGATGTTTGCCGCCCTCGACAAACACCAGCAAAGTCATCCATCCGATGACGATTTGAAAGCGCGGCGCGACGCGTTCAAAACTGCAGTCGCCGCTGCCACTCCAGCCATGCACGCTTGCCAGGTTTGTACGATCGACATCCCGTTTGAGATCGGCGGCGTTCAATACAATGCCGTCGGGTACGGTGTACCGCCGTGGCGCGAGATACGGGTCTGGTCAGATTCGCTGCACATCGAAGCCCCAACCTGGGCGACCCAGACCCTCGTCGCGACGGGCAAAGGGGCGACCAACGCCAACGAAGTCGACGAGCGAAAGCTGGCGATCGCCCGGTCCACCGCGTCAGCCGACGCGCTCATCAAGATTGCGGCTAAGGTGGACGAACTCCCGCTGCCCGGTGATACCGCACCGACGTTTGGCGAATGGATCAAACACTCGCACAAGTATGACGCCCTCTGGTCGGCATATCTGCACACCGCGCACGCCACCCGCAGAGACATGGCCGACGGCATCTGCACCGTCGAAATGACGCTCGAACTCGACCGACTCTGGCGGCTCATCGTCGCGGTGGATTATGCTGAAAACGCAGAAACGCAACTCGCAGACCCGGATGTCCGATAATTCAATCAGGGCTCAACGTGCGCCCATTCGGAGACGGGATCGGTAGAGAGCAAACTCGCTTTGAGTACCACATCTGCAAATTGGCCAGACGCGCACTGCAGCGCGGTGACACGTCGTGACGCTTTGACCATACCGCACGTCGCCCACCGATTGCGTCAGCCGCTGGCTTGGATGCTGACGCTGGTTGTCGTCGTATCAGGGTTATGGTTCATGCCCGGCCGCTCCAGCATCGCCCCGCGAATCGAACAGGACAACGCCTACATATTCCTGGCTGTCGATCGGTTGTGCGCGGGGCATGGCCTGACATCGATTCCGCCGAAAGCACCGTTCCAACCGTGGGAATGGCATGGTGATTGGGCGGTGCTCACGCAGTGGCCGGCCGGTTATCCTTTGCTGATCGCAGCCGCCCGCACGCTCCTGGGTACGACGACCGCGCAAGCGGCGATCGCCCTCAACGTGTTCTTTTGCGGTCTCGCGCTGGTGGCATGGTTTGCACTGGGGCGGGCGTGTCTACCGCGCGGTCTTGCGGCAACGATGCTCGCGCTGGTTGCCTCCGTCTCATCCATTTCGATGGAACTTCTGATTCATCCAAGCTCAGATGCGATTCTCGTGGCGATGGTGCCCGCTGTTTTGCTGCTTGCCATCAAGCTGCTTCGTTGTGAATCCGTGAAACCGGCAAGCGAAGGAAGTGAGTCAATCGCATCGCTGGAAGTGAAAGCATCGCGATACTTTATACTCGGCATCGTCGCCGGTTCGCTCGTTTGGATACGCTATGCAGCCGTCTTCGTGCCCGCGGCGATTGGTGCGTTTTTGATTTTCGATTGGCTTATGATGCGCCGCAGGGGGCTGCGCGACGTTGCACTTTTTGCGATGTCGGCTGGCCTGCCGATGATCGCGCTGGTTGCATTCAATCGAATTCTCGGTGATGGCGTTTCGACGCAGGAGCAGTTTAATCTTGGCAATCGGTTCGGCTTCGATTTTTCAACGTCGATGATCGCGACGGCATGGACGCATTGGACATCGCAGACGTTGTACGCGTATCGGCCCGAGGCGAAGTGGTTGTTTGTCGCGGGGCTGCCCATCGCGGCGTTGATTGGTCCGATGCTGTTTGCCAATTCGCGAAGCCGCCTGCTGGACCTTTTCAAGGATCAACGGATGCAGTTGGCGGTCATGTTCGTCGCTGCGCTGGTGACAGTCCTTGTCACTGCGAGCACATTGTTCAAAGGCAAGTTCGATTACGTTGGGTTGGCCCGTTACTACGACCCGATCAAACCGATTTATTTTCTGATGTTCGTTGGACCGTTCTTGGTTTGGAAGCAGCGCATCGTGCGCGGGACCGTTGTGGTCGTTTCGCTCCTGGCCGTCTCGTGGTTCGTGCAGCAGGATGCAATGCGGACGCGCGATCGGTGGGTGGCGGCTGACCGTCCGTTCACCGAGTATGGCCGCTGGGACCACCGCTTCGGTTTGGAAAGTCGCGAACTCTACCAGTGGGTGGGCAAACAAGTCGCGGCAGGCACGATTGTGTTCAGTAACTTCCACGACGATATCGCGTTGGAAACCGGCACACCCGTCAGCCCAGCCCCCGAAAACGCCGAATCGCTGCGGGACTGGCTCGAAACGGCACGTAAGGTTAGAAATGTCAATGATTTACGTGCGATCTTCGTCTTCGAGTTCGACGACGATTCCCGCGATTACTTCCAGCCCCGCCCAGAAACCCTGATTTCGGACCTCGGGTTGGTCCGGGACGAAAACGCCCCTGAAGGTATCAAGAAGTACGTTTTCGTCCCCGACTCCGACCTCTTGGCGGGAATCCAGAACCCATCCTGAAAGATCAGCCCCCTCGGCGGCCAATACCGGTCAGAGACGCCTGCTACGTGGCAGGCACGAACCTGAACCGGAGACGCCGCCATGTCAGCCCGACTCGTCCGAGCCATCCGACGCCGCTGCCAACGCAACAGCCAGGACCGCAACGGCATGGGGATCAGCGAGCTGTTCCTCGCTCCGGCAGAAGATGCGGCTGCCATCCTCGCGGTGGCTGACTTGCGTTTGAAGCAATACCTGCTCGGTTACACGCCTGCCCCGGTGATGGTGCGGAGCAAATCGAAACGTCGCTAACGGTTGCGATGTTTCACTACCACGAGTAGTGCACTTTGTACTTGATGGTTTTTTCTTCGTCCGGCGCGAGCGTCACGTCAAACTCAATCGTATCGCTGTCTTTCTTTCTGAAATCTAGATCGTTCTCGGTGATTTGCCAGTTGCGCCACCGGTACAGGTGTTCCACGACGGTGATCGTGACCGGTTCTTCTTTGTGATTGCGCAGTTCGATCTCAAACCACTCGTCGGTGAAACGTTTGTTACTGTCGGTCTGGAAGTTCATTCGGTTGCGCTCGCCCACGAGGTCGAATGCGTTGCCGGTGGTGACGCGGATGACTTCGTCTTTCGGCGTGTGGTCGATCATGTTCTCGCCGGTGAATTCGAGTTGGCCATCGTCGTCGCGCCGATAGAAGCGCAGTTTGCCCGCCGGCAGCGGCATACCGAGGTTGTTTGACTCGCAGTTGGAGAACTCGCGAACGACGCTGACCTTGGTGGTTCCTTGTGCGCCAAAATCCGAGTGCGTGCGCAGCGCGTCATAACCCCAGCCGCGATACTGCGGCCAGTTGACTTCGGCGCCATCGTAGATGTATTTGCGCGTGGCTTTGATCTGATCGGCGCGGATGAACTCGATCTGCTTGGTCTCGCGGTCGCGAATGGTCGATGGGCGGGCGACCGTGTAAAGATGGTAGTCTTCGAACGACTTTTCGGTAACGCCCGGTTCGTTTCCGGCACTGCTTCGCGCTCTTGCCAAGCCCATGTAGAGTTGATCGTACCCTTCAGATCCAGGTGCAATTCGATTCACATCGCCAGCCATCAACTTGATTCGGGCGTTTTCGAAGGTCGTTCCGCACTGGTTTTCGATGGTCACCCAGCCGAGCAATGACACGATGTCGTCGTCCGATTCTGCGATGACGTTGTAATCCGCCCGCCAGCGCATCCCACCGGTCTGGTAGGCCAACTCGGCGATCACGTCGTTGGTTTGATCCGAGTGGATCTTCCATTGCAGCGTCGGTTTGAGAATGCTGTCGTCGGTGAGGCTTGGGAAGATCGGCGTGCCGGGAAGTCCAAAGCGCAGTTTGCCATCGATTTCGATGAGCGGTTCGCTTTGCACGTTGTAGGCCATGCGCATCTGCTGCTGGTAATACTGCTGACCGAAACTCGAAAGCGAGTTGAAATGGGGGACGTATCCGCTGCGGATGATTTTGCCCGAAACGATCTTGGGATCGTCGGGCGTTCCGCCCATGAAGAACTCGATGGTCTCGCCTTCGTAGTGGCTTAGAAGTAGCGCCTGCGAGATTGGATCGGCTCGATAATTCTGTTCGAGAATCTGCAGCGATGTCTTGCCGGTCGGGTCGCGCAGGATGACCGAATGCGGTTCGACATGGGCCGAGATGTCGGAAATCGAAACCTCGTTGACGCCGGACGTCAGTTTGAGCGGAATGTGGCTGCGGACCACGCCGAAGTCCTGGTTGTAAATGGTTAGCGATGGCGCGGGGGCATCGGATAATCCGGCCAATGATAGGGCGGGCTGGGCGACGATTGCAGTCACCAGCAAGAATGACTTGAATAGCGCATGCATGGCGATTCTCCAGAGAATTGTTTGTGGGGACCGGGCGCATCGCGAGCGCCGGGCCGAAACATCGGCATTAATCACTTTGACACAGGTTCAAGGCAGCGGTTCCGGCAATGTTCAGTTGACAACATTTCGTTACGCAACGCACGCTTAATGGTTGCAAAATCGCGGTTCATGGCTGGCGTGATGTCGCGGATGAAGGCTGTGAATTTCGCGTCACAGGGGCGTCAATCAGCGGCGTTGGCCCACGCAATCCGCAATCAACTTTCCGTTAAGGTCTTTTACCGATGGAAATTGGAAGGTCCGATATGCATAATGGACGTGAGCGCTGAGGTCATTTTCTGTCCAGAATAGCCCGCAAAACCCCTACAGACCGAATGGCTTGTTGAGCGTCTGGTTTGATTTCAAGAGCGGGCTTGCAGGTGAAGGCGAATGCGGACGTGGTGGGCCGCTTGCCTGATCATTGGGCAGAATACTCGCACCTTCAGCTTGGGAAGGTTCATCGTGCAACGATTGGCCGCTTCAACCGGATGCCCGACTATCGACGCCGAGCGCGCAACGTACAAGGACATTGTTCTTCGTGCGGACGACGATGAGTTGCTGGTGCTTCGTTACTCGTCGTATTTTCGACTGTGGTATGCGTGCGGATGCATGTCGGTCGATGCTGCGTCGAACGGCGTGATCCGGGGGGCTGACATCTACTGGCAAGGCATCGGATATCTTGAGAACGCAACGTTTGGATACGCGATCTTCGAGCAGAAGCCGTTGTGCCAATCGGCTCGTTGGAACGAATTCTACGATCGAGTCAGCCAGACCGATTCGCTTCGGTTGTTGCGCGACGAAGCTTAGGCTGGACGCTTCTGGCGTTTGACTGACTGACGGATTAGTGGGCACGGCCCACCCTACGGGGTTATGTTTCTTTGCCGCTTTCTGCGGCTTGTCTTGCTTCCCATTTTTCTTCGGCGTCGGGTTTGCGAATGTAGATGGGGATCAGTTCGTCGAGGCTGATGAATTGATTCTGGCTGGCCATCCTTGCGCCGAGCGCCAAGACCCACTCCGCTTTTCCGAAATCGTAATCGCTTCCTGCGACGGTGATGCCCTCGGCTTGTTCGATCACCTCCCGATGCCGCTCGACGCCTGCGCCCAGGATCGTTGCCGGCGCATGTTTTGCCAGGTACTCGCGTGGCGACCGTTCTTTTGGTTCGTCAATCGGTTCGTACAAACCGTCTCGAAGCTCAAACGTGCGTCCAAAAACATTGCCGCGCTTGGCGTCAAAGATTGAAATGACTCGCTTGGGTCTTGTGGAAAGTTCGAGCGCATTCTGCGCAAGGACATCGAGGCTGGGAACGCGCACGACCTTGCAGCCGAGGGCGAAAGCCATCGCTTTGGCGAAGGTGATGCCGATGCGCAGTCCCGTGAAGCTTCCCGGTCCGCCGGAGACGTAAATCGCGTTGAATTGGTCGGGTGTCAGGCCGGCCTTCTTCGTGAGCGTATCGACCGTGGGGAGCAGTTGGACGCCGTGCTGCTGCTCAACTTTGAATGTATCGCTGGTCAATACGGTCTCGCCGCGGGCGACCAGGACGCTGCCACGCGAGCCGGAGGTCTCAACCGCGATCGCCAACATGGAATCTAAAGGGTTCATGGGGGCGATTGTAGAGAACTCTGAAATCCTGACACGGTCTGAAAGGGAGGGAGCCCGTAAAAATGCAGCGGGGCGGCATCAAATCGCCGCCCCGACTTTGCATTGGGTCATGAAGGAGGAGGAGGGAATCAACGTTCCCTGCCCTTATTACGCCTGGCGGCTCGAAAAGGTTCGGTATCCAACGAAAAAAATCGGGCGATCGTTGGAATTGCTGTAAACTATTTTGAATAAATAGCTTGTGTCTGTGGTGGTGTGGTCCACGCGCTACATTTTGCTCGGACGACCTTTGCGTTGCGGGGGCGGTGCTCACCCAGATTAGAACTGATTTTCCCCTGGATTCCCGCCTGCGCGGGAAAGACGGCGTGGGTGTCGCGCGCTACGTCTCAATCAATCGCGTTCTAGCCCTGCTCGTCGAGGGCTTGCTGGTATACGTCCATCACGGCGTGGCGGGTGATCATCGACCGGATGACATCGTCCTGTCCGGTAACCGGCAGGGCGTTGACCCGAAGTCGGGCGAACTTGTCCAGAACGCTGTCGAGCGTATCGGACGGACTGACGCAAGGCACCGGCGGACGGGCCAACTCCGCGACCACCAGCAGCGGGACGGCTTCGGGCTGAAGCAGTGCCGTTCTGATGTCGTCAGCCACCACGATTCCCAAATACGCCCCCTCGCTGTCGACGACCACAAAATCGGGTGACTGATATTCCTCGGCCATCCGGAGAAGCTGTTGCAATGGCGCGTCTGGTTTGACGAGCGGCGCGGGAACCGTGGGCACGCGTTCGGCATGGAGTCGCCTGAGAATGGTGGCGTCGGCCACCCGTCCGATGCGGATGCCGCGGCGCACGAGTTTGAGCGTGTAGATGCTCTCGCGGAGCAGGTACTGCGCCATCGACGTGGTGACGATCGCCGCGAACATAATCGGCAGAATCACGCGTGGTTGGCGGGTCAATTCGTAGAGCATCACGATCGCGGTCAGCGGCGCGTGGGTCGTGCCGGCGACAAGGGCAGCCATCCCGACGATGGCGTATGCACTGGCGCTACCCTCCTCGATGAGACCGAGCTTGTGCAGGGCGATGCCAAACGCGCCGCCGAGACACGCACCCATAAAGAGCGACGGCGCGAAGATGCCCCCTGAACCGCCGCTGCCCAGCGTGAACGTGGTGGCCAACGCTTTGAGCAATCCCAATCCAACGAGCGTCCACAAGCCGACGCTGACAAGATTCGGGCCAATGGCTTCGCGAATGAGGGGGTAACCGTTGCTGTAGAATTCGGGGACAAGATCGGGGTGGCGAAAGTGAACGTAGACGATGCCGAAGATGCCCAGCAAAGCGCCGCCAAGTGCAGGCTTGAGCACGTTGGGAATCTTGATTTTGTCGGTGACATCCTCTGCGAAGTAGAGAATGCGGATGAACCCGACCGACGCGATCGCACAAAACAGACCGAGCACGAGATAATATGGCAATTCCGCGCCGCGGAACGTGTACAGTTCTGGATTGACCACTTCAAAGATCGCACCTTCGTCAGGCCGCAATGCGTGCGTGAGCGATGTGCTGATTACGCTTGCGAAGACGATGGGCGAGAACGTGCGGAACGAGAAGTCGCGAAGGAAGATCTCCAGTGCGAACAGGACGCCTGCGATGGGCGCGTTAAAAATCGCGGCGATACCGCCAGCGACGCCGCACGCCACCAGCGTGTTCATCTGATGGCGTTTGATGCCCAGGATTTGTCCGGTGCTGCTTCCGATGGCTGCGCCGATTTGAACGATGGGGCCTTCGGTGCCAGCCGACCCTCCGGAGCTGATGGTCAAAGCGCTGGCAATGGCCTTGGCGAATGCGACGCGGGGGCGGATCTCTCCGCCTTTTCGACAGAGCGCATCCATGACCTCGGGAACACCGTGGCCCTTCGCTTCGCTCGCGAACGTCGTGGTGATGATCCCGACGAGAATCGCGCCGACCACCGGCAGCAGAATGAGCATATAGGTCCCGAAGGAGAATAACCCACCCTTGGCCGATGCGTGGTCATAGGCCACTTCCAGTAGTTCATAAAAGAGGTGGGCTCCGAGTCCGGTGGCGCCACCGACCACGATGCTAAGCAGGATCAGCAGCCGGTCTTCATTGATGCCGAATCGTTCAAACGTGCGCGCCGACTGGACACGCCAAATGCTGATTCGGCGTAAGAGTTCACCCATTTGGTGCTCCAATCACGGTTCGAACCCCTGAAACGCCCGGAATTCAATAAGAAAAGAACCGGCGTTATCGTGACGATTCGGACCCGGACAGTACAATCATAACAATGTCAGACAAATGCAAAACACCTCGGATTGGCAGGGATGTTTACGTCTCACCGACCTCGTATATCTGCGGCGACCTGGAGGTTAACGACGGCTGCACCATCATGCATCACGTCTGTATCCGCGGCGACATTGCACCAATCAGGATTGGGCGTCACACGAACATTCAGGATGGCGCCGTATTGCACACGCGCTATGGCATACCCCTCGATATTGAGGAGCGGGTCGTCGTCGGTCATCGAGCGGTGGTACACTGCCGGCGCGTTGGTGCGAATTCGCTGATTGGAATTGGTGCGATTGTGTTGGATGAAGCGGTGATTGGCAAGGGGGCGATTGTGGCGGCCGGCGCCGTGGTCCGACCCGGGACCGAGGTTGCACCAGGGACGCTGGTGGGGGGCGTGCCGGCGAAATACCTGCGTGATCTGGGCGAAGAAGATCACGCGGAAATCGCGCGTATTGTCGAGAGCTACGTCGAGATGGGGCGTCGATATGCGTCCGGCGAATTTCCGCCGGCAGCACTCACGCAATCGGCGAGCCCGGACCGAATAAAATGATAGGAAGAAAGTTCCGTGACCAGTCGACTTTCGGGTCGTTTTTGACGTTTTGCCCCGCCACATCCGCCGGGACACACCTGAAATGTTGCCGTTATAAAACCGGTCGTTTTTTCACATTGACCCCTGCCATGGCAACGTGCAGATTAATACCGTGGGGATCTCGTGCCGCTCGACCGGGAGGGAATTGCCGCGCACCTCGGAACTGAGACGGGTCACTCGCGATCGAACAATGGACGGGACGGTTTCGAGGTGAATAGCGAAACCTCCGGGGTTGGATCGGGCCCCAGTGGAATACCGGGTCACCGTAAAATGTCAGAAACGAAGCTGATTGGATCACCAGGAATCAAATGTCCGCCCAGGAACACAACCCAGCCTCTGAGAACCGCGCGTCAATGCACGGTCTGACCATCGGGGATTTTGAAATCCTCGATGAGATCGGACGCGGCGGGATGGGGGTTGTGTATCGCGCGCGGCAGATTTCGCTTGATCGGATCGTGGCGCTGAAGATCCTCGCGTATGGACGCGGTCTCAGCGATCAAGCCGTCACCCGTTTCCGTCGCGAAGCCCAGGCCACCGCGAAACTGCATCATCCCAATATCGTGCCTGTCTACGCGCAAGGGCAGCAGGACAATACCTATTTCTACGCGATGGAGTTGGTCTCGGGGACCAGTCTTTACGATGAGATCTGCCAGCTTCGGCGGGGCGAGGGACCTGGATCGGGAAAGTCGCGCGACCGGAGTCCGTCGTCGAGCGATCCCGGGTTGGCTGGCGGGTCGTCGGATATCCTTGCGGAGACCGAAATCCTCGAGCGGCCGGCTGTTGACGAAACGCTTGACGCTCCCGGGCACATCGTTATTGAAGACGATCGGGCCCGTTCGCGGTTTGGATCTGCAAGCGGCGCAGGGCCCGACGCTTTCGAGAGTCACACGCCCGACTACTTTGACGACATCGCGCGGCAAACCAAAGCGGTGGCTGACGCCTTGGGATATGCCCATCAAAACGGCGTGATTCATCGCGACATCAAACCGCACAACCTGCTGTTCGGTAGCGGTGATCGTCTGTGTCTGTCCGATTTTGGCTTGGCGCGAATCGTCGAGCAGCCGGGTGTGACGCAGACGGGCGACTTTGTCGGATCGCCGCTTTACATGTCGCCCGAGCAGATTACCGGCAAGGGGGGCGAGGTTGGCGTTCGCAGTGATATCTATTCGCTTGGTGCGACGCTGTATGAGTGGATGACGTTGCGACCGCCATTTCCTGGTACGACTCGCGAGCAGGTCATCAGCCGGGTGATCACCGAGGATCCCCCGTCGCCGCGCAGCATCAACCGCCGAATCCCACTGGACCTTGAAACGATTTGCCTCAAGGCGTTGTCGCGTGAACCGTCGAAGCGCTATGCGACGGCTTGGGACCTGCGCGATGATCTTGAGCGGTTCTTAGGTCGCGGCGCGATCAAAGCGCGGCGTACGAGCTTGCTTGGGTCGATTGGCAAAGTGATTTCGCGCAACCGGGTTGCGAGCGTAGTGGCTGTCGCGGCGATCCTGATCGCGGTCTTGTCGTTCGCTCTCGTGAAACAGAAATCCGACAAGAAGACGGCAGAGAAAGCCGCCGCCGAGAAGCAGCAACTGGTTGAGTCAGTGACGGAAAAAAACAAGCAGCTTGAACAACAATTGCGCGAGGGGGATGATTCCAATTCATCAGCGGGTTCCGGCACTGACACTTCTGGCAACCCGATCAGCGAACAAATGCAACGCGGTGAACAACTGGCGTCGATGTTCAAAGGCCCATTGGCCAGTCTCCTGTCATCGGGGGACGAAGAATCAAACGCGCCGCTAAACGACAGTCAACGCGTCGGCGCCCTGTTCGTTGCGCGAATGCGGGAATCGGAGTCGGTTCGGTTGGCCGACATCTCGCCTGGTACGATTGCGCCCGACTCGGCAGAGGGTTTGTACATCGCGGCGCTCGCTGAAGATCGCCCAAGAACAGCCGTCGCGAAGTTGGACGAGTGTCTTGCATTGGACCCCGACCATCCGCAAGCGCATCTTCTTCGTGCATGGCATGCGTGTCGCCTCGGCGATATGGCTGCGATGCGGGCGGACGTCAATGCTGTCTTGGCCAAGGATCCGAGTTCGCCTGAGGCCATTCTTGCTCGTTCGGCGGTGCGATTCCTGAAGAATCGCCACAAGCTTGCGATCGACGATGCCGACCAAGCTGGCCTTGGGTTGGACGGTGATGTTCGTGTTGACCTGTTGCGGGGGTTGGCGCTTGCGGGCATGGGACGTTGGCAAGCGGCGCTGAATGCGATGAACCTGGTCTTGATCATTGAACCGGACAACGGACTTGCGCTGATGGTTCGCGCGCGAGCGCTCTTCGATCTTGGTCGGTACAACCACGCGATCGTGGACTTGAACCAGGTCATCAAACAAGAACCCAACCGTGCGGATGCGCTTGAGCTTCGCGCTGATTGCTACGAACAAATCGGAGAGTATCGACTCGCAAGAAACGATCTTGTGGACGCGATCAAGGTGGCAGAATCGGGTACTTTCTCGCTCACAACCAAGCTTGTCGTGGTCGCCGAGAAAATCGACAAACAAGGAGAGGGCGAGGACGCCGGCGTTGCGGACTCCAAGAACAATGGTTCTGATTCCGATTCAGCGCGTTCGCCCGTCACATCCACGCCCGATGAAAGTGCGGTCAAGAGTTGGTTGGAGAAACTCCTTGGAACGACCAAGGACAAGAAGAACGAATTGCGCGGTCTGCAAATCACTTCGCCGGTTGGGCGTTGACGCCATGCAACTCTCCACGACGCCACAACGATGACCCAATCGCCCCAACGCAATCAATCAGATGAAACCGATGGTTTTCGCGTCGCGTCGCGGACGGTGATCCCGTCATACGAGGTTTGGTTCACGTTTGATCGCAGCAGCGGTCCGGGCGGGCAGAATGTCAACAAGCGAAGTAGCCGCGTGACCATGTGGTTCGATGTGGGGGCCAGTCCGTCGCTTAGTGCGCGTCAGAAGTCTTTGATTCGGTCGCGCCTGAAGACACGCATCAACAAGGAGGGCTTGCTGCGACTGATCGCATCCAAACACCGCACCCAAGCCGCGAATCGACGGACGCTGGAGGAGCGGTTTGTCGAGGTGGTCGGGCAGGCACTCATTGAAGAGGCCGTGCGCAAGCAGACCAAAGTGCCCAAGTCCGTCATACGCAAACGGATCAGCGACAAGCGACATCGAAGCCGGGTCAAAGAATCCCGCCGAACCCCGGGGGAGGACGAATAAACGGGTACCTCGCCCGTCGGTTGTCGCAAATGAAGCCATTTGCTAGACTGCTGGCCAACACACGGGGCGTAGCTCAGACTGGCAGAGCGCTGCGTTTGGGACGCAGAGGCCGGAGGTTCAAATCCTCTCGCCCCGATTTTTGCCTCGCTTTGCTGGCAAAAAATAGAGCAGGTGAAACGACAATCACCTGAGCACCCATTGCGTTCGCCACTCGACCGCCTCACCCGCGGTCCCCTGCTCAACTGATCACCTGCTCACCTGTTGTGCAATAACTTCTTGTCACTCGCGCGAGGCTCCTCGCGAGAACGGGCTTCAATGATTTGGTTCATTCGAGGGGTGGCATGGTTGGGGATGACTTCATATCTGCGAATCGTGTTTTGTCTTTGAATCGCTATTGACCAGCATCATTGCCGATCGGGTTTTCATTGCTCTCGGCGGTCTTTCCCTGCTTTACGAAACGCTGGAGGTATTGGCTGTTTACTGTGATCGTGCGCTTGGAGCGGTTCCAACTGGCGCCGCCGTTGCCCGAGTCGAATCGAATCGTGACTTGGGAGTGCCAGTCGAATCGACGGATGATCGAATCGAGTTCGGCAAGGAGTTCTTTGGCGCTGTCTCCTGCAAACGTACCGTCCTCACACACGACCCTTGCTTCGTTTGAGCGCAAGTTGTCTGGCATCGTCAAAGGTACGAGCGTGCGGCGCCAGGATCGGTGGATCTCGGTCCCGTAGTCTCGGGCTTTGCGAATGTCGTCTTCCGACATGTCAGCCGCCTTCGCCACCGAACTGAACTTCTCGTGGTCGGCGGCAACGGCGAGTGCTGCAATTTGAAAGGCGCGTCGTGCGTCGCTGTTGTGTTCGCCCTGAACGGTCCATTGCCTGCGGTCAACCTCGCGCGCTTCGATCATCAACGATCGCGTTCGAGCTTCAAGCACATCGACGGCTCGATCGGGAAGGTGGATGATGAGATAGACCGTGGCGAAAGCGTCGGCAGCGGACTCTTCGTTCGCCAACACGGGAAGATCGAACTCTCGAATGAGTGCATGCCCCAACTCATGTAAGATAACGTGGAGTGCTACATCCTTGGCGAAAGGTGTGAGTGTGACGGCGCTCTCATGTTCTTGTTGATCTTCGACTCCCTTACTTTTTTTCATGCCGTTTTGATCAGCCCTGCAATTGACGTGTCGCATGCGTTCGACTTGTGCGGCCAATTCGGCTTCGTCGATCTTGAAATGTCGCGCAGCCGCTCGCAAGAGTTCATCACCGGTCGCATACTTCTTTTCAGCATCGGTCAGGAATGCCTTTACGCTGGCCTCCGGTACGTCTTGCCCCAATCGCAGCGCGTTGGACACGATGTCTTTCATCATTCCCGGCAGGCGTAAGTCCACCTCACATTGATGGTCGCGTGCGATCAAGGTTTCTGACTTCTGCGCCTGGGCAAAGTTAATGGACAGCAGGCAACAGAAGGCAAATAGGGCCTTGGCAATCAAGTTCGTTGGCGCGGGCCATCTGCGACCATTCGTTCTAGATGTGTAGGATTTCAATCGCGATGCCTCCATGACTCGTTCAGGGTCGTCCAGCTTCAGTCTCTCCGATCCGGCGTACTTTTCGCAATTACATTTTGTCGTTGGGCGCGGTGACGGCTTTTTCCATACCGGTCCGGCGATTGGATTGACTCCCGAGCTACGTTGGAGTCAAACTTGTTGCTATTGCTGCGTGGCTCACCGTATGATGAGGGTTTCGCCCCGTACCAGGCTGGTTGTCTCTGCATGGATTGGGGCGTTTTTTTAGCTTTGGTGATGTTGCGACCAAACGGGGGTTGGCAATCGGTTGTGTTTCAAGAGGACGAGAATATGGCATTTGAGAAGAAGATCACTTGTTGGGTAGCAGGTTTCATCTTGATCTTGTTGGGGGCGGTCGCTGCTCCAGCGCGTGCGCAGTTTCTTTGCGAACCTGGAACGGTTAGCCCCAGCGGTCTGCAGCCTTGCAGCGACTGTCCGCCCGGGACATTTCAGCCCGACAGCGGAGAGTCGAATTGCATCCCGTGTAACCCAGGTCGATTCGCTCCGACGCCCGGTGCGGAGGTGTGCATTCCATGCGCGCCCGGTACGTTTGCGTCCATGCCTGGACAGCAATTCTGCCAGCAATGCCAAACGGGAATGTTTGCCCCGGCGCCCGGATCCAATGCATGTCAGCCGTGCGTGCCCGGAAGCTATGCGGCGACCCCTGGTCAAGCGCAGTGTGATCTTTGCGAGGCTGGAACGGCTCAACCGCAAAGTGGTGCAGACGAATGCAACGAATGTGCGCCCGGTTTCTTTGCAGGCAGCCCAGGCCTGCAATCGTGCGTTGCATGTCCTCCCGGAAAAATCCAACCGCTCCCGGGATCAGCCGTTTGTGTCGATTGTCCTGAGGACACATTTCAGGATCAGCTCGGGCAGATTGAGTGTCTGTTTTGTCCAACGTGCGAAACATCGCCAGTTGGAAGCGCCATGTGCACACCGGCTGACTGCGAAGACATGGACATGGATGGATTCGGGCAGTTCGGCTGTCCGTCGTGCCCGGGCGGGACGACGATCGACTGCAACGACTTCGACGAGGACGTCTATCCAGGCGCGCCCGAAATTTGCAACGACTTGATCGACAACAACTGCGACGCGGCCACCGACTGTGCTGATTTCGAGTGCGCACCAACGACGGTATGCGGCGGGCCCGACGCAGATGGCGACGGAATCGCCGATGTTGAAGACGTGTGCAACAACACGCCGGCGGGTCTCGCCGTCGATGCCGAAGGTCGTCCGCTTGGAGACATCGACCACGATTGTGACACCGACTTGGCCGACTTCCAACTCTTTGTAAGCGGATTTAGCGGCCCGCTCTAGTCAGGTTTCGAAAGAAATGTCGGGGCCGTACGCGCCCAATGCGCATTCGGCTCCGACCCTTTGTTTCTACGGTTTCCCGTTCCAAGTTGCACCCATGACGGCAATCCTGGGATGCTGGGTAGGTCGGGAATTCACGCCGCGCCGGCTGTCATTTCTTGGCAGCGGGGTACTTGGTGCTGTATCATGCCAGGCAGCCATCGTTGCGCCTTACGTCAATCCAAGATGGGCGGTACCTGGGGCCGGCAG
>JAUIEW010000048.1 GCA_030429365.1 Phycisphaerae bacterium
AGGGGGCAGCGCTTGGGGTGTCGGTGATGACGGTGCAGTTGATGGCAATTGATTCGAAGCAACAGGCTCAAACTGTGCATTGGCGATCTGCGGACAGATTGCGGGTTCTGACGGAATGGGCAACGCAGCGGAAGCGACTTGCGGCGCCGCCTGGGCAGCCACAGGCACCACCGGTGAATCAGCCGATTTGCCTGCGACCGAGGTTGCACTGGTGTTGGGATCGGGGAAATTCCAGAGCGAATCGACCCATTCCGGATAAACAGCGATGTATCCGGCCAACCCAATGACCGCGACGAACACGGTCATCAGGATTGACGAGAACCAGGAACTTCCACCGGTCATCGATTGTTGCGGACGCGCGATTCCTTTGACCGCGGTTTCAGCCGGTTCAGGCGCCCGTACCCTCGACGCCCGCGACGGGGTCACTGCCTTTTGAATGTGGCCCGCTTGATAATCGCGCTCGGCGCGACCCAGGGCATCCCCGATTACGCTCATAGACAGACGCCCTCCAACTCCTCGATGGCGACTTTGGTAGACTCAATGGATACATCCGGTTGTTCGCGGCTGTACGCGGCGAGCAGGGCCATGTCGCAGGCTGTATTGACCTGTCGCGGAATTCCATCAGAGAATTTTTGAATCAACTGAATCGATTGTCCGTCGAATGATGGCGAACCGTTGGCGCCGGCGACTTTCAAACGATGGCGAATGTATGCGCTGGTGTCATTGATTGACATTTTCTTGAGGTGGTAGGCCACGCTGATGCGCTGGCGAAGCTGTCGCAGGCGGTGGTCGTTGAGCATCTGCTTGAATTCCGGCTGGCCGATGAGCACGATCTGGACAAGCTTGCGACTCTCTGTTTCGAGGTTCGAAAGCAGCCGAATGTTTTCAAGCATGTCGCGCGACAGGCACTGGGCTTCGTCGATGATCAAGATGACTTCATTGCCGTTGCTGGCCTGTTCCAACAGGTACGCGTTGAGTTGTTCGCGAAGTGCCAGCTTGTCGCCCTTTGGTTCTGCGTGCCCCAGTTCCATGAGGATGAGTCGCAGCAGTTGGATTTCAGTCAGGCGCGGATTCAGGATCAGCGCCGTTTTGCAGTTCGGTCCCAATTCACGCAGCAGCGCACGACACAGCGTCGTCTTGCCCGCACCGACTTCGCCAGTCAGGACGATAAATCCCTTGCGCTGGCGAATGCCAAACAGCAGGTGCTCGAGCGCCTGGCGGTGATCGTCGGTAAAATGCAGGAATCGCGTTCCGGGCGTCAGGTTAAACGGCATCTCACGAAGCTTGAAATGTTCGAGATACATCGCGTTAGGTCCTCAGTTATCGGTCCAATTCGTCTCCTTTTGATTTCGGCAGACCGATCAATGCGACTTTGATGTCTCTCGACCCGTTCAATCAGACCGAACAGCCCTTCCGCCCGCCGTTTCTCCAGCGAATCACCCATCTTCCGCCTCGATTTGCACGTCGACCGCTTCCCGGTAAGCTGCTCCCACCATGACGGAATCAAGAAAAATCAGACTGACCAGCTATGCCAATTGCGCCGGTTGAGCCGGTAAGCTCCCCGTGGAGCTCACCGCACAGGTTGTGCGAAGCTTACCTCCGCAGTCACACGCGCAGGCGATGAATGGTATGGACCCGTTCGAAGACGCCGGTGTCTACCATCTCAATGCTGATATGTCGCTTGTGCAGACGGTCGACTTCTTCCCACCGCTCGTGGACGATCCGTTTACCTTTGGCCAGATAGCAGCGGCCAACAGCCTCTCGGACGTCTATGCGATGGGAGCGCAGCCAATCTCTGCGCTGAACATCGTAGGGTATCCGGATAAGGACCTGCCGTCTGAAATCCTCTGCGACATCCTCGCCGGTGGGGCGGACAAGGTGAAAGAAGCCGGAGCCGCGCTGCTCGGTGGGCACAGCGTTCGCGACGCCGAAATCAAATACGGGCTAGCCGTCACCGGAACGGTCCATCCCGATCGCATCATATGCAACAATGCCGCCCAACCCGGTGACGTTCTCATCCTGACCAAACCAATCGGCAGCGGTGTGCTGACCAGTGCAGCGAAGAGCGACAAGATTCCGCAGGATGATTTGGCCGAAGCCATCGCGGCGATGACCTGCCTCAATCGCGGTGCGTGCGAGGCGATGGTTGAAGTTGGCGTGCATGCTGCGACCGACGTCACCGGCTTCGGTTTGCTCGGTCATGCGTTTGAGATGGCCAGCGGTTCCGGCGTATCGATCACACTGCGGGCGGACGACGTTCCCTTGCTTCAGGATACGCTCAAGTTCGCGTCGCAAGGCATCGTGACGCGTGCGCACAAGGCCTCGCTGCAGTACCTGGCCGATCGATTGCGTGTGGAAGGCGTTGACCAAACACTCGTCAACGTGTTGGCCGACGCGCAGACATCAGGCGGGCTGCTCATCGCCGTCGAAGCCGAAAAAGCAGATGCCCTGGTGAAGTTGCTGAAGCAAAAGAACACGCCAATCGCCGCAGTCATCGGCGAAGCAGAATCCGCCGGCGATCAAGCACTCATCCTAGAGTAGGGTGGGCCGTGCCCACCATGTCGTTGGTGTGCGAAATGCGGTGGGCACGGCCCACCCTACGGGGTTTTATTGTTTGGGGGGACGAGTTCGTCGGCATTGGGCAGGTCGTCAAGCGATCCGAGTCCGAACACTTCGAGAAATGCCTTCGTCGTTCCATAAAGCATGGGGCGGCCTATCTCTTCCGCACGGCCGACGATCTTGACGAGGTTCATTTCGCGCAGGCGGTTGACCATCTCGCCACACGCCACACCGCGAATCGATTCGATGTCTACGCGCAAAACCGGCTGCTTGTACGCAACGATCGCCAGCGTCTCCATCGCGGCTGGCGTCAGCTTGGTTTCAGCCCGAAGCTTGAGCACCTTGGAAAGCCACGTGTTGTAGACCGACATCGTGAGCATTTGATAGCCCTTGGCGATGTGCTCGATGCGAAAGGCCCGGCCGGTCTTCTCGTAATGTGCGTTGAGCTTTTCAACGTGGTTCTTAACGTCGGTCGCCGTGCCTGACCCGACGATCTGCGCGATTTTGGCGGCTGGCACGGGCGCGTCGGTCGTGAACAGAATTGCCTCGACGATGGATTCAGCCGACACATCCTGCTCGGAAACCTTGCCCTGTTCGGACATGACCGGTTCCGGCTGAGCGGGTTCCTGTTCGACAGACTCCTCCACCGCGACTGCTTCCTCAAAGGTCACGTCGTATTCAGGCTGTTCGTCGGCCGGCTGAACGGCGCCATTGGTTTGCCCATTGGCCTGCCCGTTCTTCGGCTGCGACTTCTTCTTCGACTTGTTTTTCTTCGACTGTTTTTTCTTCGATTCGCCCATAGCCGGGTATGATAATCGCCTCGCCAGAAAAATCGAATACCCTTCGCCAGCAAATCGAGCCGATACTTTGAGCCGACCCGCAAGGTGGCTACAATTCACAGATGCGCCGACATCGGCGCGTCTGCGACCCAAAAGGAACAACGATGAACCCAGATTTTTCAGCATCCGTTCAATCAAGGCTTGCCGACCTGATCGCCTTTCGTCACGACCTCCACGCCCATCCGGAGACGTCCTTCGAAGAGGCCCGAACGTCATCAAAAGTGCTCGAACGCCTGCGCGACATACCCGGACTCGACATTCGCAACGGGCTGGCTGGCGGGACGGGAATCTGCGCGACGTTGAACAGCGAAAAATCCGGTCCATGCGTGCTGCTGCGGGCTGACATGGATGCCCTGCCGATCGAGGAGCTTTCCGACCTGCCGTACAAGTCCGAGCATCCCGGAAAGATGCACGCTTGTGGGCACGACGGGCACACCACAGCCCTGCTCGGTGCGGCGTACGCGCTGTCGGATCATGCCGACGCCCTCGCCGGTCCGGTGAAATTCTGTTTTCAACCGGCAGAGGAGCAAGGTTGCGGCGGGCAGCGGATGATCGATGACGGGGTTTTGGAAAATCCGCATGTCGATGCGGCGTTTGCGCTGCACGGTTGGCCCGATTTGGAATTGGGGCACATCATCTCCGTTGCGGGTGCGATGTTGGCTGCGACGTCACCTTTTGAAATTGAATTCAAGGGCAAGGGCGGGCACGCGGCCTATCCGCACAAGGGCACCGACGTGTTGCTGGCCGTCGCGCAGCTGATTACCAATGCCCAGGCCATTCGCACGCGCTTCATCGACCCGATCAAACCGATTGTGATTTCATTCACGCAGGTCAACGGCGGATTTACGCACAACGTGCTGCCCGAGTCGTGCCATGTGAAGGGGACGATTCGTGCGCTCGATTCGCAGGCGCACGCTGCCGCCAAACAACAGTTGAGTCACTTCGTGCAGACGACGGCCGCCAACTTTTCAATCCAAGCCGACCTGCGATTCATCGAAGACTACCCGGTGCTCATCAACGATGCAGACTGCGCCGCGCTGGTCGCGGAGGTTGCCATCGAAACGCTGGGCGCGGAGAACGTCGTGACCCAGTCGAACCCGGGGATGGGGGGCGAAGACTTCGCGTTCTACGCCCAACACGTGCCGGCTGCGATGTACCGCCTGGGACTGCGCCCCAAGGGTACGCTGGAATATCCCAACCTGCACAACCCGCATTTCAACTTCAACGACGACGCCATCGCCACCGGCGCAATCATGCATAGCACGATCGCCCATCGCTATCAGCAGAAACGCGCCGGGTGATCATTCCAAACGTTGAATCGCTGCGATTCGATCACGTGCTACTCGACGGCTTGGATATCATTGTTTGAGATGACCTTGTTCCGGCGAAACGCGGAATAACCTGAAGACAGAAATATCGAAGACCAAAGGGCGGCCGCCACAATTGCAACAAATAGTTGCAGTGCATGTTGTTTATTGGAATCCTCGGGACGCTTTTGCATCGTCGCAATCACCGCTGCAAAAACAGCCACTGTATGAATGATGGGAATGGCGAGGCACAGGCCGCGCACAAGTGCGAGGTGCTCGCCGTCGTACGTGGTGTCAGGCAATACAACCCATTGGGCAACAAATGAAGCGATTGCAATCGCCAACGAAACGAATACCACCCTCCGGCGAGTCTTAGTCCGAGCCATGCGTTTTCGCCCGTGCGAGTTTTCCTTCAGTTCTTTACTTCTTGCCCGGCTTTGAATTCGGCGGTTCGCTCGATCTCGCCGTTTGTCGAATAATAAGTGACGGTGCCCTCAGCCAATCCATTGACATAGGGCATCTTGACCCTTGGCGAGCCATCCTCGCGTAGGTAATAGCCAACCCCGCATCCATCCCCGAACTTCTCGTTCGCGAAAACCGTTCCGTCCGGTCGGTACCATGTTTCTTCGACGAGCACGCCATCGACGTAGCGGTCCTCTTGCTTCAATTGTCCCGACTGATAGTGATAGCGCTTCGTTCCTGTCCCATGCGCCACTCCCGATGAGTCGAAGTACAGTCGGTTCAAATACTTGACTGCCATCAAGACAACCACCACGAAGCCTGCCAGCAATCCCAGGAGCCATAAGACAGTCGTTCGTTTGCTCATGCTCGTTCCCCTGCTTCGAATACCTGTGAAACACTGAATCGCATCTGCGCGGTTGCGGCGAGTGGTCGGTGATTTCTGTTTGCCAGCCCGGGCGGTGAAATCAATCGCGTTATGCAATCAACTCTTGCAAAGCCCCAGCGCGCTGGCTGTTGCGACGGTGTCGGTGTGGCTGATCGACAGCATGACGCGATCGATGCCCAGATCGCGGGCGACTTTCTCGCACATCCCGCTCAGTTGAACGAGCGGCGCCCCCATGTCGTCGTTGGTGATTTCGATGTCGGTCCACGCAATGCCGCTACGCCATCCGGTGCCTAGAACTTTCAGGATCGCTTCCTTCGCAGCGAATCTGCCGGAAATGTGGGGGATCGGGCTGTGGAGGCTGTCAGCCCGCTCGCGCTCCCTGGGCGTCAGGATGCGGTCGAGGAAACGGTCGGGATGCTTGCTGAGCAGGTCCGCGATCCGCTGACACTCTACAATGTCGATGCCGTGGCTGACGACGTTCATCACCCCAGCGTACGCATCGCGTCAGCACACAGCAAGTCGAGCGTTTTTGGCGTGCGGCTGACGCTTTTCAGCCAACCCTTCGTGCTGTATACACGACGCTATGGTTCACGCATCAAATACCGATCATCTCAGCGCCTTGCTCACCGATCTGACCGATCCGCAGCGGGAGGCTGTCTGCCATACGGATGGGCCTTTGTTGGTGTTAGCCGGTGCGGGTTGCGGCAAGACCCGCGTCATCACCCGCCGGGCGGCATACCTCGCCCGCACCGTGACCAAACCGCGAAACGTCCTGGCGATCACTTTCACCAACAAAGCCGCTGCCGAAATGTACGAGCGGATCTCGGCGCTGGGCGTCGGGTCAGAGATGACCATCTGCACGTTTCACTCGCTGTGCTATCGGCTGCTGCGGATTCACCACGAGCGTGCGGGTCTGCCCGAAGACTTCACCGTTTTCGATTCAGCCGACCAGCGGAAGGTGATTCAATTGGCGATCGCCCGGGCGCAACTGTCGGCAGACAACTGGTCGCCCGCTCGATTGCAGGGGGTGATCAGCAACGCCAAGAATGCCATGGTGACGGCTTCTCGGTTTGCGAACGACGCCAACGACTGGTCGGAACGGACCGTGGCGAAGGTCTACGAAGCGTATGAAATGGTGCTGGCTGAGCAGCACGGTCTGGACTTCGACGATTTGCTGTTGAAGCTGGCGTTTTTGCTGCGAGACGACGAGGAATTTCGCCGGCAGTTGGAGCGGCGCTACACGCATGTGTTGATCGACGAGTATCAGGATACGAACAGCGCGCAATATTTGATCGCCCATCTGATCACCGAGCAGAACAAAAACATCTGCGCGACGGGCGATCCCGATCAATCGATTTACGGTTGGCGGGGGGCGGATATCGGTAACATCCTGCGCTTCGAGGAAGATCACGAGCAGGCGCAGGTCGTTCGGCTTGAGCGCAACTACCGTTCCACCAAGCGAATCCTAGCCGCAGCAAGTTCGGTCATCGAACACAACGTGCAGCGCAAGGACAAGACGCTCTGGACCGAAAACGACGAAGGCTCCCGCGTCCGCGTGCTGGTCACAAGCGACAGCGACGAGGAATCCGAAACCATCGCCAGCGAGCTAGCCGAACGTCGCAACAACGGTGAAGACCTTTCCGACGTCGCGATATTTTACCGGTTGAATTCGTTGAGTCGTACGGTTGAAGAAGCGCTGCTGCATGGCGGGGTTCCGTACCAGGTCGCCCGCGGTGTGGAGTTCTACAACCGCAAGGAAATCAAAGACGTCCTGGCGTATGTGCGGCTTCTGATTAACGTTCACGACGAAGTCTCGCTGACGCGCATCATCAACACGCCGACCCGCGGCATCGGCAAGACAACCATCGACCGCATCATCGCCCACGCGAGGGCGACGGGCAGGGAAATGTTCGAGTTCGTGTTTGAACCCGAAGCGGTCCCCACGCTCAAGAACGCGGCGATCGGCAAGGTGCGGGCGTTTGCCGAACTGCTCGGAACGTTGCGCACCGTGACGCAGGAGTCGCCGTCCATCGCGTTGGAGCGGATCATTCGCGAAAGCGGTCTGCAAGCCAACCTCAAGGGCGAAGGTTCCGGTTTTGATTCCGATCCGATGGAAAACATCAACGAATTGATCAGTGCAGCCGCCACCTTCGAGCGGGACCGGACCGAAGCGACTCTGGTTGATTGGATGGCCCACACCAGTCTGCTCAGCGATGTGGACGCGGTTGAAGATAGCTCGGGGCGGGCGACGTTGATGACCCTGCACGCGGCGAAGGGGTTGGAGTTTCCGGTCGTTTACATCATCGGGTTGGAGGACGGGCTGCTGCCGTTCCAACGCGAACCGGGCGATCCGACGTACAATGAAGAGGAAGAACGCCGGTTGTGCTTCGTGGGGATGACCCGGGCGAAACGCGAGTTGACCCTGTCGCACACGAAGTATCGGATGGTCCGCGGGGTTTCCGAGCGCAAGACGAAATCGCCCTTTATCGACGAATTGCCGGGTGCCGATATCGAAGTGGTTGACCACACGGCAAACGGCGCAGATAGTTCACGTCGGGGTTGGCTCGACGATCTCCCCCACGACATCGCCCAATGGGGCCCGGGGACGCTCGTTCGCAACGACGACTGGGGCTTGGGGCGGATCGAATGGATTCGTCGAAACGGTGCACAGGTCCATTTGGAAGTGACCTTCGCGAAGGGGCCGACCAAGACGTTGATCCTCCCGTTTGCCAATTTGGAACGGGTGGACTTTGATGAGGTCGGCGAGGGGGCGTTCGACTATTAGTAGGCGTCAACCTTCAACGACAATCGAGGGGTGTGACGTGCCACTGCTCTGTGAGCAGTGAGGTTTGAACGAGAATTGAAACCAAGCGCACTGCTCACAGAGCAGTGGCACAGTGAATAACGAATGATCCGGGCAGTTGACCCGGACGATGGGTTGAATCATGCGGCATGCAGTGATCATGGCAGGAGGGGCTGGGACGAGGCTTTGGCCGCTAAGTCGGCGCCATCGTCCGAAGCAGCTTCTCAAGATCATCGGGGGTATCAGCCTGCTGCGTTCGTCATACGAACGTCTGCTGGAATCGTTCCCGCCCGAGCGCATTTACGTCATCACCGGCGAAAAATACCTGCCGCTCGTCGCCAACGAACTGCCCGAAGTCCCGAGTCAGAATCTTTTTGGCGAACCGCAAGGGCGCGACACAGCCAACGCGGTCGGATTGGCGTCGGCGATCATCAGCCAGCGCGATCCGGAAGCCGTCATCGGGGTGTTTACCGCCGACCATCTGATCGCCCCGCTGGAGCGTTTCACCAAGTGCGTCGAATTGGCGTTCGAGACGGTCGAGAAAAACACCGACGCGCTGGTGACATTTGGTGTCACTGTACGCTCGCCTGAAACGGCATTCGGTTACATCCGAAAGGGTGAAGAAATTGCCCCGGGTGTTTACCGCGTGAAGAAGTTCACCGAAAAACCCGACCCGATCCGCGCTCAGCGATACGCGAGTTCCGGCGATTATTTCTGGAACAGCGGCATGTTCGCATGGCGGGCCAGCACGATTCTCGACGAGTTGGAGCAGAACCTCCCGGTGACGCACCAGGGGGTCACCGAGATCGCCCGCGATTGGGACACGCCGAAACGTCCTGAGAAGCTGTCCGAGATCTATCCGAAGCTCCAGAAGATTTCGATCGACTTTGCGGTGATGGAACGGGCCCGCGAGGTGTTCGTCATTGAGATGAATTGCGAGTGGGCTGACGTCGGCTCGTGGTCGCAACTGAGCACCGTTCTGGATTCCGATTCACGCGGAAACGTCACCGTCGCCAATTCGGCGGTCCATCTGGGCTCGGAAGGCGTGACGGTTGTGTCAGAAGATGACGGCCACCTGATCGCGACGCTGGGTCTTAAAGATCTCGTCATCGTCCATTCGCGCGACGCGACGATGGTGTGCAAGAAGCGCGATGCCCAGGCGCTGCGCGAACTGCTCGCCAACATCGAAGCCAAGTTCGGCGACAAGTATCTATAGTTTCGCCGATCATTTCAGCGCCAAGTCAAGGTGAGTCCGCTTGAAGAAACTTCTCGGGATCGATTACGGTTTGCGTCGCATCGGGTTGGCGCTGGGCGACACCGACGCCCGAATCGCGGTCCCCTTAAAGGTGCTGGTGCGTGACGGCGACATCCGCGGGCAGGTCGACGCGGTGATCGACGTCGCCGAAGAATACGGAGCCGATGAGTTCGTTTTGGGCCTCCCGCTCAACATGGACGATTCGGTCGGAAAACAGGCCAAAATCACGCAATCGTTCGGGAAGCTACTGGGAGAAGTGTCCAAATCCGTGGTCCACGAATGCGATGAAAGACTTTCATCCGCGGCAGCCGATGACTACATGCAGCAGACCGAGCTGACCCACAAGCAGAAAAAGGCGCGGCGCGACGCCTTGGCGGCGACGGTGATTCTGCAAACGTTTTTCGATACGCACACGGATGAGGGGACGCCCTCGCTTGAATAGTCGGGCAGACGTGACACCGATTTGCCTCAGCCCTCAAACACCATGAACGCCTCCGATTCCAATGCCATCGACACCGCGCCACACGTCGGCAACAGCGCGTCAAACGCGGCGGCTGACGCGCCCGAATCGCGCAGCGGATACATGTCATTCGGGGATCATCTGGAAGAACTCCGCCGCTGCTCGATCCTCGCGGTTGTCGGCGTCTTGGCGGCCACGACGCTTTCGTTGGTTTTCGCGAGGCACATTCTCGGATTCATTTTGAACCCGTTGGTCGTGATTCAAAACGCATACGGGCACGAAGCCCAGGCGCAGGCAATCAACCCACCCGATACGTTTATCTTGTATTTGAAGATGGCGTTTCTCGCCGGGGTCGTGCTGTCGATGCCTTGGACGTTGATACAGATCTGGCGATTCGTCGCGCTCGGCCTGTTCCCTCACGAACGCAAGTTCCTCAAGCTGCTCGCGCCGGCATCCATCGGCTTGTTTGCCACCGGCGCCATCTTCATGTTCTATATCGTCTTGCCGATCGTACTCAATTTCTTCATCGAGTTCGGCGAGGCGATCACCATCGACAACCTGGAGCCATCCTGGATCACGGAGTTGATCGTCGGCGGAGAAGCCACCGAAGAATCACAAGTGCCAACAGGCACAACGCTAAGCCAGATCTCCATGCTCGCCAAAGACCCAGTCGATCCACCAGTTGGAAGCGAATGGTTCAACACCACCCGCCGACAGCGCTGCGTCATGACTGAAAACGGCATCTATACGACGCCCATGTACCCGTCGCAGAACGTCTCTGTGGTCAAAAGTCAGTTCGGGTTAAGTCAGTACGTCAGCTTTGTGATGATGCTGACGTTGGCATTCGGATTGGCATTTGAGCTGCCGCTCGTGATTCTCTTCATCACGTCGATGGGGTTGGTCAGCGTAAACGACCTCAAGAAATACCGACGCTATATTTTCTTTGCGACTTTTATCGCAGCCGCGATCCTCACCCCGCCAGATGTCATCAGCCAGCTACTTCTGGCGATTCCGATGATGGTACTGTTTGAAGGCGCGCTGATCGTTTCAAAATTCATCAGCAAGCCCAAACCAGTCAATTCGTAGGGTGGGCCGTGCCCACCGCAGTTTGGACGCCAACGACATGGTGGGCACGGCCCACCCTACAAACGCGTCGATGTCCAACAAGCGGATTAGCGCTTATCGGGCAATTGGACTTGTCCGATGACGTCTCTAATGCTATTGAGCTTGTGGCGCTGAAGGTATGACTTCATCCCATCGATGATCGCCAGCGGGCTCCGCGGATCGACAAACAAACTCGTACCCACCGCGATCCCTGTCGCACCGGCAAGATGAAATTCGATCGCATCGCGCCACGTGCGCACGCCGCCCATCGCGATGATCGGAATGTTGTTGGCTTGGGCGCACCCCTGATAAACCTGATGCACCATGCACAGCGCCACCGGTTTGATCGCAGGCCCGCTCAAGCCTCCGGTGACATTCGCAAGCATCGGTTTGCGCGTATCCACATGGATGGCCATCCCGCGCAGCGTGTTGATCAAGGACAAGATCTCCGCACCGCCATCAACCGCACCCTTGGCCAACCCGACGATGTCACCCGTGTTCGGTGTGAGTTTGACGATCAGCTTTGTGCGCGAAACCACCTTGCGCACGTCGCGTACCAAAGCAGCCAACCGCGTCGCATCGGTGCCCCATTCCAATCCGTCAGCCACATTCGGGCAGGACACATTCAGCTCCAGACCCGCGATGCAATCGATCTCGTCGAGTCGCTCGCAGACCTTCACGTAGTCGCTCACTTCATGCCCAGCCACGTTGACGATCGTCGGGATCGAAAGCTGCGACAGAAACGGAACCTTCTCGGTGCAGAACCGCTCCAACCCCACGTTGGCCAATCCGATGGCGTTGAGCATCCCAGACGCCGTTTCGCAAGTTCGCGGCTGGGGGTTGCCCGGGCGCTCGTGAAGCGTGACTGATTTGGTGACGAACCCGCCCAGCGCGTTGATGTCGAACAGGGAGGCGTATTCGGGGCCATATCCGCTCGTTCCCGATGCAGTCAGGATGGGGTTGGCCAACTTGATGCCGCCAAGGTCAACTTGAAGGTCGGGCGATAGGGAATCGTTCGCAGCGGTCATGGGGGCACAAGTAAAAGGCTCGCCAAAAATTGTCAAGCGTGGGTAATTGCGGGCAATCCTTGCGTGGCCGCGTAAGATACCTTAAAGCATTCGATTAGCATCGAAGGCCATCGCCAATCCTGGAGGTTTACCGTGAGCGCAACGACAGCCGTCTTCCCCGGTTCGTTTGATCCCATCACCAACGGACACCTCGATATCATCAAACGAGCGGGCGAGGTGTTTTCAAAGGTCATCGTGGCGATCGGTCACAACCCCGAGAAGGTCGACGTCTTCACACCGCAGGAGCGGGTCGAGATGATCCGGGAATTGGTCAATGAAATGTCGCACGTCAGCGTCGAGGCCTACAGCGGACTGACCATCGATTTTGCCAAGCAGTCGGGCGCGACGGTCATCGTCCGCGGGATTCGCGATGCGTCGGACCTGCGCGACGAACTGCAAGCGGCGAACACCAACCTCATCGTGGGGGGAATCGAAACCGTGTTTCTGATGGCCTCCGAGCAGTTTGCCCTCACTTCCAGCACGTTTATCAAGCAAATCGTATCGATGGGGGGCAAGGAGTCGGCCCGGCTTTCAACACTGGTACCCCGTTCGGTCCTTGAAAAACTTCAGCTGAAGTTTGCGAAAACGTGACCTGCACAAATGGGCGGTGATCGCCTCCAATGAGCAGAATATGCGGTTACGCGATTGAGATTGGACGAATTTTGCCCAGATGACGACAATGGAATAGAGGGTTCGCGGACGGCGAAACATGCCGACCTTAGCGAACCAGGTGGCTTATGGCTGCGTTGGAATCTACAATAAAAGTGTGCGGCTAGCGTTTGGCTTCAAAAGCGACTGTGCCGTCATGCGAGAAACCTCATGGGTGACATCACGCAAATGAATTTGTTGGCGTTCTTCAGTGGCCTGCCTGGCTGGGCTGAGATCCTTGTGATTGCCTTTGTCGGTTTGCTCTTGTTTGGCAAGCGCCTTCCGGATGTGGCCCGTTCGCTGGGTAAGAGCGTGGTCGAATTCAAGAAGGGCATCCGCGATGTGCAGGACGATGTGAATTCGGCGTCGTCTAATGATCGGCGTTCAGACCTTGAAGCCAAGAACCAACCCAAACTCGACAACGCCAACAAAGAAGCCTAAAGCGCCGTCATTCCCGCGCAAGCGGGAATCCAGAGGAAAACCAAAAGTCAATCCAGGCAAGTACTTTCCGCGTACTGCGAAGCGTAGAAGAGCAAAGCCCGACGATTGGATCACAAGCGCCAAAGCCCACCGGGAACCGCGCATGTCGAAGCTCAGCTTCTCATCAACAACGCTCTGATATCATTTCCAAATTCAGCGACGGTCGGAGAGGATTTTGTAGGACTCGTCAAAGCCCTGATCAAAATCAAAGACATCGTAGAAATCTTCAATCGAATCGCCCGGTTGCTTCTGCAACAAATCCACTTCAATCATTGCAAAAACGATCCGGCCAAAATCGGCTGTCGAGTGGATGTTCCACTTATTGAGCACGATGCGGGCCATCTTGCCCCAACGCTGCTGGGCGTAGTTGCGTAGCCCCCAGCAGAGGTCGCCACCGCTGACGTGGCGATTGATCTTCTCGAACCCGCCGGCTTCTTCGATGGCCTCGACCACCGCATCATCCAACGCGCCCTGTTCGTGCAGTTCGGTCAGGTCCAGCAGATCGATCTTGTTCTTGAACAGGTAATGCATGACGGCTTTTTGGGCGGGCGATTCTGGGCCATGCACACAGTCAACCGCGACGCCCAGACCTTCACGAATGAAGTGGTACGCTTCTTCTGGAAAATCGCCGACCCGCCGTACGAGCGCGTTTAGATTCTGTTGATATGCGTCAGCCATGGATGTTGCTTGAAAGAATTAGCGTGTTGATCCGGTCCAAGCCTTGATTCTGCCTCACCATACGAACATGATCCGAGGCCTGCCAAAGCACCATGATTATAATTATTAGTCGGCGGACGGACCATTTCCAGTTGGAGTATTTCCCGAAGAACGGTTGTCATCTGATGAATTACCGCTCTGGCCTTTCGATCGCGAGCCCCGGTTGCGGGATCGGTTTCGTCGGCCACGTCGGGAGCGACCACGCTTCTGCGATTTGTCGCCGCGCTGTTCTCCGCTTGAAGGTGCTGTTGGCCCGTCTGCACCGGGTTCGGCAGAACTGGGGGGTGAAGGGGGCGCTTTTGAATCGGTGGGCGTCGTTGTCGAATCGCGTGAGGCCTCGCCAGCCACCGGTTGACCCGATGACCGCGTAGCGTCACCCGACTCGGCTCGTCGTGAGGGGGCATCCGAGCCCCGGCCTTTCCGTCTGCTTCCCGATCGCTTCTCGCCGCTCCGTTCGCCAGAAGGACCATCCGGTGCGGGTCGGCGCTGCTGCGTTTCCGCCTTTGCGATTTTTTCCTGGGCGCCGGCTGGGGCAGGTTTGCCAAGTTCCCAGACGTCCTCAACCGGAAGAGTCAGGCGGCCGCCATCGTCGGTCGCAAGCAAAACCAGTTGCGTCAGGATTTGCCGCCCAATGACCTTGCCGACGCCTTGCGCCGTCTGGACGCGCTTGCCCATGTTCGGCAGTTTTTTGTCCAACTCTTCATACGTGGTGTGTTCGTACCGCAGGCAGCACTTCAGTCGGCCGCATCGCCCCGACACCTTTGCAGGGTCGAGCGTGGCTTTCTGCATCTTGGCCATCTTCATGCTGACGGGTTTGAGCGACTTCAGGAAATTCTTGCAGCAGCATTCCCGCCCACAGGTTTCATAGTCGGCGAGCAAGCGGGCTTCGTCACGGGCGCCGACCTGTCGCATTTCGATACGCGTGCGGAATTCGGAAGCCAGCCCGCGCACCAGGTCGCGGAAATCGACCCGGCTCTCCGACATGAAGTAGAAGATCGTCCGCTCACCGCCAAAAAGATGCTCGCACTCAAGCACCTTCATGGGCAGGTTGTGCTGGTCGGCGCGTTCCTGGCAGAATTTCTTTTTCTTAAGCGTTTCTGCGCGAAGGTGTTCCCATTCGGCTTCGTCGTCGGGCGTCGCCAACCGCAGAATCTTGCCATTGCTGAAGTTGTAGTAGTCGGACCCGCTGGCCGCGACGTAGCTCTTGATCTGATCGCGTGAAATCGACTTGTCGCAACCGTCGCACGTCAGCGACACCATCTCACCGAACTCGATCCCGCGACGCGTCTGAATGATCACATTCGCGCCGCACCCGAACTTCATCTCGGGCGACGCATACTTGAATTCGCCCACCGTCCGCATGTAGCCGTAGCGGACAGCCGCCGTCGGATAGACCTTCTCCAGCCCGCTACCGCACGGTTCGCCCGCGGAGCATCCACCACCCGATCCGCACGAGGCACCTTCGGACTTCTTGTCGTTGTCGGGTTGGGGAAGATTGATAACCAAAGAATGCCAATCCTTAACTTCAAACCAAGTGAGCGGGCGACCAAAACAGGAGTGCCAACTACTGAACCCCCGGATTCTAGCACCGCGGGCCCATACTCGCCAGAAGAACATGCAGATTGCCTGATACACAGGGCGAACCGCCCAGGATCACGCCAAACACTGCGCTTCTCCCAGGTCGCGCCGTTTGTCCCGGTGGCCTTATCACTTGACGAACACGCTTCCCACGATCACTGTTTCAAACGAGCATCGTCACGTGGATCGCGAATTCAATGGACACATCGACCCAACTTGCCGCCATTCAGACGCGTAGCCGGATCCAGAAGATCGGTCTGCTGCTCGGCGTTTTAGTGTTCGGGATGATCCTCTGCGGTCCTGAACTTCCCGGCATGGACGCCCATGCAGCCACGCAGCTTGGACGCGCCGTCGATCACCCTGATGTCGCGCGCGTGGCTTACAGTGCGAAGGCCACACTTGCTCTGACCGCGCTGATGATCATTTGGTGGGTCACGGAAGCCGCGCCATTTCCTGTGACCGCGCTTCTGCCGGGTTTGATGCTGCCAATCCTCCAGGTCACGGGCATGGACGAAGGTCAGACGTACGACTTCACCAACAAAATCGCCTACTCCGCATACGCAAGCCCCGTCATCTATCTGTTTCTTGCCGGGTTCTTGCTCGCAGCCGCTATGCAGAAGTCCGGATTGGATCGCCGCATCACGCTCACGTTTCTGACTTGGAAACGCTCCGCCCAAGGTCCGGCGATGCTCCTTCTTGTGATGATGGCCACCACGGCTTTCCTTTCGATGTGGATCTCAAACACCGCCACCGCAGCGATGATGCTGCCCATCGCAGTCAGCGTGCTGCACGCACTCGGTGAAAAGCCCGGCCAATCGCGCCTGGGTAGCGCCATGCTTCTGGGCATCGCCTGGGCGGCTTCGATCGGAGGTATCGGAACGCTGATCGGGTCACCGCCCAATGGAATCGTTGTTGGTATCATGGCCGACAAGAATGTCACGCAGATTGATTTCCTCCGCTGGATGGAGTTCGGCATGCCGGTGGCGTTTTTTGGTCTGATCGCCGCATGGGCTGTCCTGCTTCTGCTCTTTCGTCCGCGAATCACCGATGCCAGCCGAGCGACCGAAGCGCTGGCGGAACAGAAGCGTTTGCTGGGTGGCTGGTCGTCCGACGAGAAACTGACGGTGGCCGTATTCGCGACGGTTGCGATGTTGTGGGTGACGCAACCGTTTTGGAAGTACGTCTTGCCGAGCAGTTGGGGAAGCGCACTTGACGGCATCGGGGTTTACGAGATTGGATTAGGTTGCGCTCTGCTGCTGTTTCTGATTCCCGTTGAGCGGGGCACGTGGCGAAGCGTTCTGCAATGGAAAGACAGTCACCGAGTGGACTGGGGGACGCTCGTATTGTTTGGTGGCGGAATCGCCTTGTCAAAAGCGATGTTTGGCACCGGGCTCACAGACTGGCTTGCCAATGAGTTCATCGATTCGATGGGGGCCGCTTCCCCTTGGATTTGTTTTGTCGCCGTCGTGTTGTTGATCGATTACTTGACCGAGATCACCAGCAACACAGCCGTCACAACGATGATGAGCCCGATCCTGATTTCGCTGGCGCCGGGTTTGAATCTCGATCCGATTGTGTTGTGCGTCGGGGCGGCGATGGCGTCGTCGATGGCGTTTATGCTTCCGGTGGCCACGCCCCCCAACGCACTTGTATATGCAACGGGCTACTTCCGGATCGGCCAGATGATTCGGGCCGGGTGTGTCATGAACCTGATCGGGTGTGCAATTATCGTGGCGGTGACCTACGTGCTTTCGGGCAATGTCCTGCCATTGCTAACACCGTAGGGTGGGCCGTGCCCACCAAGTCGTTGGCTTTCAAACTGCAATGGGCACGGTCCACCCTACGCATTAGCCGATCGCATCAAGCCCTCGTTCGCCGGTGCGGATGCGCACGCAATCGAGCAGTGGAAGTATGAAAATCTTACCGTCGCCGATTTCGCCCGACTTGGCTCCTTCGATGATCGCCTGCACTGTCGGTTCCACGAACTCTTCGTTCACCGCGATTTCAAGGCGTACTTTCTTGAGCAACGTAACTTCGATGTCGACACCGCGATACGTTTCGTGGTATCCCTTCTCTTCGCCGCAACCGAGCGCATTCGTCACGGAGATTTTGTAGACCTTCGTCTTGTAAAGCGCCTGCTTCACGTGGTTGAGGTGTTCGGGCTGAATGTAGGCTATGATCAGTCGCATGATCGAATCGTCCTGAAATTCGTTAGGGTAACCAACCTATTCGGTCGTAAAGATCTGGAAGCCACTGTAGGCTTCCATTCCGTGTTCGCCGATGTCCAATCCTCGCCGTTCATCAATCGCCGCGACGCGCAAACCGATCGTCTTCTTCACCGCAAAAAACAGCATCATGCCCGTGCCAAACGCCCACACAAAGGCGACGCCCGCTCCGATGCACTGGCTGATCAGCTGATTGAATCCGCCGCCATAAAAGAGTCCGCTGCTTTGTTCACCCGTTTTGATGACGGATTCAGCATTGAACAAACCACACGCCAGCGTGCCCCACAGACCGCAAACGCCATGTACACTGACCGCGCCCACCGGATCGTCGATCTTCAGGACCACATCGATGAAATAGACGCTGCCCACCACGGCCACCCCCGCAACGATGCCGATGATGATCGAACCCATCGGCGTCACGGTGTAGCAGCCGGCAGTGATGCCAACGAGCCCCGCGAGCGCGCCGTTGAGTGCCATCGACGCATCAGGCTTCTTCAAGAAGATCCACGACGTCGCCAACGCCGCAAACGCGCCTGCCGCGGCTGACAGGTTTGTCGTAACTGCGACTCGACCAATCTCACCGCTACCGACCGTCGTGCTGCCTGCGTTAAATCCAAACCACCCGAACCAGAGGATAAACACGCCAAGGGCGGCGAGCGGAATGTTGTGGCCGGGGATGGCGTTGACTGTTCCGTTGGGTCCGTATTTGCCGAGTCGCGGTCCCGCGACAATCGCACCCGCCAACGCAAGCCATCCGCCGATCGAGTGGACGACGGTCGATCCGGCGAAATCGCAAAACGCACCGGTCGAAAGTCTTTCAAGCCAACCGCCGCCCGAACCAAGACCGCCCCATGCCCACGATCCGAAGATGGGGTAGATCAAAACAATAATAAAAAGGCTGTAAACCATATACGCCTCGAACTTCACGCGTTCAGCCACCGCGCCGGAAACGATCGTGGCCGAGGTGGCTGCGAAAACGGTCTGGAAAATCAAAAACGTATATCCCCAGTCGCCGCCGGAAACGCCCGAGAGCAAAAAGTCGGTCGTTCCGCAGAAACCGTTGCTCTCACCGAACATCAGTCCGTAACCAACCAGAAAGAACGCGACCGATCCGACCGCGTAGTCGGTGAGGTTTTTCATGATGATGTTGATGGTGTTCTTGGCGCGGGTGAATCCGCACTCAAGCATGGCGAACCCGGCCTGCATGAACATGACCATTGCGGCGGCCAACAAGGTCCAGACGATATTCAGATTGGTCTGAACCAGTTCCGCCGCGTTCGTTTCGGCAATCATGGTGCTTCTCCTGGCCCCCTCTTCATCCGATCGTAAGGCGTACAATCTTGACGGCCTGGCTAGTTGCTCGGTTATTTAGCATAAAAACTACGTATATTAGAGTTATTAAAAGAAAAGTTAAATTAGTCAAGCTTCTGCGTGGCGTATCGTATTGTCTTTTCGTCCGATAAGTCGCCATTGGGGCGTTGTGGGGTGCTTGAAAGCGGATGGCCCATGGGGCGCTATTGGTCGCTTGTGAGCAGGTCCTGAAGTTGCGCGACGCGCGGGGCGTTTCCCAATGCCTCATTGGCCCGGATGAGGTGGGTGATGACTTGTTGGGTGAGAGGATGTGAGGGGCCCGGCGACTCGAGCAGCGTCTCCAGCAGCGGATTCAGCAGTGCTTCGGCTTCCTCGAATCGCTCTTGCGCGACCAGGCATCCACCGAGGGCGGATTTGGTCTTTTGGACCTCGGGGTGGGTTTCAGGAACCAAGCCGCCAAACCCGGCCAACGCTGACTGATAATGCGTCTCCGCGTCGAGGTGTTGGCCGCGGACATCAAGCGCGTTGGCGTAGTTCTTTTCGGCGCGAAGGGTGTCGTAATGGTTGGAGCCAAGCTTGGCTTTGCTCTTTTCGTAGACCTCAGTCACCAACTCAAACGCCTCGTCGCTTCGATCCAGTTTGCGGAGGATCACGGCAAGATTGCCCATGCAGCGGAGCGTGTTCGGATGATCGGCGCCGAGCACACGGATACGGCCCGCGAGCGTTTGCTGCATCAACGACTCAGCTTCTTCAAGATTCCCCAGCGTTTCGGTGATCCGTGCAAGGTTGTGCATCGCAGTCAGGGAAGCCGGGCTATCGGTCCCGTGGACACGCATCGCGCCTTCATAGTAATCGCGAAAGAGCGGTTCAGCCGCTTCAAAGTTTCGCTGCTTCGCGTGAAACACGGCCAGCGTGTTCATCGCCGAAAGGGTTTCCGGCGCATCTTCGCCAAGTACAACGCGTGATCGTTCCAGCGTCTCTTCGAGTATTGGAAACGCTTCGTTCGCGCGATTGAGTCGTTCGAGCAAGTAGCAGTAATTCAGCGCCGTGATGATTGTGTCCTTGTGATCGTCTCCCTGCGCTTCGCGTTGACTTGCGAGCGTTTCGCGGTATAGCGCTTCGGCTTCCTCGAAGCGCGACTGATCGACGTAGAGGATTGCAAGGTTGCTGGCCGTGTTGAGCGTCTTGGGATGTTGGGAACCAAGGTGCTCTTCGCGCAGTGCATACGCCAAATCGTACTGCGTCTCAGCATCCTCGTATTCGCCGAGGGCAAAATATGCCTGCCCCAAGGTGTCGCGGATGGCCGCTTCAACCTCCGGTTCATCGGCGAGTTGTTCGCCGGCCGTCTGGGCCGCCTGCGCCAGCATTTCCTTGACCGTCGGTTCGTTGCCCTTGGCGTTTTGCGGAGCAGCGGCCATCAACATATCGCGTTGAAACTGCACGATACGATCGGACGTACGGGCTTCCAGTTCAGCACGTTCGCGCTCATGCGCCGCGACCTTGGCTTCGTTTTCGGCGCGGTCGCGCTCGTCGGCGATCGTCTGCGCCTGCAGGAACGTGATGATTGAAAACGCGATCAAACAAACAAGCAGTGCGGCCGCGAGCACGGTGGTGGCCGTGTATCGCGCGACGAATTTCTTAATTTGATAAATCGCGCTGGGTGGGTGGGCGTCGATGGGTTGCGAATTCAGGTGTCTGCGAATGTCGCTGGCCAACTCACCCGCAGAGGCGTAGCGCATGTTGCGATCTTTCTGCAGGGCTTTGTGGACGATGATTTCAACATCGCCGCGCAGCGCACGGTTCGCATGCGAAATCTTCGCAGGCGACTGTTCCTGAATCACCCGGGCGGCTTCGAGCAGGGGCATCGCGTTGACATCATAAGGTCGCTCGTCGGCCAACAGTTCGTAAAGCACGGCGCCAAGCGAATACACATCGGTGCGAATGTCGATCGCCTCCTGCGAACCACCGCATTGCTCCGGACTCATGTATTGCAGCGTTCCCACCAGTTCGCCAGCCCGGGTCAGAAGCGTCGAATTGCCGTCGGCATCGATCGCGCGGGCGACGCCGAAGTCGATGATCTTGGGTTGGCCCGTTGGCGTGACAAGGATGTTGCCCGGCTTTAGATCGCGATGGATGATTCCTTTTTGGTGACCGTGATGAACCGCGTCGCAGACTTCGGCGAATAGCTGCAAGCGCTGCCGGATGCTCAATCCGTTGTCACGGGCGTATCGCAGAATGTCGCTTGCGTTTTGAATGTATTCGAGGGCGAGGTAGGGAATACCACGCGTTCGATCCTGATTGGCATGGTGCACGCCGGCTTCAAATACCTGGGCGATACCGGGATGATGAAGTCGCGCGAGGATTTCGCTTTCATACTGGAAGCGGCGAACGGCATCGGGGGTGGCCACCGTGTCGCTGAGGAGTTTGAGCGCAACCGTGCGCCGCGGGCGTTCCTGTTCCGAACGAAAAACGCGCCCCATTCCACCGGCGCCGATGAGTGGGCCGACGCGAAACGATCCGATCATGCTGCCGATGATCGCGCTGTCGTCGCAACCGGGTGGAGGTTGCTGCAATTCGATGACCGGTGGGTTTTCCAGAAACTGTGCGGCGCTGTCGTGGGCGGTGAGCAGTGAATCGATCTCCGCGCGCAGTTCGGGATTGTCGCGGCAGCGCTCGCTGAGGTATTCGTTGCGCTCGTCATCGGTCAGTCCGATGACCGTGTCGAAAATTTGAGCGGCTTCGCTGATTCGTGAGCGCATGTTGCGTTTGCCTTTGATTTCCAATCGAGCAAAGCCATCGGATTGACTGCATCGACCTGCCGGACTCGGTTATTCTGAGTCTCGAATCTCGCGAAACAGCCACGCCTTCGCGAAGTTCCAATGGCGGTTGGCTGTGCTGACTGAGATTTCCAAAACGTCCGCAGTCGCTTCGATCGAAAGCCCTGCAAAGAACCGCAACTTGACGACTTCGGCTTTGACTTCATCAAGCTCGGCCAATCGTCCGAGGGCGTCATCCACCATCACCACGTCGGACAAATCGCCAGCCGCCAACTCACCCAAATCGACCGAAACGCGTTGTGCATCGGCTCCACGTTTCAAGGCCAACCGCTTGCGGGCGTAATCCACCAAAATGCGGCGCATCGCTTCCGCCGCGGCGCCGAAGAAATGCTTGCGGTTTTCCCAATCGCCGCACCCCTCACCCAAGAGGCGAATAAACGCCTCATTGACCAACGCGGTCGGTTGCAGCGTGTGGTCGGCGCGCTCGCTGCGCATCTTGGCCTCAGCCAACCGTCGAAGCTCGCCGTAGACCACCGCAAGCAAACGCTCCGTGGCATCTATGGAACCATGGCGCAAATCGGTGAGGATTTGTGTCACTTCTTTTCGATCGATCTGCGACATCTTGGGCCCATCTCCCAAAGACATGCGTGCAAGCCACCTGGAAGGCTATTTTAGCCCCACTCGGCTGGGCAAACCAGCACGATTGGACACGCCGCAGTGCGGATGACCGGTCACAACCCACCTTCACATGCAGCCGTCGAAAGAAATTTCTGACACGAAACGGCACACGCCTGCGCATGGGCATTATGGGAACCGAAGCGCGCAACGCAGTCGGTTCCGCGCGTCGGTGAATTGGGGTGAACATTCGCAGGAATTCCAAGGAGATCCACATGATTTGGGGGCAGGAACAGAAATCACATCGCGGTGTGTTCGGGGTCGTCGTCGCGACGATGCTGTTGGGCACTGCCGCTCCGTGTCTGGCTCAGCCGTTCGTCAATGGTCAAAACTGGACGAGCGTCGCCGTCGGCGGCGGTTCGCTTCAGTTCAACACCGATGGCGATCCGGCGCTAGAGTCGTATCCGATCATTCCGCCGGTGTTGGCCAACAATGCGGTGAACGTTCAATTCATGCGCAGCCCCGACGCGAGCGTGATCTACGCGCGGGCGTTCGGCAGCGCGCTGACTGGTGTTTGCAGCCCGACCGAAGGTCAGGTTTACATGTTCGATGTCGTGCAGGACAACGACAGCGGCGGGCATCTCGAAACGATTTACAACGGTGGACTGTGCCTCAATGGTGGATTGCCCGATCACGAAGGTCTTTACGAAGTACCCGGGCAGAGTCAGCACATCGCTTACTTTGTCGAAGCCAAGAACACACCCTCATCGACGCGACAGTTCGTCCATTGGATCGATTTGAATGGAACCGATTCGCTTGGTTCGACGGAACTGAACGTGGATGTTGATGGCGTCTTCTTCAAGTTCCAACCGGACGGTGAGTCGGTATTTGTGAAGCATGGCCTGCTCGTTCAACCGTTGGCGGCAGACTACACGCTGATTGATCTGTGTGCGTCGCCCCGACTGGGTCAAGCGATCACCAGCAATGTCGGCGGCAGCTTGTTTGGTTTGGGCGTTGGCGACCCGACGATCGATTTGGTCGAAGACCCGCCAGCCAGCGGGTCGTTTCTTGCGAGGATTCTACATCCTGACATCGGCGCGACCGGCCA
>JAUIEW010000049.1 GCA_030429365.1 Phycisphaerae bacterium
GTCAGCCGCTGGCGAAACGGTTTTGCCGCAGGTGGTTGCGCCGCTGACGATGAAGCCGTGGCGCTGGCCTGGGTTTTGGACCGCATGGCGAAAATCGATGAAGGCCTGCTCCGTCGACTTCAAGGGCGATCGTCCCGATCTGGTCGTCGGCAGTGGAGCGTTTGCCAGTGCCCCGGCGATCTGCACTGCGGCGAAGATGGGCATCCCGACCGCGCTGTTGAATCCAGACGTCATCCCCGGACGGGCCAACCGCATGTTGGCCAAGCGGGTTGATTGCGTGTTGGCCCAGTTCGAATCGACGCGCCAGCACCTGCCCGATGACGTGCGGGTGGAGGTGGTGGGGTGTCCGGTTCGCAAGGGGTTCGGGCTGATCGAGTCCGATCGCCAATCGATCTATTCGCGCCACGGACTCGACGAACAGCGTCACACGCTACTGGTAACGGGGGCATCGTTGGCTGCCCGTTCGATCAACGATGCGATGTGCCGGCTGGCGTCGGACCTGGGCGCCCATGGCAACTGGCAGGTCGTGCATCTGACCGGTCGCGACGATCTCGAGAAGGTTCAAGCCGCCTATGCGTCGCGTCGGGTACACGCGGTGTGCCTGGCCTACACGGAGGCGATGTCGGACTTCATGTCGATCGCCGATCTGGTCGTTTCGCGGGCGGGGGCGTCGACGTTGGCTGAACTGCGAGCGGTCGGCGTGCCGGCGATCTTCGTGCCGTATCCGCACCATCGCGATCAACATCAGTTGGTCAACGCGATGGAACTGGTCAACGTTGGGGCCGGACGGGTCTGTGAAGAATCGGAAGATCCATTGAAGACGGCTGCCCGGCTTCGCGGACTGCTGCTGGAGGTGATATCAAATGACCGCGCACTGTCAACGTTCAAAGCGGCTGCCGAGAAACACAAAATCACAGACGCGGCGCAGCGGGCATGCAAGATGTTGCTGGAGTTGACCGGTCATTGTGAGTTTTGAAGCAGGTGAAATTGTCAGGAATACTGGACAACTCAGTTGTTCCATTTTGACACGAATGGCCTTAAAACGGTCAAAGTCAGCGATGAAGAAAACGAGGTATCTATGACGATACCAGATAAGTTGCACTCTAATGAAATCAAATGAATTGAATCCGCCTTCAACGCGGTTGCATCACGATCGGAACTACAACGTGCAGACTCAACCCAAGTTAGATCCCGAGATGATTCTTGATGGCCCACTGGCTGGCAAGCGTTTCCACCTCGTCGGTATCGGTGGTTGCGGGATGTCGTCGGCTGCCCGCCTGCTCCTCGATTCAGGAGCCGTCGTCAGTGGGTCGGACATGAACCCCTTTGGGGGTGCCGGAATGCTGGTCGAAGCCGGCGCGACCATTCATATTCCCCATGACGCCAGTCACCTTCCGGATGACGTCGAACTGGTTGTTCGAAGTGCAGCCGTCCCGGACAGCAATCCCGAAATCGTCGCAGCCACGTGCAAAGGCATGCGGGTGATTTCCTATGCCGAACTGCTGGGCGAACTGACCCTGTCGCATAAGGGTGTTTGCATCGCGGGGACCCATGGGAAAAGCACTACTTCAGCACTGACCGCATACATGATGCGCATGGGCGGGTTGGAGCCGTCCTTCGTCATCGGCGCGGTGTCGGACCAGATGGGCGGCAGCAGCGGGGTCGGTACGGGCGAGCACATGGTCGTGGAGGCCTGCGAGTATGGCCGATCGTTTTTGGATCTGCATCCGCATAGCGCGGCGATTCTCAACATCGAAGCCGACCATCTCGATTGTTTCAGCGACATCGACGACATTCGCGCCGCGTTTGAAGCGTTTGCCGAAAGCGTCTCGAAGGATGGCGTGTTGGCCGTCAACTTTGAAGACGACCTGTCGCTGCGTTTGGCGATGCGGGCGAAGTGTCGCGTAGAGACGTTTGGGTTTACTGCCGGCGCCGATTGGCGGGCGGTCGATCTTCAAGCGGAACGCGGTTCGTATTCGTTTACGCTGATGCATGATGGCCGCGTGTACAACGACTGCCGCGTCAAGTTGGCTGGCGAGTACAACGTCAGCAATGCGCTGGCAGCCGCGGTCCTCGCGCACCATGCCGGCGCATCGGTTGAGTCGATCGTCGAAGCGATGGCCACGTTTGAAGGCGTGCATCGAAGAATGACATGCCGTGGCACTTGGAAGGGGGCGACGGTTGTCGATGATTACGCCCACCATCCGACGGAAATCCGCGTGACGCTCGATGCGCTGCGCCGCCGCTATTCGCCCAAGCGCATGTGGGTCGTTTTTCAGCCGCATCAGGCGTCGCGAACCCATCAGTTGATGGAAGGTTTTGGGCGGGCGTTTTCAGATGCGGATGTTGTGTTGGTGCCTGATATTTACAGCGTCCGTGATTCGCAGGAAGACCTGCAGCGCACCGATTCATCGCGGCTGGTGGAGCGACTGACCAGTGCGGGTGTCGAATCGCGTTACCTGCCGACGTTTGAAGATGTCTGGACGCATCTCGATGGTCACGTCACCGATGGCGACTGCGTGGTTACCATGGGAGCGGGCGATGTTTGGAAGGTAGCAGACAACCTTGTCAGTCGCGTGTGATCAACTGATTCAGCACGATGTGCCGCTCGCCGAACGCACCTGGTTCAAGCTGGGCGGAACGGCGCAGAACTTTTGCGCTCCAAAGGATATCGAAGCGCTTCGCGCCGCGCTCAAATGGGCGACTGACTCCGGTGCAACGATTCGCGTGCTGGGTGGTGGAGCCAACCTGCTGGTTCGCGACGGCAGCGTGGATGGTTTGGTGCTGTCGTTGGAACGGCCAAGCTTTTGCCACATTGAAATCGACGATGCCAGCGAGATTGAAAGCGCCCGTGTCCAGGTTGGTGCGGGTGTGGATTTGATGACGCTGTCGCGCGACTGTTCGCATCGCGGGCTTGCCGGTCTTGAATGTCTCGCGGGGATTCCCGGGACGATCGGCGGGGCGATTGCGATGAATGCCGGCGGGCGTTTCGGCTGCATTGGAGATGTGGTCGAGCGCGTGCGTTTGATCGATGCCAAGGGCGTCATCGTCGACTGCGATGCCCAGGCGATGCAGTTTGGTTACCGGCGATCGTCGCTTGGCGGTCGATTGGTGATTGGAGCAGTACTGAAGCTGCGGCAGGAGGCTGCGGCTGACGTGAAGAAACGCTTTCAGGAAAACTGGCGTTTCAAGAAGGAGTCGCAACCGCTCGCAGCACACAGCGCGGGATGTGTGTTCAAAAACCCAGAGGGGCATTCAGCCGGTCAGTTGATCGACGCGGCTGGCCTGAAGGGTTTTGGGCGGGGCAAAGCCCGCGTGTCCAAAGTGCATGGCAATTTCATCGTGGCTGATGAGGGGGCGTGTTCTTCGGAAGTATTGGACGTCATCGAGCACGTTCGCGGCGCGGTGGAAGCGCACTGCGGTATTAAGCTCGATACGGAAATCGCGATTTGGTAGTGACGCTTTCGTTGGATGGAAGGCGACAAAGACGCTGAAAGGGATGTCAGCAATGAGAAGGGAAACCCGGCCTGTTCGTATTGGCCCGCATAATCAATCCGTCCGAGTCAATCATCTCGATATCACGCTGCTGTCTGGTGGTCCGAGTTCCGAGCGCGAAGTGAGTCTCGCGAGCGGGCGAAGCATCGGTGCGGCGCTGTCGCGCCTGGGGCATCGTGTGTCGATTTGCGATATTTCACCCGACAGAATGTCGGCGCTGGACCGGGCGGCTGACCTTGTATTCATTGCACTGCACGGCGAGTTCGGCGAAGACGGCAAGTTGCAAGCCGAGTTGGAACGCCGCGGTATTCGTTTCACCGGAACGGGATCTGCCGCCAGCGCCCTGATCATGGACAAGGTTCGCACGAAGGGGGCGCTGATCGGTGCGGGCCTGCCCACGCCGCGTTTCGATATCGCCCGCAAAGCCACCGTCGGCGAAGTGATTCGACGATGGCGTTTGCCCGTCGTGGTCAAGCCGGTGTCCTCCGGCAGCAGCATCGATGTGTTCATGGTGCGCGAGGGCGATCGCTTTGAAGACGCGCTGCATGGTGTTGTTAGAAAGTACGACACCGCGCTCATCGAAGAGATGATCGACGGACCGGAATTGACCGTCGGTATCTTGGGTAGCGAGGCGCTGCCGCCCATTCAGATTCGCACGAAGCGCGAGTTCTACGACTACGAAGCCAAATACATCGACGACGCCACCGAATACAACCTCGACATCGACCTGCCTGCCGACCTGCTGTCACGCATTCAGGCGATGAGCCTCAAAGCCGCGACCGCGCTGGGGTGCAGGGACTTCTGCCGCGTGGATTGGATGGTCGACAAGATTACGCACGAGCCTTACATCCTCGAACTCAACACGATTCCGGGATTCACGTCGCATTCGCTGTTGCCAAAAGCCGCGGCGCATTCCGGGATGGCGTTTGACGATCTGTGTCAGGCGATTGTCGAGTTTGCAATGAAGCGAAGCAACTAGAGCAAGCTCTATCCAATCGTAACGGGGGAGTTGCCGTAATCCCTGCGGAAAACGTACCGATGGACGCTACGTTTTGATTGCAACCGCTGTAAACGAAAGTGGCGGGGACGTTCGCCCGTCACGATCGAAGTTGATACCAAACCATGGCCAAGCGTAAGAAAAAAAACACCGCCCCGGTTCGTCGTTGGATCGAGGCGCTGAAGGAAAACGAGTTTCTTCAGCGGTGGCGGCGACCGTTTGTTGGATGCCTGCTGATGGTCGCGTTGCTCTCGGCGATCGCGCTGGGCATGCGGCAATTGGAGCGATACGTCTACTCGCACATCAGCAATCAAAAGCCCGCTCAAATCGAATTCGCCGCGCTTCCCAAGCACCTGGAGAGTGTCTTTGCAAATGTGGTCGCTGAATTCGAGCATGAGCCATGGATGGGCGACGACTTGTGTGCAAGCATCGCCCAGCGTCTAAACGATGTGGCCTGGGTCAAGAGGGTCAATCGCGTTCATCGTTTCAGCGACGGTCATGTTGAGATCGATTGCCAGTATCGAAGTCCGGTCGCGATGGTGAAGACGACGGGGGGGATGCTTCTCGTCGATGATGAAGGGGTGTTGTTGCCCGGTCGCTATGCGGCTGACTCGTCGCTTCTGGCGATTGAAGGCGTGGGTACGCCGCCCCCCGATCCGGGCCAGCGTTGGGACGCCCCTGAACTGCGGGCAGGATTGGATCTGGTGCAAATATTCGAGAAGGAACGATTCGCCAGTCAGATCACCGGTGTGTCGGTCAGCAACTATCACGGTCGACAGGATCGTCGCGCCGCCCACATCGAACTCGCCACCGATCGTGAGGGAAGTCGAATCACCTGGGGTTCTGCGCCGGGTGAAGAGATCGAAGAAAATTCGCTGGAGCAGAAGGTCAAATTGCTGCGCAACAACTTTCAACGATATGGGCATGTGGATGCAAACCACGGTGTAATCGATGTTTCGATCTATCCCGATCGCGTTCTTGCCCAGCCCAGCCAGTCCAGTTAGCACTGGTTTCGAATTCAGCGTGATCGTGTTGTATAATGGCTTGTGATGTCGAATCCGTGGATTCGAGCCAAACGCCAACCAATGTCGTGCGGAACAAAATGCCATGAACGAATATGCGGACTACGCCTCAAAGCTGTTTGACGTTTTCAGACAGCACCTTCCAAGCGAAGTGATGGCCACGCAATTCCCTGCCGCCATTGTGGCCATCCTGTTTGGTGTGGGCGTTTGTGTGCTCGGTGCAAAACTCGCACGCTGGTTCATCACGATCATCTTCGCGTCGGCAGGCATGGTTTGCGGCCTCGGTATCGGAAATGCCCTTGGATTTTCGTCCCCGATTTCCGCGCTGGGCGGTGGATTGGCGCTCGGCGGTGTCGGGTTCTCGTTGTATCGATTCTGGGTCGGATTGATGGCCGGGGCGTTCTTGTCAGCAGTCGCGCTTGGCGTCGTGTCGTCCCAGTTGGCGTTTCCGCACTTGTCCGAATTCGATGAATTGCAGCGAAAGTCGCAGTCGGTCGACGAGGTACGCGATTTCCAGCCCGGCCCGTCGGACAACGTTTTGGAATCCGGATGGGACAAGCTCGAAGCCTATGGCGAACGGTTCTGGGACTACCTCAATACCCAGGAGTCGTCGCTGCGACTCAAAACGGTTGGGTGGGGTGTTGGCGCCGGCCTGGTCGGATTGCTTCTGGGTCTGCTCCTAAGCCGAATCACGTTGATCGTTTTCACCGCCGCATTCGGCACGGTTCTGATTGCCGGCGGAATCTACGTCTTGGGCAACGGCATGGGGATGGACATGTTGGAAGCGACCAAGGTTCGTCCTGCCATGTCTGGGTTGGCGATTCTGTCGTTCTTCGTCGTGTCGATCGTCCTGCAGACGGCGCTCACCCGCAAGGAAGCGCCGGCGTCCGAGTAGGCGCATGCAACCGAGTTTGATCGCTGTTTTCATCTCGCGAACAATTCCACATTCGTAAGACAGCACCCGACGAATACGTCATCCGCAAGTCTCTACGGGGTGTGTCTCCAGATCCGATAATCGAAACGCATCACTTCGCGCGCTCCCGTTTTGCTCGGGCCATGCCCGCATCGTAGGCTTTGGCGCTGGTGTCTATCGATAAAAAAAGGGGACGATTACCGTGTTCTATCTTGCCCAAGAATGGATGACGTTTCTGCGTGGCCTCGACGCTGTCGTTGGCATTCCGCTTTGTCTTGCAGGTGGCGCACTGATCTATGCAGGGTGGCGGTTGTGGCCTGTGGTCGCGCTGCTTAGCTTTGGCGTGGTCGGTGGGCTGATAGGCCAATCGCTTTCCGGCGAGAATGTGTTCAACGTGGCATGGTTTGGCGGTGGAGCCGTTGCGCTGATGCTGGTTGGATTCTTGCTCTCGCAGTTTGCGTCGGTGGTGTTGGCCGGCATCATCGGCGGGGCGGTGACCATGATGATTCTCGAAGTCTTCCGCATGTCTGGACCGTTCATGTGGTTGGGCGCGTTTCTGGGATTCGCGGGATGCGGTTCCTGGGCGTTTGCCAATCGGAATCGGGTCGTCGCGTTGGTCACCTCGTTTGAAGGTGGCGTGCTCTTCATCTCCGGCGCGTCGATCATGGTTCGGGAAGTATCGTGGCTGCACTCGTTCTTCAGGTCGATGACGGCTGAGAGCCCGTTCATGATCGGGTTCTTCCTGCTCGTGCCGACGGCAGTCGGTGTGCTGGTGCAAGCCGCTGACGCCAATCGCAGTTCGGCCAAAACGGCTCAGCAGTAGGTACCAAGCAAAGCAGCGGTTTTTACATCCGCGCGTGAATCAGTACGATGATCAACCGGTCCGTCCAGTAGTTGGGCGGCCGGTTTTTCTTTTTGCACAAAGGGACAAACGTGTCTGAGCCATCGCGCAAATCGGTCGGCGTTCGCATCGATGATTTGAAGTCGGGTGTGAAATCAGGCATCCAGATTGCATCTCGCATGGGCTTCACCGCCGCTGAGATCGCTGCCGACACGCAAGAAGTCGATCCTCGCGAACTTGGCGAATCGGGACGGCGTCACCTCGCCCGATTGGTTCGAAGTGGGAACATGGCTTTCGCGTCGCTTTCGCACAATGCCAGGTTCGCGGACCTGACCAATGTCGCCCAACTCGATCGTGCGGTTGATTCCACAAGGGAAGCCATCCGCCTGGCGGCTGACATGGGCGTATCGACGCTTTCAAAAGGTCTCGGTCCGCTGTGGTCTATTGACGAGCGCGATCGTGAGACGGTGATCGCAGCGTTGCAGGATGTGTCACACTACGCGGAGCGTTTCGGTACGACGTTGGCGATTCACTCGCGGTTTGGCGGCGATGGTTCGCTGGCGGAACTGGTGGATAGGCTTGCGAATCCGAGTCTGCAGATTGCCATCGATCCGGGCGAACTGGTGTCAGCCGGCGTGGACCCGCTCGCTGCGTTGAACGCAACGGGTGAGCAGCTCGCATTGGCCTACGTGCGAGACGCACAGGTGGGCACGCCCGACCACGCGGGCATGGAAGTTGCACTCGGACACGGTGAATTGGATGTCCACGCATACGTTGCAAGTCTCTCGCTTCACTCCAAGTTGCCTGCACCGATCTTGCGGCGAAGCGATGCGAGCAATGCGCTGGCAGATATTGCGGCGGACAAGCAGTACTTATTGAACGTCATGCCTTTCTAAGTGGCTGCGCGTAGGGTGGGCCGTGCCCACCATGTCGTTTGCCACAAAACAACGGTGGGCGCGGCCCACCCCACAGGGGGCGTCACTGCTTGATGCGTCCGAGAATGTGACTCATATCGGCTTGCGTGCGCAATTCCCCCTGTTATTTGGCATTCCTCTTGATCGTATTGCACACTTCGTTCGCGGCTTGAGTTTCTGGATTATAAAGGTTGGCGAACCTCGAAAGAGCCGCATTCCAGACGACGATATCCGTATCAACGGGCCTCGTATGTGATCGGTTCGCACATGCCTGGGTCGGTTTTGGATGATGACAGATTGATTTGGGAGACGACCTATGCAAGTGGCCAGTCCACCGGTTAGACCTTCGACCCCTCAGGCCGAATCGACACCCGAACCGTGCAGCGTCCAACGGTTTTATCCGCCGCCGATCGAAGAGTGGCGCGAGACGGGCCTGCCCGGTACGCTGCTCGAAGCGCTTGTCATCAAGTGCCTGTTCACCTCGGGCGAGCAGACCGGGCGCAACGTCTCCAAAGCGCTGGCGCTTCCTCCCAAGCCCGTGCTCGATGTGCTTCAATCGCTTAAGAATGCCCAACTCGCCTATTACAAAGACAGCGCGACGATGGGTGACTTTCAATACGCGCTGAGTGAAGCCGGTCGTGACCGCGCGCGAAAGCTTCTCGACGAGAGCATGTACGTCGGAGCCGCCCCGGTGCCTTTTGAGTACTACGTCGAATCCGTCTCCGCGCAGTCGATCACGACGGAAAAACCTGGCGTCAAGGAAGTGCAAGCCGCCTTCTCAGACGTCGTTATTTCCGATGCGATGCAGCGGCGCCTCGGACCGGCGATCAACTCCGGTCGCGGATTGTTTCTCTACGGCGCACCGGGTAACGGCAAGACCACGATGGCCGAACGTATCACGCGATGTTTCGGTTCGCACATCTGGATTCCGCACGCGATCTACGTCGACGGCGAGATCATCAAGTTCTACGACCCGCAGAGTCACAACGCGGTTGGTTCGAACGGCCCATCGGTACTCAAGGGTGAGAACTACGATCCGCGGTGGATCAAGATCGAACGGCCCACCATCATCGTCGGTGGCGAATTGACGATGGAGTCGCTCGAACTGCAGTTCAATCCGTTCACGAAAATCACCGAACCGTCCGTGCAGCTCAAGAGCAATTGCGGCACGCTGGTAATCGACGACTTTGGACGTCAACGGATGGCGCCGGTCGACCTGCTCAACCGTTGGATCGTCCCGCTCGAAAAGCGCTTCGATTACCTTTCGCTGTCGACCGGAACGAAGATCCAGGTGCCATTCGACCAGTTGATCATCTTCTCGACGAACCTCGAACCACGCGAGCTCGTGGACGACGCGTTCCTTCGACGAATTCCCTACAAGATCAACGTGCTCGATCCGCCCGTGGATCAATACCGTGAACTCATGAAGTTCACAGCCGAACTGTTCAACATTGAATATGACGCCGAAGTCGTCGACGATTTGATCGAACGCCACTACGTGCAGTGCAATCGGCCGCTTCGTTGCTGCCATCCGCGCGACCTGCTCTTGCAGATCATCAACATCGCGGCATACAACGAGTGCGAGGTCAAGATGACCAAGGAAGCCTTCGAAGCCGCGGTCGACAACTACTTCGCCGTCATGTAACGTTGGGCAATGCAAAGCCCAACGAACCGCCGACCGATCTCGTGCGTAGATAGCGTCATGATGCGAGCGAGATACGGCGTTATTTCAGTTGTCTGGGTGTATGGCCTGCTCGGTTGTGCCTTTGTATTCGGTGAGCCGGCAGATCACGGCTTACCCCTTCCGCGCGAGTGGGTTCCCTACGCGAAGGCTGACAACAAGCGACTTCCCGAAACATCCGGCATCGTTGCGAGTCGCCAGTACCCCGGCGTGCTTTGGACGCATGGTGACTCAGGCAACGACCCGAAACTCATCGCCATCGATGTCGATGGCCGCGTGCTCGCCGAAGTATTCGTGAGCGGTGCGCCCAACACCGATTGGGAAGACATCTGCGCCGACGACCAGGGGAACCTCTACATCGGCGACATCGGTAACAACCACGCCATGTTCCCCGCACGGTACATCTATCGCATACCGGAACCCAACCCGCACAATCCGCCGGCTGACCCGGTCGCGCCATCCAAACGTTGGCGTTTCAAGTATCCAGACAAGAAACGATTTGATTGCGAAGCCCTGTTTTGGGCAGATCAATCGCTGTACGTGATGGCCAACCTGAAGCCGAATGAAGCAATCGTCTATCGATTAACCGAAATCAGTGATGGAAAGATGCGCCTCGAAGCGGTTGCGGAACCGCATCTACCATTTCCCAACGGCGCTGACGTGTCACAAGACGGAAAGCGGTTGGTCGTAAGCAGTTACGGTGCAATCAACGTGTTCGATATCACCACCGACGGGGCATCGTCCATCACGCTTTCGAACAGGCGGTCTATTCGCTATCCGATGAAATCCGGGGCGATTGAGTCCGTATGTTTCATGGATACGGAGGTGGTTGCGATGTCTGAACGCGGCAAGCTCTTCCGCTTGAAACCGCAGGACTTTGAAGAGCAGGTTAGATTCGTTAAGCCATAGATTCTCCAACCGATGGCGGCTGGTCGTTCACGTCCTTGCCATTCAACTACTGCCACGGCTTGAGTGTCACGAGCAACGTCGCAATTGCGATGATGACGCCCAGCGCCGCAAACCATACACGATACGACTGGAGTTTTACCTGTCGTTCGGCGGCGGCTGCTGACCGTTCAGCCGGCGTTGGCGAAGACGACGGGGCAGGGGCGGGACCTGGTGCGATTGCCTGGTTGGCTTTGGCGCGGGCTTTCTCTTCCTTGACCAGGGACTTGGCCAGCTTCTTTTCTACCTTGGCTTGTTCTTTTTCGTTATCACTCACGCTGTGCTTCCAATCGATGGGAGAAACCTGATCAAACCCGAATCACATCGGCTCGTTTGCGTTAGGTCGATGGTCGCCGAGATCGTGGCGGGGGCCGCCTGCCCGACTTCACATCTTCGTCAAACGTCTTTTTTCTCCGCAATATGTGATGATAGTGTTGGGCGAATCGATGGGCCTCGTCACGCACACTTTGCAGCAACCGCAGCGCGTCATTGTTGCGGGCCATCCGGATGGGCGCTGACTGTGCTTGCACGTATACCAACTCTTCTTTCTTGGCCAACGAAATCACCATCGCCGGTTTTAAATCCAACTCGCCAAACGCATCCTGCGCCGCATGAAGTTGCCCCAACCCGCCGTCGATTAAAATGATATCAGGGTACAGTTCCTCGCCAGCAGACGCGTAACGATAACGCCTGAGGATGACCTCCTTGATCATCGCGTAGTCGTCCTGCCCTTCAACCGTTTTGATTTGAAACCGTTTGTACCCCGCTTTGAAGGGCTTCCCATCGATGAAACAAACCAGCGAACCAACCGATTGTTCGCCTTGCAGATTGGCGATGTCGATTCCTTCGATGCTGCGCGGTCGGTTCTCAAGATTAAGCAGGTCGGCGAGTTTGTCCAAACCCTTGGCCGGATCGACATAAAACGCTTCGATCTGTCGATCGCGATCGGCGTCACCCGAATCGGAAAGCGCCTGAATCGACTTGATGCGATCGCGGATGACCGCCGCATCTTCATAGCGCATTTCTGCAGACGCACCTTCCATCTCCTTGGTCATCTGACGGATCAACACCGATCGCTTCGATTTGAGCAGGTTCTTCAGCCGCTCAATGTCCTTGCGATACGCTTCGCGACTGACGAGGTCGGCGCACGGCGCCGTGCACTGATTGATCGCATGCAGCAGGCACGGGCGAAAGAACCGACGTGAATCATCGTCAGCCCGAATTTCCAATTCGCACGTTCGAAATTTGAAAACCTTCTGCAACGTATTCACCGCGTCGCGAATGGCACTGGAATTGGTGAATGGGCCATACAGCTTGCTGCCCTTGGCGCGCGGCGTTCGCGTCACGAACACGCCGGGGAAATCGTCGCCGGTGGTGATCTCGAGATAGGGGAATGTTTTGTCGTCCTTGAGTTGCGCGTTGTGGGGCGGTTGGATGTCTTTGATCAGCCGCGCTTCCTTCAGGATGGCGTCCACTTCCGTTTCGCAGTCGAGGAAATCGATGTCCGCCACCCGGGTGGCCATGTTGGCAATGTCAGGCCCGCGGCTGGTGAGCAGGTCCGCGGACGGTTGAAAATAGCTCATGACGCGCGACCGCAGATCCTTGGCTTTCCCGATATATAGGACCTTGCCGTCGGTGTCTTTCATGAGGTAGACGCCGGGCGAATTTGGGAATCTGGAGATGAGTTCCCTCAATGCTGTGATGCGTTTTTCGTCGCTCATCGTCACAAATTGTAGCAATGAGGCGATTTTTGGGCGAAGGTTTACCGAAAGGCTCGAATATGCGGGAAGGGGCTTCCAAACCGAGAGGCGTTGGTCGAGCGACGACCGACATCGAATGAAACAGATTCAGTCTTTCCCAAAGGCCCGGTGCTCCCACCATGGCGGATTTATGGACGATCGCGCTAAACATTTGTAGAATGGTCGGAACTGTCTGTACAATCGTTTTAACGTCCACAATGACCGCATGTGTACGTGGCCAGAGTTTCATCTCAGTGCATGATTTGTTTCTCAATCGGCCTGAATGACCGATTGATGCGTCTCAAACACAGCATGCATTTTCGTTGAGAGGCCCGATGGCGGTCCACTGCTTTTAGAGATTACTATGTCCCGTCAACTCGCCGTCGGTATCGATCTCGGTGGCACTAACATTGTGACCGCGCTGGTGGCCGATGACGGTCAAATTCTTGGAATCGTCAGCCGTCGAACCGACGCCTGCCGCGGTGCTGACTGCGTTGTTGGTGAGATGGCCGACACGGTCAACGGACTGATCTCCGAGAATTCGGTCTCGCAGGATGATGTCGTCGGGTTGGGGATTGGAACGCCCGGTCCGCTTCGTCTCAGCAAAGGATTCATCCACCGATCGGCCAACCTTCCCGGCTGGGAGAATGTGCCCATCCGCCAGTGGCTCCAGGAGAAAACCGGCCTTTCCGTTCAGCTCGAAAACGATGCCAATGCAGCCGCCTATGCCGAGCATTGGGTCGGAGCCGGAAAAGATTTCGGCGACCAGGTGACGTTGACTTTGGGGACGGGCATCGGCGCGGGGGCCATCATCGGGGGCGAGATACTTCGCGGTCACTTTGAAAACGCCGCGGAATTTGGTCACACGATTGTAGAACTCGACGGGCGGCCTTGCAGTTGCGGACAGAAAGGCTGCCTTGAGCAGTACGCATCACCGGGTAACATCGCCAAGTATGCCATCGAGCAGATACGCAAGGGATCTGAAAGTTCGCTTGGTCCTGTGCTGAAGGCGAATGGCGCGTTCGACTCGCAGGCGATTGCGGAAGCGGCGCGGGCTGGCGACTCGCTGGCCGACACCATCTGGGACGAAGCCTGTCGATACATTGCGTTGGCATGCGTTAACATTCAGCACACCGTCAATCCCGAAATGCTGGTGCTTGCCGGAGGGATGAGCAAGTCGGGCGATTTCCTGCTCGGGCGTGTCCGCCAACACTTCGTCGCCCAAACGTGGAAGATCTTTGAAGACAAACCGAAGATCGTGCTGTCGAATCTGGGCGGCAATGCTGGCGTTATCGGGGCGGCAGGTTTGGCGTGGAAAGCCCATCGCAGCGGAGCGGCTTGCTTGAATACTGCCACAGTGAAATAACGCTGTGAAATAACGCTGTGAAATAACGCAGGGAAGTCGTGCGGGCTAGTTCTATTCTTCGTCGAACAGCGATCTTTCCCTGAACTCTGAAGCCCGCTCCAGCAGCTCATTCCGATCGGGAACCACTTCCGGTTCCAACGCGAAATCAGCCGACCGTTGATCGTGGATCTTGCCGGGATACAGAACCTCGGAGAAGAAATCGATGCCCGGTTTCTGATACCAGGGCGCCTTGACGAAATGATGCGTCTTGAGCGTTTCGTATCCTTCGAGGCGGGCGACGACGTCGTAATCGCCATACCACAGGAAGTCGGTTGAGACCGGTGATCGCCCAATCTCTTCATCGTTGAGCCAGATCAATGCGCCCTGCGGTTCGGTGTTGATGGTCAACGTCCGGCGTACGCAACCCGAGGAGAGCAACATGGCGAATCCGCAAGCGAGCAATGCCGCCCCCCGCACACCCGCGCGATTCTGCTGGTGGGTCTGCGTTGCCATGCCGCACGATTGACGTTCGTTTGAATGTGTGGTCTGCATCATGCCGAAATGATGCGCGCAAAACGGCGCAGCGTCCAGCGCATTTCGGTTGTGATGTTTTCGAGCGGGTCTTTCGGGCGGCATCCGTTAGCGATAGCGTCGGCGCGAAACCGCTCCCAGCGATCCCAAGCCCAGCATCATAAGTGGGATCATTCCGACTGCGCCAGCGCCACATCCGACGCTGCCGCTTGAACCACCACCGCCACCACCGCTGGATCCGCCGGTCGTACAGGCGTCATCATCGCAGTCGTCGGGAATGCCGTCACCGTCGCAATCGCCGAAGCGCGACTGCTGGGCGTTGCCAATTCCGTCACCATCACAGTCAGCCGCTAAGGCAAATGGCAGAACGAACACGTCCTCGTCATCGCCGGCGCTTTTGGATTGATTGCCCGAATACCACACGGCCAGCCAGCTGCCCTGGCCATCGGTCGCCAGTTGGACGCCCAAATCCTCGGTGCTGTCCTGATCAGCGTCGGCATTGAGCGGTTCGGGCTCGTCCCATGACGATCCTCCGTCGCGACTCTGGGCGGCGAGGATGTCGATGTCTTCGCCCAAGAGTCCCGTCTGCTCCCATCCCACGAGCCATGAACCCTCCACACCCGAAGCGATGAACGGATTGACGCCAATGGCAAGTCGGGTCGGGGTGGACCAGTCCCTCGCCGCGCCGGTCGTGGCCGAATCTGAGTTCGCCGAGTGTGACACATAGACTTCACCGGCTTCGGCGTAGGTCACCATCCATTGCCCGTTTGACGAATCGCCGCCCGGAGACGTTCCGTGCGCGATGACCGGGTTGGCCGCTCCAGTGCCCTTGGAGATTTCAGCCGGTTCTGAAAAGGTCAGACCATCGTCAACGCTTTCGGCAAAGACAACCCGACCACCGGAGGACCAACTCGCGATCCACTGCCCGTTGGCGTCGGCCGCAAGCGTCGGCGTGATGTCACCGGTGCCATCAAACGGAGTGAACGAGCCCGCCGTCGTCCAACTGGCGCCACCATCGAGGCTTTGAGCCGTCAAGATCACTGCGTCGTTGACGGCATGGGATCCACCACCGCCGGAGATGTCGCGGGTTGATGACCACACCACGATCCACACATCGCCGTCGGTGGCGAGGGCGACATCGTGATCGCTCGGTTGCACGGCACCGTCGGCGATGTCTTGGGGCGGCGTGCCGATGCGAACGGGCTGGCTCCACGTCTGACCGTTGTTGGTGCTTCGGACCGCGAGTACATCACTCTCGGTGCCGCCGTGTTCTGACGACCCGCTTTGTGGCGACACCCACGCAACGACCCAGGTGCCTTTGCGATTGGTCACGATAACCGGTGATTCATCATCCGCGCCGGAAGTACGCCCGTCAGTCAAAAGGGTTCCAGGCACGCTCCAAGTCTTGCCCCCGTCGCTGCTGTTTGCCCAGCGGATTTCAACGCGTCCATCGTCGTTGCCCGTTGCGGGCTGAACCGTTTGCCAGACGGCCACCCAGTTGCCTTTTTGATCGGTGGCGAGGCTGGGTTGCTGGTCGTCTCCCGAATCACGAGTGGCGTCGGTATTTAAGAACTCGAGAGATTCTTTGGATGCATTGCTTCCAATCTGCGCAAGCGCTGATGGAGTGCCAGCAATGAAGCCGATGGCCAACAACGCCACCGGAAAGAATCGCGATTTGCAAAATCGTTTGGGCATATAATTTTATCCTTCGTGATGATCCATGCGCATAGACGCAATGATGGCATCGACCGTTTTTTGGGGTTCAATCCAGTGGTTTCTGTGGGGGCGCAGAGCCAAGGCGTTGACGCTGCGTCTGACTCGAAAGTGTACGATTGGGATTGGGGGCGATGCCCCAGGCGGATCATGCAAAATACGACGCGTGCGTCCGAAAAAACATCTGCCCAGGAACGCACCAGTTGGCTCTTTCAAACGATCGATACTGGCTGTAGTTCGTTCAGCCCCACGTCAAAAAAATCCACTGCACGTCGTCAAAAAAACGTGTGCAGTGGATGCTGAGATATTCGTCTCGCGGATCTTCGTCAGCCGGGATCGGTCTATTCGACGGTGACGCTCTTGGCGAGGTTTCTGGGCTTATCGACATTGCATCCGCGCAGGACAGCTGCGTGATACGCGATCAGTTGCAACGGGATCACGGTCAGCAACGGCTGCAATGGTTCGGGCGTGTCCGGCACGGTGATCACGTGCTGAGCGAGCTTAGGAACCTGCGTGTCGCCCTCGGTTGCGACTGCGATCACCGAACCGCCGCGCGATCGAACTTCTTCGATGTTGCTGAGGATCTTGCTGTACTGCGAACCCTTGGTCGCGATAAAGACCACCGGCATGCCTTCTGAAATCAGCGCGATCGGACCGTGCTTCATCTCCGCTGCGGGCAAGCCCTCGGCATGGATGTAGCTGATTTCCTTGAGCTTCAATGCGCCTTCGAGGGCGACGGGATAGTTGTAACCTCTACCCAGATAGAGCCAGTTTTCGCGATCAATGTTGGCTTGGGCGACTTCCTTGATCATGTTGTTCTGGGCCAGAATCGTCTCGATGTGTCCGGGGATTTTGGTCAGTTCCTCAAGGAAGTGATCCAGCGCCCGCTGCGACATGTGACGGCGACGCGCGAGGTAAAGCGTCAAGAGCGTCATCACCATGACCTGCCCGGTAAATGCTTTCGTGCTGGCCACGCCCGTTTCCGGTCCGACGTGCAGGTAAATACCCGCATCGGTTTCGCGTGCGATTGACGAGCCGACAACATTGACAATACCTAGCGTCGTCGCTCCGCGCTGTTTGGCTTCTGAAAGCGCCGCAAGCGTGTCACTCGTTTCGCCACTTTGCGAGACAACCAGTACCATCGTGCCATCGTTGATGATTGGATTGCGGTATCGAAACTCGCTGGCGTACTCTGTTTCCGCCGGGGTTCGCACGAGGTCTTCGAGCAGGTATTCGCCGACCTGGGCCGCGTGCCACGCGGTGCCGCAGCCCGCCAGGATAAAGCGTTTGGCGCGAACGAGTTCACGCGAGTAGTCGCTGATCCCGCCAAGGTAAACCGCGCCTTCGCGAACGTCGACGCGACCTTTCATGCAAAGTTCGAGCATACGCGGCTGCTCGAAGATTTCCTTCTCCATGAAGTATTCATGGCCGCCCAGTTCGATCTGATCGAGCGTCCATTCAACTTCTTCAACATCTTTGGTGACGGGGATGTCGTCGAGCGTCGTGGTGCGAAAGCCTTCCGGCGAGATGCGGGCCATCTCGTTGTCGTCGAGATAGATGACCTGCGACGTGTGCTCAAGGACGGCTGCTGCGTCTGAGGCGATGACGTATTCATCCTGACCGACGCCGACGATCAGCGGGCTACCCTTGCGAGCTGCGACCAACACGCCAGGTTCCTTCGAGGACATTGCGACGATGCCGTACGTTCCTTGAACGTCGAGCAGGGCGGTGCGGACGGCTTTTTGCAGATCATCCTTGTAATGGAAATCGATCAGGTGGGCGATCGTTTCGGTGTCGGTGTCAGATTTGAAGATGACACCTTTTTGTTCGAGAAACGTTCGAAGTGAACGGTAGTTTTCGATGATGCCGTTGTGAACGACGGCGAGGGACCCGTCCGCGCTGCAGTGCGGGTGGGCGTTGATGTCGTTGGGAGCGCCGTGGGTCGCCCAGCGCGTGTGGGCTATTCCACTGTGGCCGACCATCGACTCATCGCCAGCATCCTTGATGATGTGCTCGAGTGCAGAGACTCGTCCGGCAGATTTACGCGTGATGATTTTGCCGTGTCGGTGAATGGCGACACCGGCTGAATCGTAACCACGGTATTCGAGGCGTTTGAGCCCTTCCAGCAAGACGGGCAGAGCTTCTTTGCCACCGACGTATCCGATAATCCCGCACATGTGTAGCGTCCCCTGAAGAGTAAAACGGCTTTAGCGAGAAGGGGGTAAGTACACGAGACCCCTGTCCCTACGACCCATTATTCGAGAGTCGCCAACGCGTTGCAATCAGTTGGCCAGCCCCTTTAACGTTCTTCGACCATCGAGAGTTCATCGTGATGCTAAGATCAAAAAGCGTATCAAATCGTGGTGTGAGAGATCGTTGTTATGGGGCCTTGGCAATCGAATTACTTGCTCCGATAATGTCGACAGAAGTTTGAATCGGTAATTGAATTAATGGCTCTTTTCGATTCTCATGTAGAAATATCGGACAGCCCGGCCGAGCCGTCAGAAATTCATTGCGTGAATGGTGCCCGAACAGGCGGATGGGTTCTAAATTTCGATTGTGATTTGGCTCGGCTGGTTGCCAAGATCTTGCGTATCTTCGATTTCGACCGCTCGTTAACATGGTGGAGTATCCGTCGTAGACGCGCTAGAAGAATGTAGGGGTTTGCGGGGCGCTTGAGCCAAGCCAGTTCGCGGCTTCGGCGATGAAACAGCTGAAACATCCTTCAGAATGGCAATCGAGGTGTTGGGCTAACGCGATGACGACAATCGCGCCGATAGTTGGAATCGCCTTAGGCATCGAGACACAAGCGTCGCGAAACGGGCATCGAGGAGTTGATTGGACGTGAAAAAAGAGCTTCGACAAAAGGTACGTCGAATGCTGGAATCGATGCCCCATGCCGAGATGGCTTCCAAGTCTGCCTTGGCCATGGACCATTTGACGGGCACCTCAGAGTACGCCCGCTCACAGATCATCATGGTCTACCTTTCGCTTCCAACAGAGATTGATACGACCGGCGTGGTACTTCGCGCCTGGCAGGATCACAAGCGAGTGTTGGCGCCGCGCATCAGTTGGGAGCAGCGCCGCATGATGCCGACGGAGATTCGATCACTGACAAGTGATTTGGTCGAGACGTCAATGGGTCTTCGCGAACCGGTGTCCGGACCACCCATCCCGATCTCGCTGATAGACATGGTGATTGTTCCAGGATTGGCGTACGACGAGCAGGGCAATCGACTGGGCAGGGGGCGGGGATTCTACGACCGATTTCTTGCCCATCCGGAATTTGCCGGTGTGACCTGTGGGTTTTCATTTGAGGAACAGGTTCTCAAAGAAGTTCCAGCTGAGCCGCTGGATCGACCCGTGTCGATGTTGGTCACCGACAAGAAGGTTCGGCGCTTTGCCCGCAAGTCGAAAGCCGCCCGCTAGTTCCGCGCTTGGGCGACAAGTTCCCACAGTCCGAGAGGTCCCCATTGTGACGTTTTGCCTTCGAGCGTGGATAGCTGCCCGGCCTAATTTCTTTTCCACCCGGACCTAAGAACAATATCGAGCCACGGGACTTTTTGGCTGGTATCGGTGCGATTCGATGCGATAGAATAGCCAGAGCAGGCATCTTGTCGGGCCAAGAGGCAGCCCGCATTTTCAGGATTCGTGCAACAAGTCACGGAGTTCAACGACAACATTTGGATATCTGGCGGACGGTTGGACCTGGTCCCGGTCCGTTGTTTTGCGTGGTTCGCTCTGCGACAATGCTGCTGGCCAATTCAGCCGTGATGGCCGATTTGCCAGATGTGCCCCTCGATTTGATCGGCGGGCCAAAATTCAACGATCCCATAATCCATCCGTTCCCCCCATCGGATGGAACCCCAAGGCCCGGTCACCCCACCGGGCCTACTTTTTTGCGCACAGTCTTTCTTGCGTACAGACGCGTGGACGGGAATGCGGCGAGTTTCGAAGAACCGATTAATCGGCCTTGCTGTGACGTCGGCGCAGGGGCATCGTCATGCATCGCGGGCCGCCGAGACCCCGCACGAGTTCCGAACCTTGAATGTTAAGGCATTCGATGCCGGCTTCATTGAGCGCCGCGATCGTGCGCTCATTGCGATCGTAACCGATGACTTTGCGCGGACCCACCGCGAAGACGTTCGTGCCGTCAGTGCGCTGCTCGCGCGACGCATAGTGTTCATCGCCACCGGCCGTCTCGATGATCTTGACTTCCTGCCCAAACTCGTCGCTTAGGATTTGATGCAAGTTGCGCGGCTCTGCTTTTCGGATGACTTCGCCCGGAGCGCCGCTTTCAAACCTCATGATTTCGGAAATGCCTTCCATCACGCCGGGATACCAGACCACGGTTGCGTAATCGACGATCGTAAAGACCGTGTCGAGGTGCATGAACAAGCGTTCGGTCGGAATCGGAATCTCGTAGTACCGGCGCACCTTGCCGACATCGAATGCCTTTTGGGCCAAGACTTCGATCGTTTCGGAACGCGTGCGTTCACTGGCTCCGACAAGCACTGCCTCCTCATTGAGGACGATGATGTCGCCGCCTTCGATCGTGAACGGGCGATCTTCCGTCGGTGAGTTCGAACCGCCGAACGTAATCTTGTGCCCCGCAAACTTTGGGTGATGCTCGAAGATTGCGCGGGTGATGATCGTCTCCCGCAAACGTCGGACGTAGTGCATCTTGCATGAAATGACCGATTCCCGAACGACGACCGCGGGGTCGCGGGTGAAGTAGGCATTGGGGGTCGGTCCGAATAGCACACCTCCGTTCGGCGATGTTTGAGGAATCCGTTTGCCGGCCAACTCCTGATATTCCTGCACCGTCAGACCAGAGAAGAGGATCTGTTGCAACACGTCGTTTGGAAACCGATTTTCATCGAGCAGGTCGGGGGCGATTGCCGGCACGTTTTCGGCTGTGCAGACGGTCTCGATCAGGCGGCGCTTGGCCTCCGGATTGCTATTGAGCACGTCGGAGAGCATGTGCTCCAGGTAGATCACGTCGATGCCCTGGTTCCGCATCGTTTCGCAGAATGCGTCATGCTCTTCTTGCATCCGCCGCAGATAGGGGATGTCCTCGAAGAGGTACTCCACCATGTTGTCGTGGGTCAGGCGGTCAATCTCCGGACCTGGACGATGGACCATCACCGCTTCAAGCGGGTCATACTCGTTCTGAATGTTTAGTTGCACAGTCTAGCCCCTGGGGACAATCGAATCCTTCCGGTGCATATCCTATGCAGAATCGCACCGCATACAATCCGGTCGTTTCCGAAGGATTCACCCACCCCAAACCGCCGTCCGATCGCTGAATCGCCGATTCCGACATCAAGTCTGCAAAAAATGCTTTTACCTGAAAGATTCGTCGGCCCGCGCGACCATAACCCGGTGGCCGTACGTCCGCGCGGTGGGCGGCGGGACGAGGTTTCGTGGAATTGAGGTGTTGGCGATGCGACTAAACGGTTCGACTTTGGGGACGTCGGTGATGATGCTTGCGTTGGGTGGAGGGTTCGTGTCCGCCCGCGCCGATCAACTGCTGATGGAGGACGGCCGCGTCCTGAAGGGGACGGTCTCGCGTTCCGGAAGCACCTATCAGTTGACCAACTCCAATGGAATGACCACGGATTATCCCAAAGACGAAGTTAATCGTTGGGTGGATATCGCTGAAGTTTCGCCTGCGGATGCGCTGGGGATGATTCGTGAACTCAACGAATTGGCGATGCCCGTGCTGACAGCGCAGGAGCCGGATCAGTTTTCGTTCTTGACCGAGACGTCGTCGTTCTCAAGCGAGCGCTCGTTCGACGCCAATTCCGTCGGAGGATTTGCGAATGGCCGACTGAGGTTGGGGCGGAGGCGCCGAAACAACCTGACCATCGCAGCCGGTATCGAAGCCAACCGTTTCTCTTCCCTCGATACGCAGGACGCGGACACGGTCGAAACGGTTCGCCGCGACAAAGGCATCGACAATGTGTTTATCGATGACTGGGCGCGCTATACGGCGTTGTTCGCGGCGCTCGAACAGGACCCGCGGTACCGTTCACTGACCGATCGCAGGCGCAACAGCGACTCGTTGGCCGATTACTCGCGCCGGCCGCCCGAGCAATTTGAAGATAGCGCCGATGCGCTGCGTAGTGCGCTGCTCTGCCTTCACAATTGCCTGAGCGCCGCCGCCGATACGCAGGAGCGGATACGGGCCATCCCGGTCCAAGCCGTCAACGACGAAGAGGACATCCAGGACTTGGAGATCCGGTTGGCCGACGCCCGCGCGGACCTCGATCGTGCGCCGTTTTCAAGGCGACTCGAACGGCGCGTGCACAATCTTGAGGATCGATTGCGGAAGCGGGTCAGCCGCGTCGAATTGGACGCCCAGCGGAACGCCCGGGTGGTTGAGCGGAAGATCAACGACTTCGCCCGCAAGCGTCAGAAAGCGATCACGCAGCTGGAGGCGGTCGAGACGCTCTTGAACCAGGACGCACAGCTGACATCCGCGCCCTAGCGACGACGAGAATCGCCCCGATTTGGCCCCTGCGTCGGTTGACGGATCACGGTGTAGACGGTTAAATGCGTGACCGAATTCGGCAAAGGATTCGGCCCAAATCCGGGGCCATAGCTCAGTTGGGAGAGCGCTTGCATGGCATGCAAGAGGTCGCGAGTTCGAGTCTCGCTGGCTCCAGTCGTATCCCATCGGGACTTACGTCAATTCAGGCGGTCATTTAGCCCCCCCCCCCAAAAAACCGGTCCTGTGGAACTGCAGTGGAATTGAGCGGCGATAAGTTTGTCGATCGATTCAGCCGCTGCTTGTTTGTTCGCGTCGGTTCACCCAACTCGTCTACCGACAGAAAGCCAGCGTCAAGCCGGAAGATGTGACCCAGGAGTCAAGCGATGGAATACAGCTTGCCAAAGGTCTGGGCAACCGCCTTTATGCGGGGAGCATGGGAGACTTCGGCATCTGCAATGCTACGCACGCTTCGCGCATCCCGTAGAATGGACCGCTCAAGGTTGATGAATTGAGACGCCTGGCGAGGTCTTTGGGCCCGCTTGCTGACGCCCCGCGCCTTGTCGAAGATCCGATCGCCCATCTCCGGGGATATTCCGGTTGTCTCAACGTCAACCAATGCAAGCTTGGAGTCTTTCAGATGCATCAGCTGCAGACAGCTCACCGCGCTAACATCAAAGCGAGGACCGGCATCTCCAGTGTGGCGCAACTCATTCGACTTAGTCTTCAGATTCAGAGACGCGAGTAGGACTCACACCGCTTCGGCTCGTCTTGCAAGGAATCTGATATTGTGGAATTGATGACTTGATTCAGGCCAGCAAACTGGCGCGCTCGCGATGCCTTTGAATCACGAACACTTCGATTGTTTGTTTTTCTAGGGCTATCGTCGCAGACGTTGGATTTGAGGGATCGCCAGATCTGGCGTTTAGACTGTGGCAATATCGACCGCTACGCTCTTGCTTGCACACTCATGCGAATGAGTTGCGCCACACTGGA
>JAUIEW010000050.1 GCA_030429365.1 Phycisphaerae bacterium
CGCTGAGTGAACCGCTTGAAAAGGTCATGGAAGTGACGCGTCTCGACAAGCAGCTCGATATGTGCGTGACACTGGACGAGGCCCTGGAAGCTTTGAATTAGGTAATCATCATATGTCTGGATCGACCGAAACCAAAGTCGTACGCGTGGGTGACGTTCTTGTTGAGCGTGGATTGATCACGCCGCAACAGGTCGATGAAGCGATCGCGGTTCAACAGGAAAGCGGCAAGCGTCAGCTACTGGGTGAAATCCTGATTGAGTTGGGATTCGTGTCCCAGGAGCAATTGACTGCCGCTCTGGCGGACGCATCCGACATTCCATTTGCCCGGCTGACATCCCGGTTGGTCGATCGAAACGTTTTTGGCGTTTTACCGGTTGAGTTCATCGAACAGTCGCAGGTGGTCCCGCTTTTCCAAGTCGATGGCACACTCACGGTCGCTGTCAGCGATCTGTCAAACCTCTTTCTGGTCGATGAAGTTGCCCAGCATGCGGGGTGCCCGGTGCAGATCGTTGCGGCGTTACCCGACGACATTCGCGGCATCATTGAAGATGTCAGCCAGGATGAAGCGCCGAGTTTTGAAGAACTCTTTGCTCAAACTGAAGGCCCGTCGGGATCGGAATCTGAAAACACCGATCGCGCCGATGTCGAAGACCTGGGCAGCGACTCGCCCGTCGTCAAACTGGTGAACCACGCGATTCACAGCGCCATTCGTGAAGGGGCGAGCGACGTTCACTTCGAGCCCGACGAACAGGTGTTTCGCGTGCGCTATCGCGTCGACGGGCAACTGTTTGAGAAACTCCGACCGCCATCACAGATGCAGCCGGCGATCGTGGCCCGTATCAAGATCATGGCTGGGATGGACATCTCTGAGCGGCGACTTCCGCAGGACGGGGCGATCCGTGTTTCGTCGCGCGGCAAGCAGGTGGACCTTCGTGTCTCGACGCTGCCCAACAAATACGGCGAGAAGGTCGTGATCCGAATCATCGACAACTCGAACAGTCTGTTGACGTTTGCCGGTTTGAAACTCGAAGACGAAACGCGCAAATCGATGGAGCGCATCTGCAAGGAGCCCTACGGCATTGTTCTCGTCACCGGACCAACCGGTAGCGGAAAAAGCAGCACGCTCTATTCCATGCTCAACGAGATCAACTCGCCTCAGATCAATATCTGCACAGTCGAAGATCCGATCGAGTTCAATGTTCTCGGAATCAATCAGTTTCAGGTGCACAGCAAGATCGGTCTGACGTTTGCGTCGGTTCTGAGGACGCTGCTTCGACAGGACCCGGACGTGATCATGCTCGGCGAAATTCGAGACACGGAGACGGCGACCATCGCCGTGCAAGCCGCGCTGACCGGGCACTTGGTGCTTTCGACGCTCCACACCAACGATAGTGCGGGGGCGATCACGCGCCTGCAAAACCTCGGTATCGAACCCTACTTGATCAGTGCGGCCCTCGTGGGTGTTGTGGCCCAGCGCTTGGTCCGGCGGGTTTGTCCCGAATGCAAGGTGGAATCCGCACCGACGCCCCACGTGCTCAATGCGGCCCAGCGCTCCGGCATGAAAATTGAAAAAGTCGCCAAAGGCCATGGTTGTGCAATGTGCAACCAAACCGGATTCAAAGGACGTGCGGGAATTTTCGAAATTCTGATTCCATCCGATGAGATGCGCGACGCCATCGCAGCCGGCGCGAATCTCGGAAAACTCCGCTCCATCGCAAAGGCGCAGGGGATCCGAACGTTGTTTGAAAACGGAATGGTCAAGGTGCATTCCGGCGAAACGACTGTGGAGGAAGTCCTTCGTGTGACCAGCGCATGATGCGGGTGATCCACGCGACCGTATAAAAGCAAAGCCAAAGGTAACCACGACCATGCCGCGATTTGACTACTTGGCACGCAATTCATCCGGAGAATCAATCGAAGGCGTGATCACTGCGCCCAGCCCGGCGGAAGCCGCTCGGTTGATTCGGGCGGAAGGTAAGTTTGTCGTGCGCATCCAGGAAGCGGCGCAAGCGGTCGAAGCGGTGGCCACCCAGATTCAATTTGGTGGAAACCGCGTCAAGTCCACCGACGTCATCAACTTCGTCACCCAGATGTCGGTGATGGTCGATACGGGCGTTTCGATTACCGATGCGCTTAGCAGCATTATTGAGCAAACCGAGTCGGTTGGCTTCAGCAAGGTCCTCAAACGTATTTTGTCTGATGTTGAGACGGGCACGCCATTCTCAACGGCGCTGGCGCGGCATCCGAAAGTGTTCAAACCGTTGGTCGTCAATCTTGTCAAGGCGTCGGAGGCGTCGGGACAGTTGGGACCGATGCTTGATCGATGCGGTGCGTATCTAGCCAACCAGCGGGAGACCTCGCGAAAAGTGGTCGGGGCATTGATCTACCCGAGCTTCTTGATGTGTATGTCGATTGGCGTGGTCATTTTTCTGATGACGTTCCTGATGCCCAAGTTTACCGGGCTGTACCGCGGCAAGGAACATCTGCTGCCCGTGCCGACGAAAATTCTGATGTCCGTCAGCGGATGGATGACCACCTATTGGATGTATTGGTCAAGCATCCTTCTTGCGTCGGTTGTCGGTTTGGTACTGTTCTTCCGATCAGAACGCGGGAAACGTCCGATGGATTGGATCCTGCTCAATACGCCGTTGATCGGTCGAATGTTTCACCGAACCTGTCTCACCCGATCGCTACGCACGTTGGGCACGCTGACCCGCGCGGGCGTGTCGATCCTCGAAGCTGTCGGCATCACCCGTGCCGTCGTGGGCAATCGGTATTTTCAGGACATGTGGGACGACGTGGATGCGCGCGTCCAAGACGGTGAACAAATGAGCGTACCGCTTCTCGCCACCAAACTCATGCCGCGATCGGTCACGCAAATGGTGCGGGCTGGCGAACGCAGTGGACACCTTGCCGACGTGCTCGATCGGGTCAGCACGTTTCTCGAACGCGACCTTGAGCAATCCATCAAACGCGTGACGCTGATGATCGAACCCATCATGATTTTCGTCATGGGCGGCATCGTCGGAAGCATCGTTATCGCGCTGTTGCTGCCGATCTTTACGATCTCCAAGACCATGGGTCACTAGGGCTGTCTGTTCATACCTTCGAGCAGCGATGATTTGTCGTCCCGACGTTGGTCCACTAAGATGGCCAACCGTTCACGCGAACGAATGCTTTCAACGGTCAATACGCGGCGCGCGTCGGGCCCGATTCATGGACACTCGTCTGACGTTCTTCACCAAGCCCGACTGCGAACTCTGCGATGCCGCGTGGTTCGTTGTTCAGAAAGTCGTGGGGCGGCGAAGCATCCCGATCGACATCGTTGATATCTCGACCGGTGAAGGCAAGCGTTGGGAAGCCGAATACGCAGAGCACATCCCCGTCCTGCACATCAACGGGAACGAGTTTTGTCGGCACCGCGTCGTCGAAAAGGAGTTGCGACACGCACTGAAAGGTTGCGAATGAGGGTTCGATCCCGTTTCACATTGTTTGGAATTGCACTGGTGTTGGCGGTGGTGGCTGCCGGTTGTTCCAAACCGCACGCGACCGTGGAGTTGTTCCATCCGTTTGAGTCCGGGCGCCAACAATCGGTGCAACTCGAAAGCGAATGGGCACATTACGATGGCGCTGAGGGCGATTCGGTCGGTCGTTTGCTATGTGAGTGGCCCCTTCCCGGATCGCGCTATGGCAAGAAGGAATACGAATTGTATTTGCGGTTGCCCGCGACGGGTGGCGTGTTCGAGGTGGGGGCGCCCATCGATGCTTTCACCACCGACACCATCGCGAAGGACTCCATCGCCGCGCAGCTGGAAGCGGGACCGGAAGTGGTCAGCGGATTTCTGATTCAAAGGACGGGCCGGCTTCGAGGGGTCACCCACGTTTCGGCGGGCCGTGTTGAACTCAAAGGCGGCAAGGTCTGCCGTGGAAGGCTCGAATTGATCTGTGCCGACCAAACCGAGATCGTCGGAGACTTCGTCGCCAAGCCTGGCTACGACATGACGCCATTCGAACGCAAACACCAGTTGGATGTCGCCAACGCCAAGATCGTCGCCCGGGGCGAATCGCTTCCCGACGCTGCCGCCAACAAGCCTTCAAAAGAAGAACAGGCGAAGCCGCCCAAGCACTGAGAACCCACATTCTCTAAATTCACATGTGACGGTCAGTGAAGTTTGATCGATGGTCGAAGGGCGGCGGGCAGTTTGTTTTCTTTCCCTGTGATTTTACTTGACGAAATTACCCATTCCCGCCAGAATCCGGTTTTGACATTTTACGTGGCACCAATGGACAGGAGGTCCGCCGATGCGAAGGATTGCAACAACACTGGTGGCGCTGTGCGCGCTCGTCACTGCGAACGGATGTAAGGAAAAGGTCGAGCACCTCGACACGACGCCCGTTCGGGACAATTCCTATTCCTATAGTTATCAGGAACCGGCTTCTTCGAATAGCAGCTATTCGTCCGCGCCGGTTTCTTCAAACTCGCCGACCTATGACAACGGCGGCAGGGTCGACAATTACTCTGCCTCGCAAGGTTACACGACGACCAACAACCCGAATCAAACGTACACGGCAAGTCAGCAGTATTCCGCGCCGGCCAACGATTCGTATGCAGCGCCCGCGGGCGGCGCTGGTGGAACGCACGTCGTGCAGCGTGGCGAAACCCTCTACGCATTGGCTCGCATGTACTACAGCGACCAGTCGAAGTGGCGCGTGATCTATGAAGCCAACCGCGGCGTGATGTCCAGCCCGCATTCACTCAAGGCTGGCCAGGAACTGATCATCCCGTAAGTGCTTGGCGCCCTCGGGGCGCTCGCACCGAAGGTTCACAACAGAACACCCCCTCCAGCAGGCGACGTTCGGCCACGGTTGCGAAGTGGCAGCGGCCATTTCGTCGTGGCAGTCACGGTTTCGCAGTGGGCTTGGACTTGTTTGGAAAAGCCCACTGCGGTACCGTCGCCTCATGCCTTCCGACCTGCTCAGCCAGCCCATCATGTACACCAAGGGCGTCGGTCCGCGCCGGGCTGCGGAGTTCAAGTCGCTGGGTGTGCGCACCGTGGGCGACCTGCTTGAGCATCTGCCGTTTCGCTACGAACTGCTTCCAAAATCCAAACCGATCGGCGACGTGGAGATCGACGAGGTAGCCACCGTGGTTGGCAGCGTCGGACGGGTGCGCGCGACGCAGGGGTATCAGCGCTCGTCGGTATTGATCGACGTGGTTGATGGGACGGGATCGTGTCGCGCTCGATGGTTCAATGCGCCGTATCTTCGCGATCGATTGGGGCAAGGGCAGATCATCCGCCTGACGGGCAAAGCCATCGAAGACAAACGTTGGGTGCAGTTCGTCAATCCAACGTTTGAGATCCTGCCCGACGATGTTGATCCGTTGGCTGATGATGTCGATGCGTTTGTGCCGGTTTACTCCGCCACCAAAGCGCTGCCGCCCAAGCAGATCGCCAAGGTGATGGACGCGGTACTTCCGTTGGCGGTGGCGGCTATCCGCGACTTTCTGCCCGAAGAGTTGATCAAACGACACAAGCTGATCCCCCGGGCGGATGCGATTCGCGCACTGCATCGACCGACAACACTTCAAAAAGTCCATGCCGCCCGCGAACGCTTGGCCTATGACGAATTGCTTTTGATGCAACTGGCGATTCGGGTGCGTCGCCATCGCATGCGACAAGCCGACGACGCACCGCCGATTGTCACCACGCCCAAGATCGATGAACGCATTCGCGCACGGTTACCGTTTGAATTGACTGCCGCCCAGCGGAAAGCGATCGATGAAATCGTTGCCGACTTGAGTCAGGCGCGTCCGATGGTCCGTTTGCTGCAAGGGGATGTCGGTTGCGGGAAGACAGCCGTCGCGATTTACGCGGCGCTCACCGCTGTCGCCAACCGCATTCAAGTGACGATCCTCGCGCCGACCGAAATCCTCGCCCGCCAGACGCATGACAAAATCGCCCGATACCTCAAGGGCAGTCGCGTCAAGGTTGGCTTGCTCGTCGGGCAGATGCGGGCGAGCGAACGCAAGGCGATGCTGGCTGATTTGTCGCGCGGCGAGATCGACATCGCCATCGGGACGCATGCCCTGTTGGAAGACGACGTGAAGTGGGCGCGATTGGGGTTGGTGATCATCGATGAGCAGCATCGTTTTGGGGTGGCGCAGCGGACGGCGCTGCGTTCGAAATCGCGCGGGCATCACTATCTGGTGATGACGGCTACGCCGATTCCGCGCACGCTGGCGATGACGGTGTACGGCGATTTTGAAGTGACGACGATTGATGCGCTGCCAGCCGGGCGCAAACCGGTCGAGACGAAAATCGTGCCGCCGAACATGCAAGCCGCCTGCTGGACGTTTGTGCGAAAGCGGGTGGCGGCTGGCGAACGCGTGTTTGTCGTGTATCCCCTGGTGGAAGAATCCGAGACGCTGGATTTGAAGGATGCGGTGGCGCAGGCGGAAGCCCTACGCGCGGGAGAGCTTCGCGGGTTTGAGGTGGGCTTGCTGCACGGGCGAATGAAAAGCGACGAGAAGCTTTCGACGATGAATGCGTTTCGCAATGGGCGCATTCAGGTGCTGGTGTCGACGACGGTTGTGGAAGTTGGTGTCGACGTGCCCGAAGCCACCATGCTGATCGTCGAGCACGCCGAACGTTTCGGACTGGCTCAACTGCATCAGCTGCGTGGTCGCGTCGGGCGGGGCAACAAACCGGGCATGTGTCTGCTGTTTACCGATTCCAATTCGAAAAAAGCGCAGACGCGTTTGAAAGTGCTGCGGGAGACCAGCGACGGGTTCAAAATCGCAGAAGCCGACCTCGACCTGCGCGGTCCGGGCGAAATCGTCGGCACCAGACAAAGCGGCATCCCCGTTTTCAGAGCAGCCGACCTGACAAAAGACGATGCACTACTGAAAGCCGCGATCAAAGACGCCGACGCGATCACCAAAGACGACCCCGATCTCGCGAAACCCACGAACAAGAAGTTATTGAAAGCCGTCGAAGAAGCGCACCCATTGGCGATGAAGTGAAGCTGCACGCAATGGAACTTACGATGGTTTAACAGGTGCGTCCGGGATGCACCCTACCCTTGCGTGATCAATCTGAATGACGCCTTGATGCGTATCTTGATCGGGATTTTTCCTTTGGCGATGCCTTCGCTTCCACCGTCCGCGCTTTCGACTGTGCGCAGATTGTTTGCGAACGTCGGCACGGGGTACATGGATTGCGATCCTGCATCCTCTTCGATCAGCAGCGGTTCGCCGATTTGCGATCCGAGGGTTTCTGCGAGGGCTTTGGCTTTTTCCTTGGCCGCGAGCAGCGCTTTGATTCTTGTTTCGTTCTGGTAGTCGATACGTTTGGAATGATCGTAGCCGACGTAGTCGATGCTGACGTGCTCGTCCCTTGCCAACCCGGACCAGAGGGCTCGGTAGAGATCGAAGTCGGACACTTCAAATGAGACGCTGGTCGACGCGTAGTAACCTTCCTTCACGCGGTTGTTGCTTCGATACACCCAATTCTCACCGTACTCCATGCGGGCGGTTTGGATCTTCTCTTCGTCGATGCCGCTGTCTTTGAGCAGTTTCAATACGTCCGCGACGATGCGGGTATGGTTATCGGCCACTGGGGCAAGGTCTTTGCCCTTGTTGGTGACGGTCAGGCGCCAGTTCATCAAGTCGGGGGTGACTTCGGTGGTGGCGGTTCCATAGACGGAGACTTTGGGCAGGGCGTCGTCGTCGGCATGGGCGAGGGCTGCGAACGCGATGAGGACGGAGGTGGCCAATACGAACCTTGCAGCGAACCTAGTCATGATGAGGTCTCCTTTCAAAGCGGGTTCCCAATCGACGACGCCAAGACCGGTCCTTTCAGGGATTCGGGCGTCAGGGCGTCAAAACCGACGGTTGATTTCTGCGAAACTGTTTCTTGTTGTTCCAGATCGGCCCGGGTCTGTATCTTTGACGAACGAAATCCGGAATGGTTCGCGGAAATCTTATGTCCAAGATCGGGAATCGCACTTGGAATCAGATTGGCAAATTGGAATCAGGGGAAGAAAAGGAGAATGCTAGCGGCCCACGCCTCACTACATCGGGCCGGATGGAAGGAAAGGCATGTTTGGAATAGCCGCTAGCTGCTAAGTATATACTCGTGTATTTGCACTCCTCAAATGAGGACAATTACCCAATTATCGAAAGCATGTTTCGTGCGGGTTTTGGAAACCTGCAAAGCGGAGCGCCAACGCGAAAGATGCAACCGACGTGTGTCCGACGAGCGTGCGCGCGGCGCCGATATGGGGAAGAATTTTTCGGGGCGCACGTCGTGGCAACTTCGACACGTGCGCCAATTTCGAACATGCACATATGTGGTGTTCATCGGTCGTTGTTGGCGGGGTTGTCTCCCGTCTTGTGTGCATCGTCAGGTCAACAACGCCGTGTTTCCAGTCGTGCTTGGTAAAGCTTTCGTCGCAACGCAGGTACGCTTAGGTCATCTGCCCCAAAAAGCGCCAAATGGCCCCGTCTTGTTTTGATTGAACCGAGCCTTGCCACTGGATAAAATGAAGTTCTATGAAGTCGGACCGAATCCAACTTGACTTGCGGCATCTGCCCCAACCTTCGTTGGGGTGCGCTCGCGCTGTGGTTTCACGTCCTGTGAAATCGCAATCGGTTGGCATGCGATTCGTCGCTGTGCAGGTCCATGTCGCTGTGTTTCAGTCCCGATTTCCGCTGAATCACGGTCATCGGCCGATGGCCCCCTCGGGCTGGTTGGTGCATGAAGGCCCACGCTTCGCCCGCCGACTTCTTACCACACCGATTCACGCCCGCGCGAGCCGTTCGTGCGATGTCGCCACGGTACCGACAATGTCGGTACGGACAGGCCGCATCGACAGACGGCACGGCATCGTAAGCCTCTAGGCGCGCGTCCGAAACAAACTCCGCCTGTCACATCGGTTTGATCTTTTTTTGGTGGTATTCGTATGAAAAGTCCAAGACAAAACAAGGAAGCAGGTTGGCCCGTTCGGCAGTTCGGGCTTTACGACCAACGGTTTGAGCATGACAACTGCGGCGTTGGACTCGTTGCCGACATTGGTGGCCAACGATCCTTCCGCATTCTAAGACAGGCGATCACCGGCTTGGTGAATCTGACCCATCGCGGGGCCGTCAATGCCGACGGCCTGACCGGTGACGGTGCAGGCATTCTGACAAACATTCCTTACGCATTGATTCAGCGCGAATTGCGCTGCGGTGGCGTAGACGCGCCCCAGGCAGCCGACCTGGCTGTCGGGATGATCTTTATTCCGACTCACGTCGAAGATGCGGAGCGCACCTGCGTCGAGATCGTCAACCGCGAGATCGCGCATTGCGACATGAGTGTGCTGAAGTGGCGCGAAGTTCCCATCAATACGGAAGTCCTCGGAAAGAGCGGGAAGGAAACGTGCCCGATCATTCGGCAGGTCATCATTCGGCGCAACCAATCGCTCGACGCCAGTCATTTTGAGCGGGCGCTCTATCGGGCGCGCAAGCGCATCGAACGGGCGGTGGCAAGCACGCACGTCGAGTCGATTCACGTGGCGTCGCTTTCAAGTCGAACGATCGTCTACAAAGGTTTGATGGTCGCGCCGCAACTCGATTCGTTCTACCCCGATCTTGTCGACCCGGAATACGACACGGCGATCGCGCTCTTTCACCAGCGCTTCAGCACCAACACGAACCCCTCGTGGGATCGCGCCCAACCGCTTCGCTACCTGGGGCACAACGGTGAGATCAACACGTTGCGCGGTAACGTCAATCGCTTCAATGCGGGCGTCAAGCAGATGTCGAGCAAGATGTGGGGCGATCAAATCGCCGACCTGCACCCGATCATCGAACCATATGGCAGCGACTCTTCTGCGCTTGATAACGTTCTCGAACTGTTGGTAAATTCCGGACGCGATCCGCTGCACGCCATGTTGATGCTGATGCCTGAAGCCTATCAGCAGATGGAAACCATGCAGGAGGATGTCGGCGCGTTCTTTGAATATCACGCCTCGATGATGGCCCCCTGGGATGGACCAGCCGCAGTGACTTTTACCGACGGCATCGTGGCCGGCGCAATGCTCGATCGCAACGGGCTTCGGCCGCTTCGCTATTGGGTGACAAAAGATGGCACTTTGATTGCCGGTTCCGAAACCGGGATCGTTCCGGTGGATGTAGGGCAGGTGGTGCGCTCGTCGCGCCTTGGACCGGGTCGGATGATCGCGGTCGATACGGCGGCTGGTCGCTTGATGCTCGATGACGAGATCAAACAACACTACGCCACGCGCCGGCCTTATAAACGATGGGTCGTCGGTAAGATGATCAAACCGTACGCCGAGCGCGAAGAAGCGACGCCAGAAGAATCCGCGCTCGACCTCGACGATTTGACGCGGGTGCAGAAGGCCTTCGCCTACGGCAAGGAAGATATCGACCGATTGCTCATCCCGATGATCTACGAGGGCAAGGAGCCGGTCGGTTCGATGGGCAACGATACGCCCATCGCGGTCCTCAGTCATTTTCCCAAGACGATCTACCGCTACTTCAAACAGTTGTTCGCCCAGGTGACGAATCCGCCGATCGATCCGTTGCGCGAGCGGTTGGTGATGTCGCTGCGGACGGCTGTCGGTGGTCGTGCGGGTGTGCTCGATGAAAACGAGAGCGCGGCAGAATTGATCAAGTTCGCTTCACCGGTCGTCGACTGCGCCCAGTTTGAATGGCTCAAGAACTTATCGAACGATCGCTTTCGGTTGCAGACGCTGTACTGTCATTTCAATGTGGCCGGCGGTCCCGAAGCGCTCGAACCGGCGCTCGATGCGCTGAGTATCGCGGCGGAACGCGCGATCGATGACGGGGCATCGTTGATCGTGCTCTCCGATCGAAACATCAACGCCGAGCGGGCGCCGATTCCGATGCTGTTGGCCACGTCGGCTGTCCATCAGCATCTGATTCGCGTCGGCAAACGCACGCAGGTAAGCCTCATTTGCGACACGGGCGATCCGCGCATGGATCACCATTTCGCGTGTCTGCTCGGGTTCGGTGCGTCGCTGGTTCATCCGTATGTGGGGTTGGCATCGGTGCGCGAATGGGTGCGCCGCGACCCGCGTGAGCAGGGCATCACCCTGGCCGAGGCGCTGCAGAATTATCGCAACGCGGTCAACAACGGTTTGCTCAAGATCATGTCGAAGATGGGCATCTCGACGATCAGCAGTTATCGCGGTGCGCAGAATTTTGAAGCAGTTGGCATTGCCAACTCGGTGATCGATCGTTACTTCGCCGGGACGGCCAGTCGCATTGGCGGCGTCGGACTGCATGAACTCGCGGTGGATGTTCTGCGTTTCCATGCGGAGGCGTTCGGCGACGATCCGGACCTCGCCGACCGCGGTATCTACGCCTATCGCAAGAAGGGCGAGTACCACTCGACCAATCCGATCATCACCAAGACGCTGCACAAAGCCGTCCGCACGCAAGACGCGCAGGCATTCGCACAATACACCAGCCTCGTCGACGAGCGGCCGGTCTGCAACCTGCGCGATCTCGTTGATTGGGAACGCAGCGACACGCCGATTCCGTTGGAAGAAGTCGAGCCAGCCGAGGCAATCGTCAAGCGTTTCTGCACGCAGGCGATGAGTCACGGCGCGGTGTCGCGTGAAGCGCATGAGGTGCTTTCGATTGCGATGAACCGCATCGGTGCAAAGAGCAACAGCGGTGAGGGCGGTGAAGATCGCGAACGCTACTATCCATATCAGGATTCCGATACGCGTCGATCGCTGGCGAAGTGGCATCCGCAATCCGACGATTGGGGCAACAGCCAGATCAAGCAGGTCGCGTCAGGGCGCTTTGGCATCACGCCCGAATACCTCGTCAGCGCCCGCGAGATTGAAATCAAGATGGCCCAGGGTTCCAAGCCCGGTGAGGGCGGTCAGATTCTCGGCGACAAGGTGACGGAGGAAATCTCCAACCTGCGTCGGGCGATGCCGGGCGCGCCGTTAATTTCGCCGCCGCCGCATCACGACATCTATTCGATCGAAGATCTGGGCCAACTGATTTTCGATCTCAAGCGCGTCAATCAGAAAGCCCGCGTCGGCGTCAAACTCGTTTCGGTGGCTGGCGTCGGCACGATCGCTGCCGGTGTGGCGAAGGCCTATGCCGACTTCATCCAGGTGTCGGGTCATGACGGCGGAACGGGTGCGTCACCGCTGTCGTCGATCAAGAACGCGGGCTTGCCGTGGGAGTTGGGTTTGGCTGAGGTGCAGCAGGTGCTGGTGCTCAACGACCTGAGGGGCCGCGTGACCGTGCGCGTCGATGGCGGTCTCAAGACCGGGCGGGACATCATCATCGCGGCGCTACTCGGTGGCGATGAATTCGGTTTCGGAACGACGGCGCTGGTAGCCGCTGGCTGCGTGATGGTGCGACAATGCCATCTGAACAATTGCCCGGTCGGTATCGCAACGCAACGACCGGAACTTCGCGCGAAGTTTCCGGGCGAGCCGGACCATGTCATCGCCCTGATGATGTTCCTCGCCGAGCAGGTGCGGATGGATCTCGCGGCGATGGGGATGCGTCGTCTCGATCAAATCATCGGGCGCTTCGATCTGCTCAAGCAGCGCGAAGGCGTCACACTACCCAAAACGAGCAACATCGATCTCTCCGCGATGCTGACCGATCCGGACCCGAGCGGCATCAAAGCCCGTCGCTGCCTCGTGCCGTTCAACGATGCGACGGAAACTGGCATTGAGTTGGACCAACGCATTCTGCAGAACTGTCAGCCGGCGATCCGCGAATCCGCAAGCATCATTCGCGGTTACGAAATCACCAACCGCGATCGCAGCGTCGGTGCGCGACTGTCGGGCGAAATTGCGCGCCATCACCGCGATGTCGGCATGCCGCGCGATACGTTCCGATTGCATTTCACCGGAGTCGCCGGCCAGAGTTTCGGAGCGTTTTGCAACAAGGGTATGCGACTCGTTCTCGACGGTGAAGCGCAGGACTACGTCGGTAAGAGCATGTACGGCGGATGCATCGTGATTCGCGCCCGGGGAAATTGCGAAGAGCAACCGGTTCTGATGGGCAACACCGTCATGTACGGTGCGACGGGAGGCGAACTGTTCGCGGCAGGTATGTCGGGCGAGCGCCTCTGCGTTCGCAACTCGGGTGGCCGCGTGGTCGTCGAGGGATGTGGCGATCACGGCTGCGAGTACATGACCAACGGCGTCGTTGTGGTGTTGGGCAAGATCGGTCGAAACTTCGGTGCGGGTATGACCGGAGGGATCGCGTTTGTGCTGGGTGAGCCGAGTTACGTCAAGAGCATGGTCAATCGGCGGGATGTGGACGTTCGCCCGATCAATAGCGATCTGGAGTCGAACGTTGTGTTGGCCATGACCCGACGTCATTTCGATCTGACCGGAAGCACGCGGGCGGCGAAAATTCTCGACAATTCCCGGGAAAGCCTTCAGCAGTTCCTGACCGTCACACCGCTGACGGTGAGCGAAGCGTGGGCCGAGAAACAGCGCCAGGTGTTGGAAGGCGTGCTTGCCGAATTGAACGATTTAAGGCAGGCTACGACGACTGTTTGAGTGGAACGAGATTTTCAATGCCATCGATTGACGCGGGCGAACGTGCCCGGCGTCGATACCAAAGATTGACAGGAAGCCATGACCGAACCGTTGAATAAGTTTAGCCGCCGAATCACCCAACCCCGCGCTCAAGGCGCATCACAGGCCATGCTGATCGGCACTGGCCTTAATGATGACGACCTCAACAAACCGCAGATCGGCATCGCCAGTTGCTGGTACGAAGGCAATACCTGCAACATGCATCTGAATGACCTCGCCGCGTACGTGAAGGGCGGGGTCGTCAAAGCCGGACTCGTCGGCATGCGTTTCAACACCATCGGCGTCAGCGACGGTATCAGCATGGGCACCGATGGCATGAGCTATTCGCTTCAGTCGCGCGAGATCATCGCCGACTCCATCGAAACATCGATGGCCGCCCATTGGTATGACGGCTTGATCGCGATTCCCGGTTGCGACAAGAACATGCCCGGTTGCGTGATTGCGATGGGGCGGTTGAATCGACCTGCGATCATGGTCTATGGCGGAACGATCAAACCCGGCTGCCGCGATGGCAAGAAGCTCGACGTCGTGTCGGCATTTCAAAGCTATGGCGAGTTTCTGAGCGGTAAGATCACCGACGACGAGCGCCGCGCGATCGTGAGTGAAAGTTGCCCGGGGGCTGGTGCGTGCGGCGGAATGTACACCGCCAACACGATGGCCAGCGCGATCGAAGCGCTGGGGATGTCGCTTCCATACAACTCATCGACCCCGGCAGACAACGATCAAAAGAAAGAAGAATGCCATCGTGCCGGTCTTGCGATCAAGACGCTGCTCGAACGCGACCTGAAACCGCGCGACATCATGACCCGGCAGGCGTTTGAAAACGCGATGGCCGTCGTGATGGTTCTGGGCGGCAGCACCAATGCGGTGCTTCATCTGCTGGCGATGGCGCGGGCGGTGGATGTTCCGCTCGCGATCGATGATTTTCAGAAAGCGAGCGATCGCGTGCCGCTGTTAGCCGACCTTAAGCCCAGCGGTGCGTACGTGATGGAAGACCTGCACGACGTTGGCGGGACACCTGCGATCATGAAACTTTTGCTGGAGCATGGCCTGCTCGATGGAAACTGCATGACGGTGACGGGCAAAACGGTTGAAGAGAACATCGCTGACTTGCCCGGGCTGGCTGACGGTCAGAAAGTTGTCCGCCCGTTTGATCAACCGATCAAGAAAACCGCACACATTCAGATTCTGCGCGGTAACCTCGCACCCGAGGGGGCGGTCGCGAAGATCACCGGTAAGGAAGGCGAGAGTTTCAGCGGACCGGCCTGCGTGTTTGACAGCGAAGAAGACATGTTAGCCGCTTTGGAAGCGGGCAAGATCGCCAAGGGCAACGTCATCGTCATTCGATACGAAGGGCCCAAGGGCGGTCCAGGTATGCCCGAAATGCTCACGCCGACGTCGGCGATCATGGGGGCTGGTATGGGCTCGGACGTGGCGCTGTTGACCGATGGTCGATTCTCCGGCGGCAGTCATGGGTTTATCGTTGGTCACATCGCACCGGAAGCGCAGAGCGGTGGTCCGATCGCGCTGGTTCAAGACGGCGACCGCATCACGATCGAGTTGGTCAACCGCACGATTCAAGTCGATGTTTCGGATGATGAGTTGGCGGCGAGAAGGGTAAGCTGGACGGCTCCACCGCTAAAAGCCAATCGGGGTACGCTCTACAAATACATCAAGAATGTCACGTCGGCGTCGGTGGGGTGTGTCACAGACGAATAGCGGTTGGTGCACGTAGTCCGCGCCGTCGTCATTCCTGCGAAAGCGGGAATCCAGAATCAAACGAAAATCTTCCCGTCTTTCACAACACGCGATCGCGATAAGTCTGCCGCGCCATAGCGCTTTTTACTGGGTTGTCGCATGCCCCTGGATTCCCGCCTGCGCGGGAATGACGGCACGGCGGGAATGACGCGGGTTGTGCTCGCTACTCGGGATAGCCGTTCGGATGTTGGCGATGCCACTGCCACGCGGTTTTCAGAATCTCCGAGATATCCGTGTACTTCGGACGCCAACCGAGTTGCGATTTGATTTTGGTCGGGTCGGCTAGCAACGTCGGCGGGTCACCGGGTCGGCGCGGTGCATCGGCGGCTGGTATCTCGCGTTCGGTCACTTCGCGGGCGGCTTCAATGAGTTGCCGCACACTCGTACCGATGCCCGTACCCACGTTGTAGGCGTCGAACACACCGGGATGAATGTTCTGCAGGGCGAGCAGGTGGGCTTCAGCCAGATCTTCAACGTGGATGTAGTCGCGCACGCACGTGCCGTCGGGTGTTGGGTAGTCCTTGCCAAAGATGCTGACCTGCGGGCGCTGTTCCAACGCCACCTGAAGCACGACCGGTATCAAGTGAATTTCGGGATCATGGTCTTCGCCGATTGAACCATCGGCGGCTGCCCCGGCTGCGTTGAAATATCGAAGCGCACACGCGCCCAACCCCCACGCTTTCGCGCAGTCGGATAGCGCCCACTCCATCACAAGCTTGGTGTGTCCATAGGGATTGATCGGCGCCTGGGGCATGCTCTCGGTGATGGGAAATTCCTTGGGCTCGCCGTAGGTCGCGCACGTCGAACTGAACACGAAGCGCTTGACGTCGCAGTCGCGCATAATATCGAGCAGTCCGATCGTGTTGGAGACGTTGTTTTGATAATACTTGAGCGGGGCGCGGACCGATTCGCCAACGTCGAGAAACGCGGCGAAGTGCATCACGGCGTCGAAGCCCTGCTTGAGTGTCGATGACAATGTTGCGGTGTCGGCTAAGTCTGCTTGCACGAACGCGACGCCGTCAGGGACAGCCGCCCGATGACCTGCGCAGAGATTGTCGTAGACCGTCACCTCGTGACCGCCTTGCACCAACCGGCGAACACAATGACTTCCCACATAACCAGCCCCACCGGTGACAAGAACTTTCATTATGAAGATCCGTTCCTAAGAGAAATTTGCACGACACTTACTCATCGGCATTCCCGATTGTGTGCGTTAAACGGCCATTTGTCGAGATTCTGAGCAGCTTTCGCAATCGGTTCCATCGGAGCTGGGCGTTCGAAATAATCGACCACAATCGCCGAATACCTGGATTGTGGGACTGGTGCGTCAAGATCTGCGACATTAATCGATCGTCAACGGGCTTGGGAGGATCGCATGAAACGGATGGCTCAGGTGTGTAGGATCAAATCGGTTCTATTTCAGCTACTTGCATGTATGGGAGTCATCTTAGGGTCTGCGCTGAACGTGCGTGCAGACGAAGAATCCCAGCGTCAGTCAATCGTTGGACGGTGGAGTGGTCGAGCAGTCGCAGATTCGGAATCGACAGAGTTGGTGTTGACGATTCAAAGCGCCGACAACGAGAACGAACTCCGTGTCTTGATGGATCTGCCGCAGATGGACGTACATGGTTGGCCGGCCAGCATCGTCGAGCAGATGTCACCTGACCATTATCGCATCGTGATTCCATCGGATAGCGGGCCTCAGCCCATGATGCTGACCGCAAGTAGCAATCGTCTGGCCGGGACTTGGCAGATGCCAGGTTGGGACAAGCCCGCGAAAGTTGTGCTGAAGCCTGCACCCGCTCCGCCAACTCCGCCGTGCAAGGAGACTGCGATCGAATTTCATAACGGCAATATCAAGCTGGCAGGAACCGTGCGCGTACCGAGTGGCAACGGACCTTTTCCTTCGGTTGTGTTTGTGCATGGTAGTGGTGCGCTTCCGCGGGAAGGATACCAGCATGACGCCATTGCCCTGGCCCAGCGTGGGATCGCATCACTCGCCTATGACAAACGTGGCGTGGGTCAATCGGAAGGCGATTTTCGCACAGCGGATTACCACGAGTTAGCCGGCGATGTTGTCACAGCCGCCAAGGCGCTGGCGGACGTTTCCGGCATCGCGTCCGACAAGATTGGGTTCATCGGCACCAGCCAAGGCGGTTGGGTAGCGCCGTTGGCAGCGACACAGTTTCCGGCTGCGTTCGTCATCGTCATCTCAGGCCCGGTGGTAACGCCCGCGCAGGAAGACAAATGGGATGTCGTGCGCCGGTTGAGGTTGGCCGGTTTTGACAAGCAGGCAGAAGAGGAAGCGATCTTCGTCATGCGCGAGTGGGACCACGGTTTGCGCACAGGAGATTGGGATCGCTTTCACAAGAGCCGCGAAGCCGCTTCATCCAAGGAATGGTTTCGCGCGAGCGGAATGCAGGGCCTGCACACCTTTCACACGGACATCTCGGAGGCGTATGCCAAATGGTATCGGCGCTTCATCGACTACGATCCCGTTCCCACATTGGAGTCGCTATCGATCCCAGTGCTCTATATTTTCGCGCGGGAGGATGAGGCCATTGATGCGATGGAGAGTTACGACATCCTCATGAAACGATTCGTCAAGCCGGGCGGCAACGTACAGGCGATGCTATTTGAGGGGTATGACCATACACTTCGCAGCCTCGGACCTCGCGGTCAGCGGTTGCGTTGGCCGCATCGACCGGAGAATTTCGTCGACATCCAGGCCAAGTTCATTCGCAGCGCGACCCTCGACAAGCCCTAAAATATCGTTCTGTCGCATATCAGGCGGCATCAGCTAGAAGGCACTCGCGCGTTTTGGTTGCCTACGATTTGTTGAAGTGAGGTGACGTAATTTCAAGCGAACGGAATGCGCTTCGGTAGTAATGGCGTTCAACCAGACAAGATCGTGGAGCAAACGCCAAAGTACTTCGTCGGCGGACGCGATGAGGTGCTGGAAGCGGCGATCTCGCAGCTGAAAAATCGTCGGGCCGAGTAAGCACTCCGTTCAAGAATGCAACTTTCGCTGAACCAATCGACTCGATACTAATTCCGCCGGTGTTTCTCCTATACGTTTTCGTTTGGCTGCCCATTCCATCTTAACTGGCTTGGGTCTGACCCGGCGCTTGCGCGTCGGTTGTGTTTCGGCGAAATTTCAAACCGGGAATCAGCATCGGCGTTTCGGCGCGGTACTTTGCGTAGCTGGTTCCCAAGGTTTTGAGCAGGTCGCGTTCTTCGAGATTCACGCCGACGAAGATGTAGCCGGTCACCATCAATGCGAACTGCAGATGCCCGAGTGACATGACGGGCGTCGACCAGAACGCGATCAGAAAGCCGAGCATGAGCGGATTGCGAACCATTCGGTAGAGTCTCGGTGTTGCAAATCCAGGATGCGTGTAGGCCTTGCCGCGCAGATTGAGCGTGACCTGTCGAAGTCCGAACAGGTCGAAGTGGTCGATACAAAACGTGGCGTACAGAACGAGCGCCCATCCACCAGCCGACATTGACCGAAGGGCTGTGGCCAACGGTTCATTGGTAACGTGCCAGACTTCGGTTGGCATCGGTCGCCATTGCCAGAACATAAGCACGAGCACGACGCAGGTGGCCAATACAAACGTGCTGCGCTCAACAGCGGGGGGGATGACTCTGGTCCACCTCGCCTTGAACCATGGACGGGCCATGACGGCATGTTGAATGGCGAACAACGCGAGCAGCAGCGCGTTGACCGCGATCGACGTCCATCGCGAACCGATCGCGCCCGAGTCGATGGATTTGGGGACGATGATGTTCGCAATAAATCCGACGGTGTAGACAAACGTTGCGAGAAATAGGGCGTAGACGGACAGGCCGTACACAAAGCACGCGACTCGGCTGGCTCGACTTGGAGTTGTTGAAGTCATGATCCTGAATTCCTGTAGCTGGCGACATCGATTTCACGGCGCGGGTTCATGGTTGAATCCTTGCGCACTGACTGCTTCAGGATTCATGCGACAGTGGGGACCGCGATTCACGCGAGAAATCAGAAAAAACGCCGATTCGTAAAATCGGCGATTGAAGGGGGATAAAGCCCAATCAGTGCGCAAAAAGAGAGCCGCTCCCACGATGGGAAGCGGCTCTGCACACCGGGCGTTTGATGGGTTGGTGCGATCAATCAGTTGCCGGTGAAGCTCTCTTGAAACTGGGCGAAGTCGCGCACATCAACGTCACCGTCGTTGTCCAAGTCAAAGCACCCGCAATTGGGTTCGAGCGATTCGGCTGGACCTTTCATGCAGGGCGTGAAGCGACGGTAGTCGTCGAGGTCCACGCTGCCATTGTTACCGAAGTCTCCGCTTGCGCCACACTCGGTTGTGCCTTGGAATTCGAACGCACCCATGTCGAGGAACGCAGGAACGCCGAGTCCCGTGTCGGTAATACCAACATCGTCGTGCATTCGCGGATCGCCGTTGAGATCGGTCGGTGCACCGCCAGCCGCGACATAGGCGTCGTGGTCGGCTGCGTCGATTCCCAACGATCCTGCAGTCAGGTGATAGTCACCGTTGTCAGCGTCAACAAAGCTGGGTGTGCCGTCAATGTTGTCACCCGTAGCGCCTGGGTACATGCAGCGACTCGTCGCGTAGGTTCCACCATTCACCGTCGTCAATGCACCGCGCACGACAGAGTTGTTGAGGGTTGCCAATCCATCGTTGCGAGCGCGAACATCGCCGTCGATCGTGCAGTTCGTCAGTGTCGCGCTGGTGAAGACGGATAGTGTTATTCCCGCGTGATCAAACAAGCAATTCACGAATGAAGCTCCGTCGCCCTGCACGATGACGGCGGTCCCGCCAATGTTGTCGACGAATCGACAATTCTCGGCGACAAGGTTCGATCCACTCTGGGCATTGATGGCTCGTGCGCCACCGCCGCTGTTTGATTGATGACCAGCAAGGTCCACGCGCCGCAGGGTCAACGCGGAATCTTGCAATACGATGGCTCCGCCGATGCCGGGCGCCCCCACTGAACCGCGACTGTCATTCTGAATGGTCAGGTCTTCGATCGTCGATGCCAAGGTTTGCCCAGAGCCCACGAATGCGAAGACGGGGTCTGTCTCGGTGCCGCGGCTGCCATCGATGAACGTCAGGTCTCGACCGGCGCCTCGAATCGTCAAGTCCAACTCACTTGGGAATGCGATTCCATCTTCGTACAACACGCATGCGCCGAGTTCAATGAGATCGTCTGCCTGGGCACCATCGATCGCATCCTGAATGGTGGCGTGGTAGGTGTCCTGCGACACATTCCAGGCATTCGGCGAATTCGGGCAGGTGTCGCACAAGTCCGTCACACCGTCACCATCGCTGTCAACATTTCCACCGGGTTCGCAGGTGTCCTGGATACCATTGGTGTTGCAGTCGTTGGAAACGCTGGTCGCTACGAAGTAGACGTTGTCCACACGATGCTCGTTGGTCACACCGCCGGAGCGTCCGCCGAATCCGTAGCGGGCATGAATCGGGGAGAATCCCGGTACGGCTACGTCTTCAAAGATCGTGGTTGCGAAGCCATCGCCGTCGTAAAGGACCAGCGTGCCTGCGCCATTTGCGAACGTAAACGAAGCACCCTGCCATCGACCGTCGTCCAACTGATGATCGACGAGGACATCCGCCAGTGTCGCCCCGTAACTCTTAAGAAGCGCGTGGTTTCCGTTGGCAGCACCGCCACGATAAGTATCCAGACTGATGACCAACGGGTGGTTTCCACCGCCTTCACCGAAAAGATCGTCCGGACCGGTGAGTGTCGCGTCGATCAAGGTGAACGCCATTCCGTCGGCACCGTTACCGCCACCCATATAGAAATCGAAGTCTACGGTGAAGTCCGAGACCGGAACCGGTGTAACCGGCTCGAAGATAATCGTACCGCGCTGCCCGTTGAGCGCTTCGGTCAATCGAACATAGCCGTGATCGAGAATTGCATCGCCGTTGGTCGTGTAGTGCTGCGCGTCTGTTGCGGTAAAGTTGTCGAATCGACCGGGGTGGTCCATGTCGCAACCGTCGGGAATGCCATTGGTGTCGCAGTCGATCGAGTCGTCGAACCCGTCGCATGCGTCGCAATCGTCGGGCGTACCGTCTCCGTCCGAGTCGAAGGCATCGTCACCGCCCGGACAGATGTCGCAGTTGTCGAAGACCCCGTCGCCGTCGGTGTCGGATTCTCCCGGGCATGGAGCAATCATCACATCGCTGATAACGTAGATGGGACGCATTCCCGATTGCGATGCTTCATCGTATTCCCAAGCGTTTGGCCCCTTTGAACCCGGCCACCCCTGCGACGATTCACCGCCGGATGCCCCCAACGCGACCAACTGAACACCGTAGCGATCCGTACCCGTCCAGACTCTCCCTGCCGACGAATTGAGTCCGGAACTAACGGATGGCGTGACATGGTAAGTACCGCTCTGTCGCCATAGGTGCCCGTAGTCGTCTACGAGGCGCGTGCCATCGACAAGGTAAATCGGTACGCCATTCGTCGTCAGGTAGTTTGTACCGCTGTTGTCGCGGGCATCGATCGCTGGAGTCGAAACCATCGCCTTCCAACCTACGCCGAGCGCGTTCAATCGAGGCGTGGCGGCTGCGTCTTCCGCAGCGAGCACGTTGTAGTATTCGATGTCGTCCGACTCGGCGGTCGTTCGCCTCTCTGTGATGAAGAACAAACGATATGCGTCGCCCTCGACCAGATCAGGCGGTACCGTCACCACGGCCGGATCTTCGCATGCGTCACCGATACCATCCGAGTCCAAGTCCGATTGGTCGCTGTTTGGAACATCCGGACAGTTGTCGCAGTCGTCGGGGATACCATCTGTATCAACGTCCAGCTTGTCGTCGAATCCGAAACACTGATCGCAACCGTCGGGCACGCCATCCGCATCGGCGTCGACATTGTCGTCGGCATCGGGACAGAGGTCGCATCCGTCGGACACACCGTCGTCGTCCGCGTCAAGATAGTCTTCGAATCCGGGGCACAGATCGCAATCGTCCGGAGTCCCGTCACCATCAGTATCGACCGTGTCATCGCCAGTCGGACAAATGTCGCAATTGTCCAGCACGCCGTCACCGTCGGTATCCGGTCCGGAGGTGCATGGAATCTGCAATACTTCGCTGATTGCGTAGACCGGGAGTAGATCTGACTGTGGGTTTAGGAACCCTGAGTATGCGCTTCCTGTCGTGAGATACGGAGCGCCTGCCCTGGCGAACCCGTTTGTTCCCCCCAGGGGATCTCTCGCTATCCCAGTTCCACGCGTTCCAGTCCATACGCCGGCCCCGGGAGCGGTATTGAGACGCGAAGTCACGTCCGGAACGACCAGCAGTTGCTGACCCTGCAACCATAGATGATTGTTGTCATCAGCAAGGCGCGTGCCGTCTACGAGATATACCGGAACACCAGTCGCAAGATTATAGTTCGTATTGGTGTTGTCGCGTGCATCAATTGTTGGCGTACTCGCTATGGCGGTCCATGACGCATTGAGGGCATCGAGTCGTGGAACGAATGATGCTTCCGCAGCCGCGAACGCATTGTAGTAGGCCACGTCATTGTATATTGCACTTGTGCGTGCTTCGGTCACGAAGAATAGACGATATCTGTCACCCTCGCTTAAGTCGAGCGGTTGCGTTACCACCTGTGGATCGGCACAGAAATGTGCTTCAGTTTCGTCGTCGTAGCCGGGACAAATATCGCAACCGTCGGGCACGCCGTCCGCGTCCAAGTCGACGTTGTTGTCGAACATCGGACACGTGTCGCAGTCGTCCAGCGCACCGTCGCCGTCGGAGTCGATGTTGTTTTCGTTAGCAAACTCGGGGCACGGGTCGCAACCGTCCGCTGTACCGTCGCCGTCGGTATCCAGAGAGTCGTCGTACCCGGGACACACATCGCAGCCGTCGGGGGCGCCGTCGCCGTCCGCGTCGAGGTTGTCATCGAATCCGGGGCAGGCGTCGACCAGATCGCCC
>JAUIEW010000358.1 GCA_030429365.1 Phycisphaerae bacterium
TCGCGGACTCAGGACATAAATCGCAATCACATAGCGCACACCACGATTGAACCGGCTTGGCCAGATCGCTACTCTAGTCAATGTGGTGGTTGATTGTGAGCCGGGGCAAAACAAATCTCATTCATGTCGTCAGCGCGTCGCGCTGTATACCGACGAAGGGGTGCGCGCCATGCGGCGTTGCCCTGTCATCAAACACACACAACAAATCGGTCTTCAAGCGAGTGGAAGAACCGCTCGTTTTTTGTTTCAGCACGTTCTCATTAACACCAGGGCTGACCGTTTGAAATGCCCTGCAAGAATTGGAGGCTCTAAGTTCATGAAATCCCATCAGTACGTCCTAACCCTCGCCATCACGATGTTCGCCGCATCGACATTGATGGCACAAACGCAACCGGCCCAGCCCGACAGCGATCTGTTCAAGACACAGCTTTCGCGTATCAAAGCTGGCTACACCAATCACCCGACGGCCGAACTCCTCTCGGTCCAACCACTCAGTCGCGTTGACGTGACTTACGCGGATCTCGACGACATCGACGTTCTGATCGCCGAAGACGAAATCCGCGAGCGCGAAGGCTTGCCCCCACGCTACGCCGTGCCACAACCGACGCTCATCGCGCCGGATACGCACGGAACCTGGGAGCAAATCAATACCGAGACACAGCTCTGGCGTCTGCGGATTGAGTCGCCCAAAGCGGCTTCGATCAACCTGGGTTTCACGCGCTACAATCTTCCAGAAAGCGCCCGGTTGTCAATCTATTCCGCCGACTTCAAGCACATCATTCGCCCGTTCACCTCGAAGGACAATCAGCCGCATGGCGAGTTGTGGACACCAGTGGTGCTATCCGATTCGATTGTTGTTGAACTGACGGTCGACACCAAGGACATGGAAAGCGTTGACCTCGAACTCGGGTCGATCAACCCCGGGTATCGCGGATTCGGTGCGACGAAAGTTCCGGAAGAAGCCGGCGCTCGCAGTGGTTCCTGCAACGTTGACGTCGTTTGCCCAGAGGGTGACGATTGGCCACTCGAAATCGCTTCGGTCGCGGTTATTTCGACCGGCGGAAGCACTTTCTGTACTGGCTTTATGGTAAACAACACCGCGGGCGACTTGACGCCTTACTTCATGACGGCCGACCACTGCGGTATCGGCTCAGGCAACGCTGCATCATTGGTGGCGATCTGGAACTACGAGAACTCGACATGCCGTCCTCCGGGAAGTGGTGCCAGTGGTGGACCTGGCGATGGCGTGCAGACCGATTTCAACACCGGTTCGACGTTCCTTGCCGGCTCGTCAACCACCGACTTCACATTGGTTCAGCTCAACAGCGACCCCGACCCCGCTTGGGAAGTCGCGTTTGCCGGTTGGGACAATTCAGGCGTGGACGCAACGCAAGCCATTGCGATCCACCATCCCAACACCGACGAAAAACGCATCAGCTTTGAATTCCAGCCGACCACGGTCACCACGTACCTCGAGGAACCAGTGCCAGGCAACGGCACTCACGTTCGCGTCGAAGACTGGGACGTCGGCACGACCGAACCGGGTTCGTCCGGTTCACCGCTGTTCGATCAGAATCACCGCGTCATCGGTCAGCTGCATGGTGGTTTCGCATCATGCACCAGCCAGACGTCTGACTGGTATGGCCGCTTTGCCGGTTCATGGACCAACGGCGTGAGCACACACCTCGACCCCGGCAACACCGGCGCCACCACCGTCGACACGATCAGCGGTGCAGGCCTCACTGTCTCACCGAGCGCCAGCGTACTTCACATCGGGCTTCCCGGCGGACCGTTCACCGATCCGACCGTCGTCTACACGCTGACGAACCCAAGCCCCGATCCGGTGAGCTACTCGGTTTCGTTGACCTCGTCATTTGGCATTCTGCTTGATGGCCAAACATCACCGGTGGCCGGTGTTCTTTCGGCTGGCGGCGGGACAACCAACGTCACCGTCACGCTCGGCGCCGCGATCGACTCGCTGGCGGCTGGCGTCTACATCGAAGACATCATCTTTGAAGACATCACCAACACCCGCAGCACGATCGTGACCCACACCGTCGAAGTTGGCCAGACACTGGTCTCGGTCACTCCCAACGTCGATCTCGAAACCGGCGGACCGCTGAATGGCCCATTCACCGGAACGATCGACTACACGGTGACAAGCGAACGGCCCACACCAGTGGATGTTGAAGTCACTGCGGACGCGGCATGGATTTCACTCAACGGCGGCACCAGCCCGGTGACCTTGAACCTCAGCGGTACGGGTGATTTCGACACGCTGACCGTTGGCATCTCGTCAGCAGCCAACTCGTTGGCCGCCGGCATCTACAACGGAACGGTAACCTTCACGAACCTCGCTGGCGGTGGCGGAAGCACGACCCGCGACGTCATGTTGGAAGTCGGCCGCGTGGTCTACAGCGCCACCGATGTTCCGCAGTCGATCAACGACAACAGCACGATTACCAGCACGATCAACGTTCCCGACGATTTCTGCATTGGCGACGTGAACGTCGATCTCGACATCACCCACACCTACATCGGTGACTTGATCGTGGAATTGACCTCGCCGAGCGGTGCTATCGTGCGTCTGCATGATCGATCGGGCGGATCGGATGAAGACATCGTCACGACTTACGACGAACAGGGCGGCACCAATCCGGACGGCCCGGGCGCGTTGGGTGATTTCAATCTCACCAACGGCCAAGGCGACTGGACGCTGACCGTCAGCGACAATGCTGGCAGCGACACCGGTTCACTCAACAGCTGGTCACTGCGTATCGTCCCGATCGAAGGTTCGTGCCCGGTACCGCAAGTTGTCCACAGTTTCGATCTGAACAGCGATCCGGGCTGGACGATGGATTCGGGTTGGGGCTTTGGTCAGCCGACCGGAAGCGGCGGCAGCAGTGGTTCACCGGACCCGACCAGCGGATACACCGGCACGAATGTGTACGGATACAACCTTAACGGCGACTACACGAATGACTTGTCGCCGATCCGTTACCTGACGACGACGGCCGTCGACATGACCAACGTCACCAACTCGCGGGTCAGCTTCCGTCGTTGGTTGGGTGTTGAGTCAGCCACCTATGACCACGCCAACCTCCAGGTGTCAGATAATGGCACCAACTGGACGACGGTCTGGACCCATACGGGCGGCGCCAACAATGACGGCTCATGGCAGTTGGTCAGCTACGACATTTCCGGGGTGGCCGACAACGAGCCGACTGTTTACCTGCGTTGGGGCATGGGCTTGACGGACGGTTCCGTGACCTACTGCGGCTGGAACATCGACGACGTCGAATTGCAGGGCGTGCTTCCGAGCAATCCGGGCGACTTCGACAACGATGGCGACGTCGATGATGCGGACTACTTCGAGTTCAACAAGTGCTTCACCGGACCGGAGAATGGCCCCGTCGGACCGGAGTGCAACATCTTCAAGTTCGATCCGGACAGCGACATCGACCTCGTCGACTTCGCCGGATTCGTCCAGGTGTTCACCGGCTCGTAAAAAGTAAACCGTAGTATCAAAGTAAACCAAGGCGGGGGTCTCAATCACGAGACCCCCGCTTTTTTTCATGCGCGGCAGAACTCAAGCAACCACACCGCCATCCATCTTGCCGGACACTTGACTGAAGCAAG
>JAUIEW010000359.1 GCA_030429365.1 Phycisphaerae bacterium
CAGTAGGAGAGTCATCGCCAGCCGCCAAGGTGCGATCGACAAAGCTCCGGGCATCGTCAACTTTCCCCCCGGTTGCGAGAAACGCCAGCCGGAAAAGTGTGTTCATGGTTGTCATGGTAGCGGTCTCCGGCATGCCGGGAGCATACCAGTGAGGGGCTTTCGTGTGTAGGTTCAAGGAGATTTCGGAAAATTTCACCGACTTGGAAGTGGAAGGCAGGCGCTCAAAATCAGAGAGGTCAAGTCGAGTTGATATAGATGTTTATACATCTATATTGAAACACGGGCGCTGACAAGATCTATTGTTGCGCGCCGTCAGATGAAATTTTAATCGGGCGGATGTGGTTAAATTCTGCCCACTCCGGTGCCGCGCGTTTTGCGGGGGGAGTCGTAGTGCAGACTTCCAAGAGAGCCCCACTGTTTAGCAGGAAATGAGGTGTGTTCTATTGCTCTAAATAGTAGAGCAATAGGGCTGATCGCGTCGAAGTCTGTCCAGTCTTGTATGAACACGACTCATACCCTAGCTGCGTCCAGCTACTGTCGTGTGCCCCGCTGATTTCGACGGCTCCGAAGCCATCGTGGTTTTCCGCTCCCCACTGGTTCCGCGACTCGCGCGGGGACTTTAGCCGTGACTGGGACACATTTCATGCCAGAGGCTTGGCGCGGACGAGGACATGAGCTGCGAACTCGCTTCGTCCTGCGTCAGTGAGTGGGGTCTCACCCGACTCGAGGCCGCACACGAGGCTCATTGCGTATGCACAACGACACGGTCGACAACCTCGATCACGGTGACACCGAAGTTGGTCGCGCCCCAACGATTTCATCCACGAGGATGTGAAATGCGGTATCACGTCTGGACCGAGTTAGCAGACAAGCTGTCTGCGCGCCTGCCTGTCAAGCACAGAAATCCTAACAGCGCCTCCACCGCGGCCAAACCCACTCACAAATGACATCGTCCTTCAGCAACAAATTTCTTCTTCTCCAACAAGAGGGATTCCTATTCTCAGGGTGTATATTCTCTGGCCTAAACCATTTGATCAAAGCCAACATCGGCGAGAAAAGTGACTTTTATGTTTCCATGTTTAATCTTTCCATTGGGCTAGAGCGCATTATGAAGGTCGCCCTGCAGATGGATCACATGCTTCGAAACAAGATGGAGACACTTACCGTCGGGCAGATGAAAGGCTTCGGTCATAAGCTTACTGACTTGTACACAGCAGTGCGAGATATCTCGAAGATGAGAGGCAAGCCATTTCAAGAGCTTAAAAATACGAAGAGTCACGTCAGTGGGGTTGTCACACTGCTCTCTGAATTTGCCGTAGCCACGCGATACCACAATCTTGACGAACTCGCCGGCTCCTCAAATCACCGGGACCCTCTTGCGGGCTGGGATTCCATAATTACGAGTGTAATCGACACAACCTTACCTCGCCGAGTCAAGGAACGAGCTTGGCGCGATTCCTCGATGCTACAATCAATGATGGAAAATAACATTCTTGTGCGCTCAATGGATCTGAGGATGGTCCCAATAGCAGGCATGGATGTCGCTGCAAAGAGGCCTTTTTACGGCGCCGCAATGCCGTACATCATAACGGATCTTGTTCTTGAAATTCTAGTTCCGCTGCGCATTCTACTCAGAATGCTTTCGTATGATCCAGCAAACAGTGCCCCAGATATCCCCCATATGCATGAATTTCTTCTTCGGATCCCAGACGACAGAAGGACCTTGTTGAAGAAGAAGCGTTGGCCTTGACCTACAAGGTGCGTTCCTCGTGGCATTTTCGACACGATCTTTCCGTGGACCCAACTTCACGTATTTGCATGATTATTTGACGCACCTGACTAGCCCATCGCCGATGGGCCCACCCTCGGCTGTCTCGATCCCGATGTAACAGGTAGTTGAGATCCCTGCGCACGCAATCCAGTGCTTGGGCAGGCCTACCGCCTGGCAGACACCTGCTTGGCCACAGTTGACCCGACAACGGTGGCCGGCGGGGTTTTGCGGCCAATCCAAGATGGGATCGCAGCTTCGGTGGTGGCGCCGTATACTCCGCACTCCTGATGTCGCGCCCTTCTAAACGTTCTGCGCTTGAAACTCTGACCAAAGCCCGCCTGGTTGAACTCGACCAGAGCTTCGAGCTTGGTACCCCTCAAAACCACGCCAAGGCCAAATTTGTTGAGGCCCTCGCCAGCTCCAAACGGGCGAGTTTCGAGAAGGTGCTCGAACTCCTGAGCCGGAACGAGCTCAAGGACATCTGCCGGGCCCACGAGCTCGATGATGGTGGCAAGGCCAAGCGCAAGATCATTGCTCGGATCCTTGGACGCGAGGAGGGGTCGAAGCCGACGCCGAAACCGAAGCCGACGAAGAAGTCGAGCAAGCGGGGCGGTCGGGTAAAGAAGACGAGCGGCAAGGTTGAGCCCGAACAGATCGAGTTGCCCACGGGCGCCAAGCTCACGGTTGCGGAACTCGAGAAGTACCTGTGGTCGGCGGCGGACATCCTGCGGGGCTCCATCGACTCGTCGGACTACAAGAGCTTTATCTTTGGGATGCTGTTTCTCAAACGCCTTAGCGACCGTTTTGAGGAGGAGGCGCAAAAGCTTATCGCGGATGGCGAAGACGAGGATGTGGCCTGGACCGACCCGGACGAGCATCAGTTTTTTGTGCCCGAGAAGGCCCGGTGGTCTGCGATTCAGCAGACGGCGAGCAATGTGGGCGCGGTGCTCAACAAGGCGTGTGCGGCCCTCGAAGAGTCGAACAGTTCGTTGGAGGGCGTCCTTCAGGGAATCGACTTCAACGATCCCAACCGGCTCGGGGACACCAAAAACCGCGACACGGTGCTCGCTCGCCTGGTCCAGCACTTTTCCAAACTCAACCTCCGCAACGACGGCCTGAGCGAGCCGGATATGCTCGGCCGGGCCTACGAGTATCTCATTGAGAAGTTTGCCGACGACGCGGGTAAGAAGGGCGGCGAGTTCTACACGCCTCACAAGGTCGTGGCGATGATCGTGGAGCTGCTAGAGCCCAAGGAGGGCATGCGGATCTGCGACCCGACCTGTGGCTCGGGCGGCATGCTGATCCAGTGTGGGAACTATGTGAAGCGCCACGGCGGCAACGAGTACGACCTGACGCTCCACGGCCAGGAGAAGAACCTCGGCACCTGGGGCATCTGCAAGATGAACATGCTTCTGCACGGGCGCCCGAGCGCCCGCATCGAGAAGGGCGACACGATCCGCGACCCGAAGCTCATCGAGCACGGCGAGCTCGTCCTCTACGACCGTGTGATCGCCAATCCGCCGTTCTCCCTCGATGAGTGGGGCCGCGAGGTGGCCGAGGCGGACAAGTTCGGCCGCTTCCGCTTTGGCGTGCCGCCCAAAACCAAGGGCGACCTGGCCTTCGTCCAGCACATGGCCGCGACCATCAACGCGGGCGGCAAGGTCGGTGTGGTCATGCCCCACGGCGTGCTGTTCCGGGGCTCGGCCGAGGGCAAGATTCGTGCGGGGATGCTGCGCGAGGACCTGTTCGAGGCGGTCATCGGTTTGCCCCCGAAGCTGTTTTATGGGACAGGCATCCCGGCCGCCGTCCTCGTGCTCAGCCGCAAGAAGGTGGGTGGCCGCAAGGGCAAGGTGCTGTTC
>JAUIEW010000051.1 GCA_030429365.1 Phycisphaerae bacterium
GCAGGCGTCCGCAACGGCGACTGTTGATGATGCATCCGGTTGCGGCCCACAAAAGCGCTCCGGCCCAAACGAACGTACGGGGTTTGGGCGAAAACCACACAGCCACAAGGGAAACCACAATGGGCAGACCCCAGAAAAGCCAGAAGGGTCGCATTCCGGCAACCAAGTCACGCCGCCTACTATCGTCGGTCGAGCTACAATCGGCCTCCGATCGCATTGTGACTATTACTTCGCCCGTTCCGCGACCTCGCATACCTTCCTGCACGGCCTCCTTGATCGTACTCAGGCAGCAGCCGCCCAGCGGGTTCGTATACTCGCAACGGCAACCCGGCCCCTTCATCGCTGCCTTGATGCTGTCCAGCACCGTCGATTGACCAGTCCGGCGAATTTCTTCGTGGATTCCTTCGATGCTGTGATCGAAGCAGTAGCACACGGGCCGATGCGCCGATGTTTCCTTCAAGCCGAACCGAACAGAGAGGTCGGATTTGTCGAATGCGGCGGCATTGTTCGCGCCGAAGTAGACCGTCCCACATTCCGGCGTGAGGCAGACGTGGTACTGCTCGTCACTGATGTCCGAGCGGCGTTCTGGGCGCAGCAGGCTCTCAAGCGTCAAGCGCTTGACCTTGCGTCCGTGGTTCCCACATTGAGGGCAGCGGGGCATTTGTGTATCTCCGACGCGGCCTGAGTTTGGCCGGTTCCTGTCATGCTGGGCCTTTTTTCGCGCAGCAGGGCGGCAACTCCGGTTGCTGCGTATCGACGATCCTGCCATTCTTGTGGAGCGGGCAGCGGTCCGTGCAAACCAACTCCCCAGTCAACGGGCAGACGATCTGACCTGGGCAATCGGGGCGGTTCGGATCGACGGTCGGGCATTTGTCGCGGCAGATTATTTCGCCCGTCTGCGGGCAGGTGATCTTTCCGGGGCAATCCGGGCGCTCGGCGCGCGACTGCGCAAACACGATGCCCGCGACTGCAACCAGTCCCACGGTTGCCGCAGAGGCCAGCGTCAGTGTCCTGAATGTTCTCATCATTTCGATCTCCGTTTTCCGCGTTTCCGTTTCAAGTCCGCCACGACGGCGCACCCTTTCTTCGATTTGCGGCAGCGCTGAAGGGCGTCGCCCAGCGTGTGTCGCACGCGAGTCAAGTCGGCGAGTTTCTCATCCACTTCGATCAGCCGCCGTTCGATAAGCGCCTGCACCTCTTTGCAGGGGGAATCTCCGTTCAACTCCAAGAGCGCGCGGATGTCGTCCAGCGTAAAACCAACTGCCTTAGCCGCGCGGATGAACGCCAGCCGCTCGACGGCTCCGCCGTCGTACAGGCGGTAGCCCGCCCGACTCCGGCCGGTCGGTGACAGCAATCCCTCCCGCTCGTAGTACCTCAGCGTCGTGGCGGCCACACCCGCCGCATGTGCAATTTCGCCGATCGTCAGTCGCTCTGCGTATTCCGTTGCCATGGCTTCACCTCCCGGAATCATACACCTTACATCTGCATGTAAGGTCAAGGACGAGCCAGTATTTTTTGAGGCTCTTCAGCTGGATCTGTGGACGTCCCAAATGCAAGAATGCAGACGACCGGGACAGACTAGCCGAATACCGGGCCGTCACGCCCAAGGCCGGCGGTCAATCAGGCCCACGGGGTTCGTGGCCCTGCGGGCTTCGTTCAACGTGGCTGGCGTCGGGAGTCCTCGTCAGGTGACTGGTGGGGCCAAGCAGATGACAACGCTCGGCGATGGGACGAAAAATCCGACGATGAATAGCTCAACGATGAATGGGGCTTCAAGCCCTTGACAGTAAACGCAATCGCGGACGCCGCCGAAGCCACGGTCTTGTGACGACTGCGTGCAACCGACCAGCGGAAGAAAACACGCGGCAGCGATGACGAGTCGGGGTTTCATTGGCGGTACTCTTCACCATGAACGTTGTTGCCACCGTGTTTTTCGGTGGGAACCACCGGAGCCAGCGTCATGCAACACTTGGGGCATTTACCCGGTGAGGGCTCCAGTACTTCGGGGGGCATGACCACGACGAGTACACCATGGGGCGCTTCAGCGCGGCCACCTGCCCCAAGACATTTTCTCACCCCGACCACCCATCACTGAACGTCGAGGGTGGCTGGGGTGAGCGATAGACCGTGATGTTCGGTACAGGTTGGACGATTCAAGACGTCCATCGCTGACCGGTTTCTGCCGCCCCCTCACAGTGAGGAGAACGGCATCGATGTCGAGCCAATTGAGCGCCTCAGCCCCATTGTCGGGGAAATGTTCGCGATACCCTCAGAAGTTTCCGGCTTGACCTACCACGATTCATTTCTATGATTCAGGAAATGAAGAATCGACCAGCCGCGAAAAACGGAATCTGTGAAGCCCCGCGTGTTGACGCCCAGGCAGTCGAACAAGCCAAGGCGAAGCTCTCAGCGGCGATGACGTTGAATCAGGCAGCTGACACATTCAAGGTCTTGGGGCATGCTGGCCGACTGAGAGTGCTTGAAGCCCTGGATGGACAAGAGCTTTGCGTCTGCGAATTGGCCGAGGTGCTTGGAATGTCGATGTCAGGTATTTCGCAGCAACTTCGTGAGCTACGCAGGCTCGGTGCGATTGACTTTCGGGTCTCGGGCAAGTTCGCCTATTATCGAATCGAAGACCCGTACTGGTTGGAGCTCGCTCGTTCCGTGACGGAACGGTTGGGGCTACACGAAACGCAGGAACAGGCGATTAAACAAGCAATCTAATGCGAGTTCTTCTACTACTCACTGCCGTTTGGGGCCTTTGGGCCTCCCCCGTTCTCTGCGAGAGCGGTCTGCTTAAGGCGTGCTGTGAACAGAGCAGCTCCGAGGATTGCGAAACCGATTGTGAGTGCCAAGGATGTGTTGAGCTCTGCAACGCACGGGTCACTAAGCCATCAAGCGGTTCCGAGCTGCCCGATTTTTCGGCGACGCATCTTGTTTCAACGCTTCCCCCATTTTCTTCGGCATGTGCCGATGGCCGGTGGTCTGATTTCCTTGACCCCGTGCCCATTGCGGTGCGAAGAGTAAATCTCCGCTTCCCTGTCAGCGACCGACCACTCCTGGTCTGATTCGTTCATCACGTCAACTTCGTGTGTCTCAAGCGGGCCGTTTCGACGCGTCTGTTTGTTGGTGTGATGTCGCCTCTGTTCTCGGCTGGAAATGAATCTGACAGGAAAACTTTAATGAAGCGTAAACGCGTTATCGCGTTATCCACTTGTGCGGTTGGTGTCATTCTCGGCGGCTGTGCCACGGTGCAACCGCGGATGGATTACGCACGCGTGGCGGAGCGAGTCACTGAAGCCACCGGAGTCAGCAACGTGTATCGGCCGGATGAGGACGAGCAATCCTTGGCCTTGGTGAACGAGCGTCTTGCCGACGACCTGAGCGTTGACGATGCGGTCACCATCGCCCTGCTCAACAACCCAACGCTTCAAGCGTCGTTCTTCCGTGTGGGCATGGCCCGTGCGGATGCGGTGCAGGCTGGGCTGCTTTCGAATCCGAGCCTAGGTGTTTCGTTGCGTCTGCCTGCGGGTGGTGGCCTGAGCAATGTTGAAGCGAATTTGGCCCAAAACATTGCTGAGCTCTGGCAGATTCCACTACGCAAACAGGCTGCCGAGCGTTCAATCGATGCGGCTATCCTCAACGTGGCTCGTCAAGCGGCCGTGCTTGCAACCGACACGAAGCGTGCCTATTTCGCAGCAGTTCAAGCAAAGGAACTGCACGATGTTGTGCAAGAGAATCTGAATGTTGCAACCCGGTTGTCCCAATTGGCCATTGAGCGAAGGGACGCAGGGGCATCAACCCAGATTGAGGTGAACCTTGCCCGCACGGAGGTGATTGAGGCAGAACTTCAAGCAGAAACGACTCAACTCGCGGCGGACAACGCCCTTCGTGAACTGGCGACTCTGTTGGGTCTATCAAATCGGGCATCGGAACTGCAACTTGCGGATGCGTTGCCAGACGTGCCGGATAAGCCCCTCAGCGAAGATGCACTCATGCGGATGGCGAAAGCGTCACGTCTTGACGTCGCTGCCGCCCGGCAGTTGGTGAATGCGGCGGAGGCCCGGCTTCGCACGGAGCATCGAAAGGTATTCAAGTCTGTCAAGCTTGGCGTGTCCATGGAACGGGAAGCTCGGAAGTCGCAAGGTGGCCGGGACATCCTCGCGGATACGGCCCGTGCATCGGTGGCGAATGGAGGCCTCGCCGCCCCCGAGATTCAGCCTCGTTCCGAGCGTGACACCGATACAGGTTTCGTGATTGGCCCGTCGTTCAATCTTGAGCTTCCCATCTTCGACCAGAACCAGGCTCAGATTGCCAAGGCGAGATTCGCCTATCAGCAAGCGAAGAAATCGCTCGATGCGTTAGAGCGGCAGTTGGTGCAACAGGTTCACGGGGTGCTTGACCGTGTGGAGACGAACTGGCGACTCGTGCGAATGTATCGCGACCGGTCGCTTCCGCTTGCCGAGGAAAACCTCGAGCTTTCGCAGGAAGCATATCGCTTGGGGCGGGCATCGTTTCTTTCGGTGTTGGAGGCTCAGCGGTTCTTGCTGTCGAGCCGTCGGGACTATGTGACAGCCCTCGGCCAGGCTGCACGCACGCTTCCAGAAATGGAGCAGGTCGTCGGACTTCCGCTTGCAGAAGTCGTTGCGGAGACAAACTCGGGAGACGGTTCATGAATAGACAATGGAGACGAACAGTGGTGTTGATACTCGGCGGCGCTTCGATGTTGGCGACTGGCGGCTGCCAAGCGTCAGAGAACAACGTGCTTGGTCAGTTTGTCTGCGACTTCGCACGAAACGCACTTGCCGCGTTCTTGTTCTGAATGGTGCATTCCATCAGGGCGAAAAGGAGATGGAGCAATGAAAAACAGAAGCGTATACGCAGTTGCAGTGACGGTAATGGTCGTGCTCGGCGGAGGTCTTTCTTGGCGAGTGCTTGCCGAAGAGCCCGTCGCCAAAACTATGTGTGCAGAGCATCATGTGGCGGAAGCGATTTGTCCGTTTTGCCATCCGGCCTTGATAAAGGAACACGGTTTTTGTTCGGGGCACGGCGTGCCAGAAGCGTTGTGCACAACGTGTCGCCCGTCGTTGGTGGAAGCGTTCAAGGCGGAGGGTGATTGGTGTGCCGGCCACGGTGTGCCCGAGTCTCAGTGCGAGGCCTGTCACCCCGGCATCAAAAAACGTTGGCAACAAGGCGAAGGCGAGACGAAGGAACGCGACGCGGGTCGGTTGTGGTGTAGGGAGCACGATGTCTTTGAAGACGAGTGCTTCATATGTCATCCGGAGCTAAAGAACGCCTCTGGAAAGCCAAGCTCGGGGGAACTCATGTGCAATGAGCACCGTGTTCCCGAAAGAGAATGCGGAATTTGTCAGCCCCACCTAGCCCCTGGATTAAAGCCTGGTGAGAGCCTCAAGGTCCGAACGGTGTCGCCCGACTCGGCTGCGAGGGCCGGTATTCGAACGGCCAACCCGGAGCTCAGCGAAGTATCTCCCCATGTGAAGGTGTTGGGCGAGGTTCGCTACAACCAGAACCGTCTGGCTCGCATTACGCCACTTGCCGCGGGCGTCGTGCAGCGAGTGCTCGTTGACGTTGGCCAGGTGATCAAGGCCGGAGACGTGCTAGTGGAAATCGCCTCGTCTGATGTGGCCGAAGCCAAGCGTGATTACGTGGTGGCGATGATGGACGAACACTTGAAGGAGTTGGCCTATGACCGCGAAAAGCAAATGCTTGCGAAGGCCATCTCACCGGAGCAAAACTTTCAGCAAGCCGAATCAGAGCATGAGCGGGCGAAGATTGTTCGGATGACGGCTCGGCAGCGGCTTGCGAATTTGGGATTTACGGACGAGGAAATCGCTCGAATCGAAGAGACGAAATCAAGCTCATCACTGCTTGTTGTGCGAGCTCCATATGCCGGCACGCTTGTTGAGCGTGCTGCGGTGGTGGGCGAGGCCGTCGAACCGGGCAAGGCACTCTTTACGCTGGCTGACCTCTCGACGATGTGGGTCGAGCTTGCGGTACCCGAAGGTCAGGCAAGTCGTGTAAAGACCGGGCTTCCCGTTAGGGCCACTTTTCAGGGTCTTGGAGATGAGGAAGTCGTGGGCAAACTCACGTGGGTGCATTCACGGGTGGACAAACGGACACGTCTCGTCAAGGCCCGGGCTGAGGTGCCGAATTCAGACGGCGAGCTTCGCGACGGCATGTTCGGCGAGGTGCAGGTCATCCTGGGAGAAGACATTTCGACGCTTCGGATTCCCAAGGAGTCGGTGCAACGCATTGAGCAGAAACCCTACGTGCTCGTAAGGACGGCCGATGACCTTTTTGACCTGCGTCGCGTGGTTATCGGTGAGCGAAACGGCAAGACGGTTGAAGTCGTGAGCGGCATTCAGTTGGCGGATGCCGTCGTGGTGGACGGTGCGTTCACCATGAAATCGGAGTTTTTCAAGTCGCGGCTTGGTGCGGGTTGCGTTGATGATTAATGCGAGTGTGCGATGAATCGTCTTGTAGAGTTTGCCTTCAAGAATCGTCTGCTGGTCATGCTGCTCTTCGCCGTCTGCATGGGCGTTGGCGTGTGGCGTCTGCTCAATATCCCCGTGGACGCGTTTCCCGACACGACCCCGGTTCAGGTGCAGATAAACACAGTGGCTCCTGCACTGAACGCGGAGGAAATCGAGCAACAGATTACGCTTCAGGTGGAGCTCTCCATCGGCGGACTGCCTGGGTTGGAAAGTGTCCGGTCTATTTCGAAGTTCGGCCTTTCACAAGTCGTTGCCGTATTCGATGACGAATCGAGCATTACGGATGCCCGGCAATACGTATCGGAACGGCTGGCAGCGGTTGAGCTTCCCGAAGGCATCGGCCGTCCCGAGCTTGGGCCGATTGCCACCGGCCTGGGAGAGATTTTCCATTACGTCCTCCGTTCGAGCGACCCGAATCGCACGCTTGAAGAACTTCGCACGCTTCACGACTGGGTGGTCAAACCGGAGCTTCGCAAAGTGCCCGGCGTTGCGGAAGTGAACTCCTGGGGCGGCAAGGAAAAGCAATTTCATGTCGTGGTCTCGCCGGATGCTCTTCTCAAATACGACCTGACGCTCGGTGATGTCTTTCGCACGCTCGAAGAGAACAACCACAACGTCGGCGGTGGACAGGTTGTCTCAGGCGGTGAGTCACGGCTCGTGCATGGTCTCGGCCGAGTGTCCAGCATCGAGGAAATTGAGAACATCGTGCTCGTCGCCTATGAGGGCACGCCGGTGCGTATTCGAGACATCGCCGATGTGCGGATTGGTCACGAAATCCGTCGGGGCGTGGTCACGTCCGCAGGTGAGGGAGAAGCCGTGCTCGGCCTGGCGTTCATGCTCATGGGCGAGAACAGCAAGGTGGTGACGGAAGCACTGAAGGAACGGCTGGAGAGCGTCAAGAAGTCACTGCCGGACGATGTCCAGGTGGACATTGCTTATGACCGCACCGAACTGGTGCGAGAGGTCATCGGCACTGTAGAGCACAATCTGGCGGCGGGAGCCATTCTCGTCATGGTCGTGCTGTTTGTGCTGCTTGGAAACGTCCGAGCGGGCATTCTTGTAGCGGTGACGATTCCGATGGCGATGCTCTTTGCGGTGCTCGGGATGGCGGAGTTTTCCATCGCGGCAAGCCTGCTTAGCCTCGGTGCCATCGACTTCGGAATCATTGTGGATGGCTCGGTCGTCATGACCGAAGCAAATCTTCGTTCGCTCGCGACGCGACAGCACAAACTCGGCCGCACACTTACGGCGGATGAACGGATGTCGGTGGTCCTAGAGTCGAGTCGCCAAGTCGTTCGCCCCATCATCTTCGGCATGGGCATTATCTGTGTGGTGTTCTTCCCGATTCTGACCCTGGAGGGCATCGAAGGAAAACTGTTTCGTCCGATGGCCTGGACGTTCATCTTCGCCTTGTTGGGGGCGTTGTTGGTCGCGGTATTCCTCTCTCCCATCATGGGCTACTACCTTCTTCCGCGAAAAGTGAGCGAGAAGGAAGGATTCGTTGCCCGCGTGCTGAACGCGGTCTACGGTGCATGTCTCTCACTGGCAGTGAAGCTTCGGAGCTTCGTGCTTCTGGGGGTCGTGGTATTGCTTGTCGCGACGGGGTTCCTCGCTTCAAGGCTCGGCGGCGAGTTCATCCCGCGATTGAGTGAAGGCTCAACGGTTATCAATACAATTCGCCTTGCTGGCGTCTCGATTGAGGAGTCGGTTCGCTACAACACCCGCATCGAGCAACTGCTTCTTGAGAATTTCCCTGATGAAATTCGGCACGTCTGGAGTCGCGTTGGAACCGCCGAGGTCGCGACCGATCCGATGGGCATTGAGCTCACCGATATTTTCATCTCACTCACGCCTCGTGAGACCTGGACGAAAGCGAGCACCCAGGCCGAGCTTGTCGCTCTGATGCAAAAAGCGGTGGCCGGTCTTCCGGGTCTCAACATGGTGTTCACGCAGCCCATCGAGATGCGAATGAACGAGATGATTTCGGGCATTCGCTCCGACTTAGGCATCAAGATTTATGGCGACGATTTCGAGGAGCTTGTGCGGTTGGGAAACCGCGTGCAAGAGATTCTACTCGATATTGACGGGGCATCGGACATTGCCGTTGACCAAATGACGGGCCAGCCGACGCTTCGTATCAGGGTGGACCAGAATCAAATCGGACGCTACGGCATACCCGCAAAGAATGTGCTCGATTTCATCGAAACGGTTGGCACGCGTAGAGTCGGCGAAATCTTTGAAGGGCAACGCAAATTCCCACTCGTCGTGCGGTTGCCGGATGCGTATCGGGCAGACAGTGAGCTTCTGGCCGGCACCCTTATTCCAACGGAGATTGGCCCCACCGTTCCGCTTCAAAACGTCGCCCTGGTTCGTGACGTGGAAGGCGTTTCAACCATTAACCGAGAGTGGAGTCGGCGGCTTCTTCGCGTGCAGTGTAACGTCGTGGGTCGGGACATGGCGTCGTTTGTCGAGGAAGCCAAGAAACGCGTTGACGACGAACTCGAACTACCGACGGGATACGTTATCGATTGGGGCGGTCAGTTTGAGAACCTTGAACGTGCGAGAGTGCGTCTTGGTTTAGTGGTTCCGCTCACGCTCGCCATCGTGTTCTTTCTTCTGTATTTCAGCCTCAAAGACCTGCGAGACGTCTTGCTCATCTACACGGGTATTCCGTTTGCGGCGGTGGGCGGCGTGTTGGCTCTTTGGCATCGTGGGATGCCATTTAGCGTGAGCGCGGCGGTGGGCTTCATTGCCCTTGCCGGCATCGCGGTCCTCAACGGGCAGATACTTGTCTCAGCGATTCGCTCGTTTCGAGAAGACGAGCTTGCGTTGGGTGAGGCGGTGGTCGCAGCGGCAAAGCAGCGGCTCCGCCCGGTGCTTGCAACCGGCATCACGGATGCAGTTGGATTCATACCGATGGCGATTTCAACCGGTGTGGGGGCGGAAGTGCAGCGTCCCCTGGCGACGGTCGTCATCGGCGGGATTCTCACTTCGACGCTGCTTACGTTGTTCGTCCTGCCACTGCTCTATCAAGTGTTCGGGCGAAAGCGAATCGCAACCGAGCAACCGGCAGAAATACCCGTCCAGGATGACTCGGTACCAGAGCCCGCGAGTGTTGCCGCAATCGGCTCGGTTGGAGGCGGTAGATGAAACCGGTCCGCAGAAAGAGCATGGTCTTGCTTGCGGCCATCTGCTTGACCCTCGTGGGCGGTTCCGGTTGTGCCCTGAAACGAGCCGACCTTATTTCGGACGGCACACTGGCTTTGGAACGAGTTCCCGAAAAGCGTGGCTATTGGCGAGACATTCATGTTTCTCAAGAAGGCGAGGAGTTAGTTGTCATCGGATACGTGCGACGTTCTTTTAAGCCTGGAGAACTCCAGGTTACGATTTTCTCAGCGAACGGCCAGCCGATTGCTGAGAAACGTCAAGCTGTTCGCCGGTTGCGTCGTAGCTCGCGCGTTCGACATGCTAGGTTTGAAACACGGTTTCGGGTGTCTCCCCCTACCAGGGCTGTCGTTCGCCTCATGCACCTGCGTGGCCGAAATGGTCCGGTGCGAATCTCTGGTTTGAAGGAGTGAGAGTCATGAATCGAAAGACCTACCAACCGACCCGCCGCAAACAAGCAGCGTTGGCAATCTGTAGCCTTGTCCTGAGTTTATCGGGATGCGGGTGTTCAGGAGCTCATGAAAACGCTCATGCCCTGCACGTCGAGTGCGACGAATCGGTCTGCACGCCTCAGAATCTCACAGAAACGGCTGGTCCAGCGTCGGCCGGAGTACCCGAACGTAATCTGATTGAGACGCGGACCAGATGAAGGAGCGGCCGAAATCGCGAAAGGCAACATTCCACATAGAGGGCATGGACAGTCGCGATGAGATCGCCGAGCTGCGCGAGTGTTTGGAGGGCGCAGGTGGGATCGGCACCGATTTTTCGAGGAGCACGGCCTGCGACGGTGAAATCGCACCACCAACTATTACGGTCCCGAAATCCCCCAACACAGATGATCGACCATCACCCGCTGCGGCACCGCCCACGAAGAGCGTGCTGTCGTTGTTGCCACCACCGAATACCGACCACGCAAAATATGGCATATCGACGTAGGCGTCTCGGTTGTTCGTGAAGAAACTTGGATTCAAGCTCGAACTGCAGATCGCGTGATTGCTGCGTCTCTCGAACTCATCGAGCGGATCGGTGTAGTGCCATCGGAGCACTGAGGCGAAGTCGCCCATTTGATTGGTTCCAGGTGCCCCATTCATAAGAGTCAACGTGGAGTGGTATCGCGTTGCGGAATAGAACAGGTTTCGCGCGATGTCGCCTTCGTCCGTGTCGCCTGGGAAGTAATTCGTTCCCTGTGGCTTCCGAACGGTCCGGTGGTGCTGAAGTTTCCAAACGGCTTGTTGCCACGCGACGAGTTGATGCTGGGGTTGCGTGGACGCAAGGCATGCGGATCAACGCCTTGCGCAAGCCCGGACAACCGTCGCTGCAGAACAGCGACGGTGTCGCTCACGTCCCGCACGCTCCGGCCCTTGACGAACAACGTGCGGATGTCTCGGCGCACACCGATCTAGCGAGGCAAGCCATCGACACCAAAGCGTAATTGCGTATTACCGGTCTTGTGAGTTTGTGCTTTGTCTGTGCACGACTCGCGTTTCACACTTGAAGCTACGCTTGGTGCGCATCTTGGGACTCTTCGAAGCGCTTTCCCTTGATTCGGTTTCTGCAACAGCGATGGGCTGTGCCCTTGATGCACTTTGACAACCAGACGCCGAATGAAATTCAGAGTCACTAAGTAAATTGTTGCTACCCCTACACGTTTATGAATGAACATAGTGTTTCTCCTTCAGAATTCATCTGACTACGGCAACATTGGGCCGGGGCTCAATGTTCAAATCTTCCGATGGCTTCCCCAAGTCCTTTTCCCTTGGGGCCGCCTGGCCCATTTCATGGAATTTGGCCGCTAGAGAATCCCAGTCAATAACGAGTTGACCTCCTGTGCTTAAGTGTTGCTTCTCCCAATTCATCAGCAAATCCAAACAGGCGTGATCGATATACGCGAGGTTCTCGAAATGAACATGCAACTCGGTGTCTGGAGGCACACGCTCCAACGCCGTCGCGAGACGCGGTAGACGAAGAAATGTAGCAGCGCCGTCGAGATACATGACCGTGCGATTCTCGTCATGATCGAGCTCAACCCGCACGCTCAGTCGCGAAAAAACAAAGATGAGCTTCGCGACGGAAAGAGTGATCCCTGCCAAGACTCCACTGAGTAGGTCGAACGAAACGATCGTGCCCAGCGTAACGAAATAGATCGCGACTTCGCTCTTACCATACTTAAGGAGCTCTTTGATCGCATTGATGTTGACCAGTTTGTAGCCAGTGAACACGAGGAGCGCCGCGAGGGCGGATGTTGGCACCGAGCCTAGTATGCCCGGCAGCAGCGCCACAAAAACGAGCAACCAGATACCGTGCATAACCGCGGAATTTCGCGTTTTCGCGCCGGCCTGCACGTTGGCGCTACTTCGCACGATGACGCCCGTCATCGGCAACGCTCCCAGCAGACCACAGACCATATTGCCCACACCCTGCGAGCGTAGTTCCTTGTCGTAATTGGTCCGGCTGCCAGTCTGCAGTTTGTCCACTGCAGTTGCGCATAGCAGTGTTTCCGCACTTGCCACCAATGCGACGGTCAGAGCGCCGGTCAGGATAGGGGCGCTGAATAGGGACTGGAAGCTGGACATTGTCGGCAACGTCACAGCTTCCCACAACCGATCCGACACGTCGATATACCGAATAGGCAACGCAAACACGCTCGCGGCACCGGAAGCGAGTATGATTGCCACCAACGGTGCGGGGATGAATCTGACTCGCTTCGGCGCCAGCGTCTTCCAGAGCACGATAATGAGAATCGTATGTACGCCGATTAGTGCCGCCCAATGATGCACCTCGCCTTCGCTGGGAATTAACCCTTTCCAGATTGCTTGCGGTATGGTGGTCAAGTTCACCAATCCACTTCCCCCGGGCACCTCGTCCACCATCATGTGAAACTGACTCGCAAAAATCAGCACACCGATGCCGGCCAGCATGCCATGAATGACCGCTGGCGCAACCGCGCGAAACACCTGCCCCAGTGTAAGCAAACCAGCGACCAACTGGATCACACCAGCAAGAAACACCGTCATGCCCAATCCGACCATGCCATGGGCGCGGATGATCTCGGCCACAATGACAATCAGACCGGCGGCTGGACCACTGACTTGTAGCGGACAGCCCGCCATCAGGCCGACAAGGATACCTCCGACGATACCGGTGATGATTCCCGTCATCACCGGAGCCCCGCACGCTACGGCAATGCCCATGCACAAGGGAAGCGCGACCAGGAACACCACCCCTGATGCTAGAAAATCTCGTTTCCATCGTTCTTTCAACGTCACGCCATTCAGTTCCTGCTGCATGTTCACCCTCTCGTTTGTCGTTGCGCTATTTGTTCCGAATTTCATCCCTATCCTATCAAGGCTGCCTGGATTCCTCCGAATGAATCTATTCCTCAAGGCTGCCCAGGGATACAAAACGGTTGACACTCCATTGATAGACGCAAATATCGCCGGTCTCGATCACGTATACCCATCCATGCAGGCTCAGGCTCTTGGACGCGACTCGTTCTTTCACGAATGGGCAGCCCAGCAAGTTATCAAGTTGTGCAACGACATTGCCCCCTGACAATACCGTCAAGGAGTCATCAAAGTCGCGTTCGAAGTGTTTCGCAGCGCGTGTCGCTTCGTTTGCGTGCTCCAACCAGTTAGCGACGTGATCCAGACCCCAAATCGATTCTGGGTTCGCGAGACCGGCCACCGCACCGCATTGACTATGCCCACAAACCACGATGTCGGCCACGCCCAACACTTGAACGGCATACTCAATACTCGCAGCTTCGCTGGTGGTCGCATCCCCGAACTCAGGCACCAAGTTTCGTGGGCTTCGGTGTACGAAGATCTCTCCTGGATCACTCTGTGTTATCAACGCGGGATCGATCCTCGAATCGGCGCATGTGATGAACAGTGTGTGCGGCTTCTGCCCACCGGCAAGATTCTCAAAAAGCGATCGCATCGGCGGGTACGCCAGGTCTTGGAATCGACGGACACCCTCTATCAAGTGTTTCATTGTGGCTTCCTTAGATTGTGAATAACGCGTATACCCTTTGTCATCCGATCAAACGTAGATTCAGATCGTCTCATCGTGTAGCTCCTCTCGCCCAGTTGGTCCCAGGGATCGCGTTTGTCCGTTCGTTTTACTGGCGGGTTTTCGTAGCAATCGCAAACCGTTGAAGGTTACAAGAAGTGAAGCACCAGCGTCAGCTGCGATGGCCATCCAGAGATTGGCTAGGCCAGGAATCGCCAGCACCAGAAACACAGCCTTGATGCCGAGTGAGAACGCAATGTTCTGGACGATGATGTTTCTCGTTGCTCGGCTGTGCCGCAACAACCACGGAAGTTTGCGAAGGTCGTCCGTCATTAGGGCGATGTCCGCGGTTTCCAACGCTGCGTCCGTCCCACCGGTCCCCATAGCTACACCGACCGTCGCCGCAGCAAGCGCGGGGGCATCGTTGATTCCGTCACCCACCATTACGACGTGCTTGTGAGAACGACAAAGCTCTTCGACGGCCGTGACCTTGTCGGTCGGTAACAACTCGGCACGGTACTCAATGCCGCCGCATTCTTGGGCGATCGCCTTCGCCGTCCCCGCGTTGTCGCCGGTCAACATGACAATTTTCTCGACGCCAGTCTCGCGCAGACCTCGTATGGCTTGTTTGGCCTCCGCGCGAAGTCCATCGGCCAGAAGAATGACTCCGAGCGGTTCACGGGTTGAAGCGAGTCCGACTGTCGTATGCTGACAATCTTCATGCTCCGTCATGATCCGGTGTATTTCGTCCGTGCATACCTTGCTCTCTTCCAGAAGCCTATGGCTGCCGATCAGGTACTCATCGCCGTTCACCAAGGCGCGCGCTCCCTTCCCGCGAATAGCTTGATAATCTTGGCAGGCAGTCGGCATGACATCGTGTTGGCCGGCATAATCGACGACGGCTCGGGCAATAGTGTGCTCGCTACGCTGTTCGATGGCGGCGGCAATCTCCAATAGCCGTCCCTTCGGCGTGTCGTTGACGGGGATCACCTCTTGCACGACAGGTTTGCCGGCTGTTAGCGTACCGGTCTTGTCAATGGCGATTGCCTTGGCTCGGCCAATCGCCTCAAGATACTCTCCGCCCTTCACCAGGACGCCATTGCGCGCGGCCGCAGCCAACGCACTGACGATGGAGATCGGCGTGGATATGACCAATGCGCAAGGACAGGCGATGACCAGCAGCACGAGGGAGCGGTAGAACCAGACGGACCAGTTCGCGGCGAGCAGCAGCGGCGGAATCATGCATAATGCCACGGCAGCGACGACGACAGCCGGCGTGTAGTAGCGCGCGAATCGATCGACGAATTGTTCGGAGCGCGAACGTTGAGACTGGGCTTGTTCCACGAGGCGGATTACACCAGCAAGCACGGTGTCGCCAACTGGCTTTGTGATCTCGACTGTTACCGCGCCGTCCTGGTTCAGTGTTGCGGCGAATACCTCGTCGCCAGGCGCTTTCGAAATGAGGGCGGCTTCGCCAGTAATCGGCGCCTGGTTTACCGAGGTTTCGCCCTCAAGGATGTTCCCATCGAGCGGGAACTTCTCGCCCGGCCGGACGACGATCCTGCTTCCCACTTGGATTCGTTCTACGTCTTGATCCTCTTCGGTACCGTCATCCAGTAGTACGCGCGCCCTGGGCGGACTTAGCTCCATGAGCGACTGAATCGCACGACGAGCTCGGTTGACGCTCCACGTCTCCAATAAGTGCGAAACCATGAAAAGGAAGGCCACTGCCGAACCTTCCAGCCATTCGCCTAAGCCGACCGCGCCGACTACGGCGAATGTCATCAGCACATTCATGTCCAGTTTGAGACGAGTTAGCGCACTATAGGCCTTGGGAAGCACGTACCGCCAAGCGGCTGCGATGGCAAGGATGTACGCCATAGCGGCAGGCAAAGTAGTATGGTGGAACTTCGTGGCCGGCACGTAAGACAGAATCGCACCGACGACCGTACCCGCCGCGGCAACAACCAACATCGAAAGAGGCCCGCGCGGTACGGTGGTTTTGATCCGGTGCGGGCGCCAAGACTCCTCGGCGACGGAGGCTTGCATCCCGGTATTCCGAACTCGGTCGATGATGTCCTCCGTGCGTATTATCGACGGGTTGTGTGAAACAGTCAGGCTGGCGCGCATCAGGTTGAACGACAGCGCACTGATGCCATCGGCACCCTCCAGGCATTCGCGCAGTTCCGCGACTTCGTCGGGGCAGTCCATGCCCTCGACGTGAAATAAGGTCGTATGATTCCTATTCTCAGACTGCATAGCCGCTCTACTTCCTTTCGACGTCTTCGCACCAGGCGATGTCCTCAGTCACAACGCAGTGTCGTTCGTCCGTTGCGAGTCAAAGGAACATCCAGGTGACTATGATAAACGGCGGGATCAGCACTGCGCAGCTATACGCCATGTATCCGAAGAAACTGGGCATAGGCACACCCGACCGCTCTGCAATAGCCTTGACCATGAAATTCGGCCCGTTACCGATGTAGGTCATGGCACCCATGAATACCGCACCGAGTGAGATGGCTACGAGTAAGCTCTGGAGGATTGTGCCCCCGCCCGCTAGACTGACTGCGTCGGTCGCACTCTCCGGTGTCATCGTTGCAGCCGTTTCGAAGAACACAACGTAGGTCGGAGCGTTGTCCAGGAAACTCGACAAAGCGCCGGTCGCCCAAAAGAAACGCGCGGGTGAGCTTAGTGCTGCGGCCAGAGAATTACCGTTCGCCCGAAGAATCTCGATGGGCGCCTGCATGCAAACGAAAATTCCGATGAAAAGCGCCGCGACCTCCAGAATCGCATGGTAGTTAAACTCGTTATCCGTACGGATCTTCTTTCGGGTGAACCGCAGAGACAGAGCAGCCAGACAAAGCATCAGCAGCTCGCGCATGAGTGGGAAGGGTTCGATCCCCAGCCCCAAGAACCTCTCGCCGGGCTTGACCAGTGCCACACACAAAACCACCCCAAGAAGCCACAGCAGATTCAGCTTGCCCGACAGCGTAAAATTCGTTCGTTGCGTCTCATCGAGCGCGATGTCCCGCGGTGTTTCCTTTCGATAGGCGATGCGATCCCAACAATAGTACACCGTTAGCAGAATCGCGCACGTAGCCAACCACTGGGGCCACAATCCCAGCGTCCAGAGGAACCCTACGCCTTTGAGATAGCCCAGAAACAGCGGTGGGTCACCAATCGGCAGAAGGCATCCACCGATGTTGCTCACTAGGAAGATGAAAAAGATGACCGTGTGTTTAACATGCTTCCGCTCCGAGTTGGTTTGCAGCAGAGGGCGGATCAGCAGCATGCTCGCACCAGTCGTGCCGACGAAGCTGGCAATCGCGGCTCCAACGCCCAGCAGAACCGTATTCGTTCCAGGACGAGCTGCCAAGTCCCCCTTTAGCGATATGCCGCCGCTGATTACGTACAATGAGAATAGTAACACGATGAACGGAACGTACTCATCGAGCAACGCGTTTTCCAGTGTGGTGAGCGCTCTCTCGCAGCCCTGGCTGAAGAGATAGTACGACATAGCGACCGCGGAAAAGGATAGCGCGAGTATAAGCTTGCTACTGTTGCTCTCCCACCAAGCCTTGGCCAAGGGAACCAACGGGAGTGTCGCAATCGAAAGCAGCAGGCCGGCGAACGGGATGACCGCCCACAGACTCGGCACGTGGGGTGTCCCAGCGGTCCTCCATGCCGGGATGTCCTCGTGAAACACGACCGCGCACAAAACCACGGCAGCAGACAGCAGACCAAGGACCACCTCGGCGCGCTTCCGATGCACCACACGTAGTGATGTTGCAGCTTGTCCACTAGTGCGCATGCGAACCTCACTCTTCAGCCAACCAGCCCGGGAACGCAGAACCGAACAGAATGACGCGGCGAAAAAAACCGCGCCGCGTGCGTATCTCGGATGGACAACAACACAGGCAGGACCATCTCCTTTTGTCAGCCACCGGGATCGGGCGAGGTAGGTTCTCGTCCTGAAGCCTCTGTCTGACTGGCGAACGCGATGATGCTCAACACTGATCCATCCGATGGCATCTGAGGGATCTCTGTGCTAAAATGTGCCCCTCCGCGTTTGCACTGCGATAAATCACGTATCGATGTTTCATGAAGGACAGCCCCCTTCGCGGACAACAATCTGACATCAACCTCGGTAGCGGCGAGCTCGGCCCCCGACGGGATGCTGTTGAGACATCCGCTCACGATCAGTCCTTCCTTACGCGTGTACGCATGTGGATCTTGCAATTCCATATTATCGGGACCGGCGAACCTCAGTTCCAGCGCCTTGGTAGCCAGTAAGTCCCTGTGGTAGCGATGCTTATGCACGGCGTTAGAGATCAGGATGATCATGACTCCGACAACTTGGACACCAACCATCACGCCCACGGCGAGACACATCTTGCGTTCGGTGGACTTTTTCATCACGGTACCCTCAAATCGTGGCGGACTCCTTGGGCCACTGCACGTGTTGATACATCTGGCGCGCGAACCGGCCGACGGAAGCGGAGTCCTATGGTCGGCGATCGCAACGTGATTCCACTGCCGGTCACCCGTGAACGCCGGTACCGTCTAAGGAAACCGTTACGAGCACTCCGCCAATGACCAACACGCTCCCATTCGAGATATCCTCATCGCCCTGCCCCACGCGCTCGCAGGTGCAAATCACGCTCACCGAGCGAGATGAGTGCCAGATGCAGGTGATCGAAGCCGTCCGGGTCAGGAATCTCAAAGCCAAAGATCGCAAAGCGGCTTTTCTTACGGACTCCTGGGTTTGCCGGTAACGCCGTACCAGTGTCCGAGAAAACGACAGACTCATCGTCGGTGATCGCCTCGATGCGCAGGGTTCTGCTTGACGGTGGAAGTGGCGGAGAGCCGCGCATACGACCGGTATGAAGCCACCGTTCATCGACCTGCTTAACCCCGGCAGAAAGAATCTGACTGCCACCGCTGCCGAGGACATAGCACGTAGTGACGCGCTCTCCTGTCACCGGTGCCGTCAACGCGATCCGCTTGTACGTCCGAGCGGCACACCCGGTTTGCACGCCGACTGCCAACACACAGCATACGATGCTCACCACTCGACTTTTCATGGTGGTCCTCCAACAGTGTCCTGGGCTACGTCCCAGCGTACTCTGCACAGTCGTTCCCTGTCCGCTTACTCAAGCCGGTCCAATCGGGCGCTAGTCCGGACTTTGACCGCCTGTTCGACATCAATCACGAAGATCTTTCCGTCTCCCACATTGCCAGTATGTGCCGCTTGCTGAACTAGCTCGATGACGGTGTCAACATCCTCGTCGTTGACGACGCACTCCAGTTTGACCATCTCCGTAGTGCCGTGCTGAACGGGCGCGTCTTCGGACTTCGTGCGACCAACGGTTCGACCGAAGCCCCGCACATAAGACACTGTTATTCCGGGAAGCTCCGAACGAGCGTGCCAGGCCTTAAGCACGGCATCCAACCGGTGTTGCCTGACAATTGCTTTGATTTCTTTCATTGAATGTTCTCCACATGACCTCTGCTTCAGATTTCTACTTCCTTCTCGCCGGGGTCAAACCAACGGTAAACCGTGGGCAGGACGAAGAGGGTTAAGAAGGTCGATGTCACCAACCCGCCGATGACCACCGTGGCGAGGGGACGTTGAACTTCGGCGCCCGCGCTGCTGGACACGGCCATCGGAAGAAATCCGAAGGCATCGGTCACGACAGTCATCAGCACCGCCCGAAGACGAACACGGGCGCTGTGCCGGGCAGCCTCTTCCGGTGACATGCCTGTCTTGCGTTTCTCCTGGATGTACGAGACCAGAACGACACCGTTAAGCACCGCGATGCCGCTCAGCGCGATGAATCCCACACCGGCTGAGATTGAGAATGGATAGCCGCGAACCACAAGAGCGATTACGCCGCCGGTGATCGCTAACGGCACGTTCAAATAAATCAGCAAGGCAAGTCGCGACGTGCCAAACATCGTGTAGAGTAGGACGAAAATCAAAAGCAGCGCCATGGGAACCAGGACAGCCAGGCGTTTCGATGCTTCTTGAAGATTCTCAAACTGTCCGCCCCAATCGATGTACCAACCGGACGGCAGATCGAGTTCGGCACGCAAGACCTCTTGAGCGTCGGCGACGAATGAGGCGAGGTCGCGCCCGCGGACATTGGCTTCGACGGTGATCCGCCGACTGATGTTTTCGCGGCTAATCTGCGCTGGGCCTTCCTCGATTTCGATGGATGCAAGCTGTGAGAGCGGGATCAATCGAGGAGCCCCATCGGCTTTCGCTGGCCCGGCGATCTTCAGATCGCGGATTCGGTCGAGATCGGCGCGAACGCTATCACCGAAGCGTACCTGAAGCGCAAATCGCTTTTGACCCTCGAGTACAGTGCCGACTTGATTACCACCGATCGACTCAATGACTTCGAGGATATTCTCAGCGTTGATCCCGTATCGCGCGATGGCGTCGCGATCAATCCGGATGCGCATCGTCGGCAAGCCAATGACTTGTTCCGCCTTGACATCGGCAGCACCCTGTACGCGACTAACTAGCCGCACGACATCGTCCGCCTTCTGCTTCATCAATTCCAGGTCGTCGCCGTATATTTTGATCCCAATATCACTCCGGACGCCGGAAATCAGCTCCGAAACTCGCAGCTCAATGGGTTGGGAGTAACTAAAAATCGCCCCGGGCACCTTTGCCATCAGGGTTTCGTCGATTGCCTCAACCAGCGCCGCTTTCGTATCAAAGCGCCACGTCGATTTGTCTTTGAGAATCAAATAGGTATCACTGATTTCCACGCCCATCGGATCGGTTGCGATTTCGGCCCGCCCCGTTCGAGACACGGCTGTTTCGATTTCAGGAAACTCCTCCTTGAGAACACGTTCCGCATGAAGACTGATCTCGTTCGATTTCTCCAGTGAGACACTTGGAAGCCGCCAGATTTGCAGTGCAATTGCACCCTCATCGAGGCGGGGCATGAATTCCGCACCCATGAATGGCACGAAGCACATACTGGCAAGAAACACTGCGAATGCGCCGCCGAACACGCGCGCCTTGTACCCCATAATTTTTTCCAACAGCGGGTAGTACAGGCGCTTTGCGAAACGGTACAGGATGGGTTCCTTCTCCGTAACTTTCTTGAGGAACAACGATGCCAAGACCGGCATCAGCGTCAAAGCGCAGATCATTGATCCAATCAAAGCAAAAACGACGGTCAGCGCCATCGGGCGGAACATCTTCCCTTCAATCCCACGCAATGCCATGATCGGGAGATACACAATCGTAATGGTCATCACGCCGAACGCGACAGGACGTGCCACTTCGCGACACGCATTGCGAACCGCTTCTATGTGGGATCCAGAGTCCTTCCGACGGTCCCGAAGAACACGTACGACGTTCTCAATCATTACGACAGACCCATCGACGATGATTCCGAAGTCGATCGCCCCCAAACTCATGAGGTTACCGCTGAGCCCCGTGATCCGCATCGCGATAAACGCAACCATCATGGACAACGGAATGGATGAAGCGACGATCAGACCGCCGCGCAGATTGCCAAGCAGAAGAAGAAGACCGCCTTCCGCCAGGTTCCAAGCGACGGTCTTGATGGTTCGGTCCACGAGCTCTGTTCGGTTGTAAAACGTGTCGATCGTGACACCCTCGGGCAGGAACTGCTTAAGTTCCTCGATTTTCTCGTCAACCGCTTGCGAGACGACTCGAGAATTCTCCCCCATAAGCATCATCACGATTCCGACGACGGCTTCATGATTCCCGTCGCGCGTCACCGCGCCCTGGCGAATCATCGGTGCGAACTCGACCGTCCCGATTTCCTTGACGAAGATGGGCGTACCCGCGTCGGCGTCATGCTTGACAATGATGTTGCCTAGGTCGTTTGGCGTTTCAACCAACCCCTCGCCGCGGATCAGGTATTGCTCGCCATGATGCTCAATGTACCCGCCGCCGACGTTTCGGTTGTTGTCCCGCAGCGCAGCGAGAACGTCGCCCACGGGGATGTCCAGGGCAGCCAGGCGGTCGGGGTCGAGTGTGACCTGATAGGTCTTCAATTCGCCACCGAAAGCGTTAATCTCCACGACGCCGGGGACGCTGCGAAGTTGGTAGTTGACATACCAGTCGAGGATCGTTCGAAGCTCCATCGGCGTGTGGTTTTCACCGCGCACCTCGAACTGGTAGATTTCCCCAAGGCCGGTTGAGATCGGTCCCATTTCGGGTTCACCGTAGCCTTCAGGAATCTGCTCGCGGGCCTCGACAAGCCGCTCGCCTACAAGCTGGCGCGCCCAGTAAATGTCGGTGCCTTCTTCGAAAACGACCGTGACGACCGACAACCCAAACTTCGACACAGAGCGAACCTCTTCGATTGCTGGAAGGCCGCTCATCGAGGTTTCGACCGGGAAGGTGATAAACCGCTCGACCTCCTCCGGAGGAAGCCCGGGGGAGTTGGCCAGGATTTGTACCTGAACGTTGGTCACGTCCGGGACAGCATCCATCGGAAGTTTGGTCACCGAATCCAAGCCTACGAGCACGACCATGAACCAAAGAACGAGAATCAGAAAACGATTATTCAGTGAAAAATCGATGATTTTTGACACAGTAGCTCCGTTAGTGTGACAGCGCTGGTTTTCCTGCCACCCGACATTCTTGGCACCGCCGGGAAGGGTCGGTCTCGGAACCGACTCGCGTTCTGGTGGCACCATGACTGATCGAATCGCGAAGTAGCGCTGTCATATTAGTGTGAGTGGCCGCCACCCATTTCTTCTTTGCCGATTTCAGACTTGAGCACGAACGTGTCACCGACGGCTACCTTGTCGCCAATCGAGATCGCGCCCGTCACCTCGGCGAATTCCCTGGATTTCCCAAGAACCTGAACCGCAACGAGTTTGTATTCACCAGGCCCCGCGGCCTGAAACACAACGAATCCGCCTTTGACTCGCTGCAAGGACGCCGTAGGTACGAGTTTGCCCTCTTGCGATGCCCCGTTGGTTCCATTTCCGATATGGATCACGACCGTCCCGAACATGCCGGGACGGAGCCGGCCGTCGAGATTTGGCAGAACGATTCGAGTCTCGACCGTTCTCGTGTCGGTATCCAATTGGCTAGCCACATATTCGACCTGCCCCTCGAAGCGCTTTCCGGGGAATGCGTCGAGGCGAACCGTTGTCTTCTGTCCTGGCTTGAGGAAGCGAATATCGCGTTCGTAAGCGCGTCCCATGACCCAAACGTTGGAGGGGTCGGCGATCGTGTAGAGCCGAGTCTCAGTACTCACGAGTTCCCCGCGCGTTAGGTGACGGTCAACGATGACGCCGGATATCGGGCTGGGCAAAGTTGCGCGCGCGATGTCGATGTCGATCTCATCCCCATGTTTTGTGATCGCCACAGTTTGTTCGTCAGTAAGCCCAAGGATGTGCAGGGCGCGCTCTGCATTGCGCATTTCGGTCTCTGCTACCTTAAAGTCCTTCTCCGCGCGAAGGAATCGAAGCTCCAAATCGAAGGATAT
>JAUIEW010000360.1 GCA_030429365.1 Phycisphaerae bacterium
TGTTTGTGTTCGACCAATTGGATCCACCGCAAACAGACGAGCAGGTCCGGGCGCGATTCCGCGACATGCGCCTCCAACCGCAGTTTGAAAAATATGATTCGCGCGAGCCCGAAGTGGTGGGGCTGAAGTTGGCCGGCGAGGACGAAAACGGTGCACCGCTCTATTCATGCATCGCCCAGATCGTTGTGGACGACAATTTCATGTATTCGGATGACGTCACGCAATGGGAAGATTCGCTGGCCAAGCCCGAACTTGAACAGGCGGTCGAAGCCCTCAGTGCTGAAAAGTCGCTGCGAAAAGTCGTCCAGTTTGCCCCGCAGGTTGCTTCACAGACCCAGCAGCGGGCGATTATCGCGTTGGTCCTGGCGCTTGGGGCGATCGTGGCCTATGTCTGGATTCGGTTCGGTACGATGCAGTATGGCTTGGCGGCGATTGTGGCGCTGGTTCACGACGTGTCGATCACCCTGGGCATCATTACAGCGGCTGACATCATCGGAATCGGCGATTTCAGGATCGATCTGGCGATGATTGCAGCGCTTCTGACGGTCGTCGGTTACAGCCTGAACGATACCATCGTTGTATTCGACCGAATTCGCGAGAATCGCGGCAAACTCAACAAGCTGTCGGCCAACATGATCAACAACAGCATCAACATGACACTGTCGCGTACGTTGCTGACCTCAGTCACGACGTTGTTTGCGGTTGTGTTCTTGTTCTTCATGGGCGGTCCGGGCGTGCATGGATTCAGTTTCGCGCTGCTCTGCGGTGTGTTGATCGGTACCTACAGTTCGGTCGGCATTGCAGCACCACTGCTGCAGAATCGCCCGTTGCTGCACATGATCATCTACATTCTGGTCTGCCTGGGCGCTGTTGGCATTGCATTCGCGACTTTTGACAATCGGATGTTCGTTGCAGTTGTCGCGGTGATCATGGCTGCCTTGTTTATTTTTGCTGTCAGCGTGGAACGCCGCAGCATCAATAAAGGCGCAGCCCCTGCCTAGACGATGGGGGCTGGCCGAGGGCCGAGACAGTGTTGCCGTCTCAGCTCGGCTGTGAAATCTGATGTTGAAACCAGTTGCCGGCGCGGGCTCAAGCCCGCGCCGGTTTTCTTTTGGACCACGCAGAAACGACCGGCTGGATGAATGCGGAGAGTTTGGACAGTGAACTGCCCGAAACGCATTCTTGACCGCTTCGCTTGCGCGGTTTACATTTGGAGAAGGTGGGGCATCTGCGGGCTCCGCTAGTGGGCACGGATCGGACTTGTTTCGGTCTTTAAATGGATTGTGCCTGTCAATCACATGCATCCGTCTTTGGGCCGCGTCACTTCGCGATGGAGTCGGCCGCCACCCGGGACCTAATGAAGGATCGAGCGATGCGCAAGGACGTAAAAGCCGGTTTGGTATTGGCGCTGGGCGTGGTCATCGTTGCTGGTTGGTACTACTCGAGTAAGAAGAGTTCTGAACCGACCATCCCGCTCGCCAAGTCCGGCGACAAGACCGCCATAGACAAGAAAAAGAAAACACCAAAATCTTCGGTTGCAAGTCGCGACACGAAGAAGCGAGCACCCCGCAGTACCAAGCCGCGTTCGACCAACAAATCGCATACGCCCAAGCGCACGACGAAGACCGACTCAACAAAAGATCGGCTCGCATCCGCAAAAAACTCCGGCGACCAATCGAAGCGTTCCGGTCGAGCAGATTCGTCGAAGGATGCGGGCGGACTCGTCAAGCCGGCAGATGGTCTTGATCATGTCACTGATGGTCTTGCAAACATGGCCAAGCCAAAAAGCCAGGCCATTCCGCCGATTGCGTCAGCCGACGCCAAGAAAGGCAATGATGCGCTGAAGGATACATCCAGCGATAAAGCATCTGACGCAAAGAAGGATCCCATCGCTGCAAAAGACACGACATCGTCGTCGAAAGACACGGGCGCGAAGATCGCTTCGTCCAACGATCGCAGTGCTGCAAAGAGCGGCAAGAGGAAGGATGCCAAGACCGTCGACGCCAAAGTCAACATGGATGGCAGCGAGCGGTACATCGTCCAACCCGGTGACAGCTTCACGCTGCTCGCCGAAGTTTATTATGGCAGTCAAAGTCATGCCGGTTTTTTGATGCGGGCGAACCCGCACGTCAAAGATCCAAAGCGTTTGCGCGTCGGTATGGAGATTCGCATTCCAGAGTTGCCCAAAGATTCATCAGCACGCGCTCGTGCCAGCGCTGGTTTGAAAGTTGACGCGACACCGACAGGTCGAACGTATGTCGTAAAGGCCGGCGACAGCTTGACCAGCATCGCCGAAAAACAACTGGGCGCGACAGCGCGCTGGAAGGAACTTTACGAACTAAACAAGGACGTCATCAAGAACCCCGACGTGTTACGCTCCGGGGTCGTTCTCGTCTTGCCGAAAACGTGAGCACGCCCGACGCCGTTCTCTTGATACATGGTTTTGCCGGCACACCGCACGACGTGCGCCCCATCTCTGATGCGCTTGAGCGCGCCGGCAAACCGCACCGCGCGATTACGCTGCCCGGTCACGACACCAGCCCACGTGAAATGAAACATGCGGACATGGCCCGATGGCTCGATGCCGCTCGCTCGGGTTACGCGGACTTGGCCGCCAACCACGCACGGGTCGCCGTGGTGGGGTTTTCGATGGGCGGGGCGTTGTCGCTTATCGTTGCGTCGGAGAATCCAGTCTGCAGGTTGGTGATGCTCAATCCTTATTTTCGGGTGCGCCCGCGTTGGTATTACTTCGGTCAGCCGGAAACGTGGGCTCGGCGGCTTGAGTCGGTGCTTGGGTACGTCAAGAAACCCCGTGTCGGGTTCATCAACGATCGAGACGGCCGGCGCCGATATGGCGCGCATCCGCAATACCGGTTCATTCCAACGAAGTGCGTCAAACACCTCGTTCAGATTGGTCGGATGGCCATGAAGCAGTCCCCGCAAGTGACCGCTGAGGCGCTTTGGTTTCACTCGACCGGTGATCAAGTCGCCGACTACGACCACAGCCGACAGGCTTTCGATCGCATTGCATCGATCAAAAAAGAGTTTGTCACGCTGAGTCGAAGCAATCACATATTGCTATACGACCACGATGCGAATGAGGTGGTCGAAAAGGCTGTGGCGTTCTTGCTTGGTGAGTAAAGCCGATTGGTTGGTCACTTCTTGACGCCGGCGACCAGCAAGCGTTCGCCGAGGTTGGGGAATAGCTTGGCGAGCGTTCGGCAGAAGAAAATGCGCTTGCGATCCCAGGTGCCGGGGTTGCCAAAAACATTTCTGAGAATCGGGAAGCGCCGGAATCCGAACCGAACGAAGGGGAACACCACGGCATTGGATTCTCGATGCGTGACCGTGAATCCTTTTTTTTGCAGCAGTTCGGTCAGAGCGGCCATGTTGAAATGGCGGATGGTGCCGAGGCCGACGCGAGCGCTGGACAACACTTGCCACGGCGGACTTCCCAATAGCATCAATGTTCGATTGCTCAGGCAGGCGAGGTTGGGCACGCTGATGATTAAAGTGCCTCCGGGTTTCAGCACGCGGTGAATTTCTTCGACAACGCCGTCCGGATCAAACAATGAATCGAGCACGCCCGTGGCGAGCGCGGCGTCAAAGAAACCGT
>JAUIEW010000361.1 GCA_030429365.1 Phycisphaerae bacterium
GCTTGGTCGCATCCGGACTGAATTCCTGACATGCGAAATTGATTCTGCGGAGCACCGCTGCAGGGCTGACTGTTAAAGCCCTTCCCCCACCCGCATTGCGGGGCGGATACTGTCCCCAAAACGGCCCTGCCGAAACACCGTCTTATCACGCTGAAATCAGTCAATTCCAAGCAATTCCCCACTTGCCTGAAAGGTTCTGCACAGTTTTGCCCAATAGCCCCTTGTCAGAACGACAGGCCGATTCAGGGTGGGTCGGCAGAACAAAACAAACTCAGGATTCACGTTAAGGAGCTCCCCATGTTTCTTTCATCAAGCAAGGTTCGCAAGTTGTGTTTGGGATTGGTTTCAGCCTTGGGCATGTCGGCATCGGTCGCGCTGGCCGGTCCGGAAATCGAAGTCACCGCGATCATCACCGATGCAGATGGCGTACAGAATTCAGTCATCCTTCCCGAAGGCGCCGGCCAGACGCAGGACCTGACGGAAATGACAATCGGCGACGAGCAACTCGTTACGTTTTTCGTCGCCAACGTCGGCGATGAGAATTTGGTCCTCGATGTCCCGGAAGCTGTTTCGCTTAACTCGGGTCCGCTTGACGGCTACTCCTTGATCAATCAGCCCCCCGCACCCACGATTGGTCCCGGTGGTTCACGTCTGTTCCGCATGAAGGTCGTCCCCCAGCGTACCGGATTTGTGACGGCGACCATGTTCATCTTCGGCAATGCTGAGAATACGCAGAATGCAAACGGAACATTCCGCTGCGACTTCCGCACCTCGGTATTGGCTGAAGAGGTTGAGATCACCGACTGCAACTTCAACAACGTCGACGACCTTGATGACATCGACAACGGCGACTCGGAAGATTGCAACTTCAACGACGTCCCCGATGAGTGCGAACTCGACACCGACGGTGACGGCTGGATCGACGACTGCGACAACTGCCCGGACGACGCCAATGCCGATCAGCTCGATAGCGACAACAACGGCCTGGGCGACGCCTGCGACGTGGAAATCTGCGAGATTGACGAAGTGGTATGCGGGATGGACGGTGTGACCTATCAGAACAGTTGCGAAGTGTCAGCCGCCGGCACCCTGGTTGACTACGTCGGTGAGTGCGAAGAGGAAGAACTGGCGTGCCCGGATGTTTACGAGCCGGTCTGCGGTGTCGACGGTCTGACGTACAGCAGCTCATGCCACGCCGACGAAGCCGGTATGGCGATCGACTACGACGGTGAATGCGACGAGGAAGACGAAGAACTCGAATGCACCACCGACTTCGAACCGGTCTGCGGCACCGATGGCAAAACCTACAGCAACAGCTGCTTCGCCTCAAACGCAGGTACGACGGTCGCTCATGAAGGTCCGTGCCAGATCGACGAACAAGACGATCAGGGTCAGACCGGAAACGACGATCTTGGACAGGACGATTTTGAAGAGGACGATCAGGATGATCCGAACCAGCAGAACAATGAAGATCAGCTTGATGACGAAGACCTCGACAACAACGATGGCGACATCGACGAGAACAACAATCAGGATCAGCAGGAAAACCAGGACAACGATGGCGAGCAGAATCAGAAGGAAGAGAGCAACGGTTTCTGCGGGGCCGGCATGGTTGGAATGATCCCGATGATGATGCTCGGGTTCGGCGGTCTCAAGACGGGTCGTGCCCGTCGCCGCAAGTAAACTCCCGAAGCCTGCGGGTATCCCCCACATCGACCCGCATGCATCGCTTACAATGCTTTAAGGAGGAACGAGGGGAGCCGCTCAATTGGGCGGCTCCTCTTTTTTTGTGCGGCGATCAAGCGAAATCTATTCGCCCAGGGTAATCATCAACTCTGCGAAATCGTCTAGATCGACGTCGGCGTCAAATTCAAAGTCGAATGCGACACAACCCGAGATATATGGCCCAGCATCCGGTCCGGTCATGCAATCTGACCAGTTGGCATAATCGACAAGCGTGACCAATTCATCGCAGTTGAAATCACCGATTCCAAATTCAAACGCACCGATGTCCGTCTGACCACAGAGCACACGTGCATGACCATCGAGGTCACGATCGACCGGTGACACAAAACCCGGATTGCCACCATTGATGCAAGGGGAACCAGCTTGCGGACGACCGTCTACAAGCAGCGGGTTGTCGGCTAAGTTGCCGCTACCGGGTATGCCGCCCGTGACGATGGAATATGTTGCATCCACCGTCGCCGCACCGTCGGTGACGATTTCGTTGCCGCCGTTCCACACAACCGTGTTCCGAAAGGTCAAGTCACTTTGATCTTCGGCATAAATCCCGTTACCGAAGTTGGCATCGTTGTCCACCAATGTGCAATTGATCGCGGTAAGTTCGGCGTCATCACTGGTCGCAATCGCTCCGCCATGACTCAGCGCCGGCAAGCTCGCGATCGCCCGGTTTCCTTTAAACAGACAGCTTTGCAGAACTTGTTCGGTGTTGTCCGTGCTGTGCATCGCTCCGCCATAGCAGTTGTTTGCCGCAAAGAACGTGTCCGCACGGTTGGATTCGAAAGCGCATCGCACGAATTGTTGTTCACCCTGGCCGCCGTTCGCGACAGCCGCTCCACCGTATCGGATATGGTTGGCTGTAAACGTGCATGTAAGAAACGTCGCGGTGCTGTCCCAATTGCGAACAGCTCCACCGTTGCTGAATGCCGAGTTGTCATCGAACAAGCAGTCGATCACGCTGACGCCGGGGGCGCCAAACACCGCATTGTTGTAAAGTGCTCCACCCGATGCCATTGCGACGTTGCCCTCAAACGTGACGCGCTCGATCGTCAGTTGGCCGCCATCGTTAAAAATCCCGCCGCCATACAGCGCCGAATTCTCCAGGATCTTGCAATCGCGAATCGTCGGCGAACCAGAGATAACGACGACGCCCCCACCCCCTCCATTTGCCCCCTGTACGTTTGCATTGCCGCCGGTGATCGTCACACCGTCAATAATCGTTTGGTCGCTCACCCCGCTGGCCTGCAATACGTGATAGCAATTGTCCGAGTCATCGCCCGGCACGCCGATGTCGCCGCTCAGCACCGTTTCATACGCATTCACGTCGCGGGCGTTGGGATTCATACCGGCTACCCCCGAATACCCGCCCTCTAGTACAATGCCCGAAGGCAAAGTAAACGCCGCATCGCGAGGATCGCTCAACCCCGTGGTAGTGGGCCTATACGTGCCAGCCGCCATGCGAATAACCGCCCCGGGCGGCGCGACAAGCATTGCATCTTCGAGACGCAGACACGCGTGCTCCCAATCCGAACCATCGTGCGGTAATTGACTCGCGGCTGCATCGACGTAAATATCATTGACTGCAAGGACGTGACCGCACGACACCGCAACGATAAGAAACGCCATCCTGCTAACGGAACGATTCATGGTCTGATTCCTTCCTGATCGCGATTGAGGTCGATGGCACACCCGGCTGGGCGTCCCGGCGTTCGGTTTTCAAAACGCAGGATGGAAAACACGCCCAATCGCCCGGCATGTCGAAGTGTTTTCGGCGAGCAAGTGTGCCGATTCGCATCGGTCATTGTACAGCCAAGACGCCGGCGTTTGAACCCATTGGCATCGTCAGTAAGCTCTTTTCAGAGAATAATTTAGG
>JAUIEW010000362.1 GCA_030429365.1 Phycisphaerae bacterium
GACACGGCGAATCGTGCGAAATGACGCACCCCTCCGCGCCCCTATCCCCAGCGCCACCTCCTGCGAAGATCGATCGAATCGACGTTGAATCTCGCTTCTGAGCCGAAAAAACACCCTATATGTTTGACATCGCAAGTTATGCGGCGCATACTATGTTATACATAATATAAGGACGCTGGATCATGCAACTGGAACGTGAATTACTCAAGGGGGTCTTACCGCTGGCAGTGCTGCGGCTGCTTCGGCGGCGACCCATGTATGGATACGAGTTGGTCAACGAAATGAGCAAGCGGTCGGACGGCGTGCTCAAGCTCGGCCAAAGCACACTTTATCCCCTGCTTTACAACCTCGAAGCCCAGGGCCTCGTCGAAAGCGATTGGCAGTCCTCCGAAAATGGACGCAAGCGCAAGTACTACAAGCCCACCGACAAAGGCATCAAACGTCTCGAGCGCGACCTGACGCAGTGGGAAGCACTCGTTCGGGGCATGCACGAACTCGTTGGCGGTGCGGCTGATATGCAGCTCGCCTGGATTCGGCAATGACGGTCAAGGCGCAACAGCCTCTTGAAGTAAACAATCAAAACGAACTGCCCGACCCACTGCGAGCCATCGTCGAACGTGTTGTTCGATCCGCAAGGTTGTGGCCGTCCGAACGGCGCGACGTGCGCGCCGAGTTGGAAAGTCATTTTCACGAAGGGATGCGCGACATGCTGGAAGACGGCGTCGCGCTCGATGAATCGATCGAAATCCTGCATGACTCGTTTGGCGATCCAGCGACGGCGGCCAAACTGATCGGACGCAGCAAACGAAAGGGACGACCGATGATCTGGAAAATAACCGTAGGCATATTGATCACACTGACGGCAAGCACGGTCCTCGCCGGCGGGCTGGCTGCGTACCTGTTCATGGGCGAGCCGTCACCTTCCGTCGATTACATCGAACAGATCAACGCGCAGATCAAACAAACACCGGAAGAGAACCGCGCTTGGCCAATTCTGCACGACGCGCTTTTGGAATTTAAGAGTCGTCCCGAAAGCGTGGATACAACGCTTCCGCACCCTGGTGATAAAACATGGAACGACGCAGCCGCATGGGTGCTGTCGAATCAAGACATGATGCCGCTGCTTGAGGAAGCCGCAGCCAAGGAAACGTATGGCTTCATCTACGACACCCGCGTCAGCCTGGAATTCATTCGTCAGCGCGCAATCCTTGCTGGTGAGGACACCGCATCGCTCGATGACGCGCCCGACCCAATGCTGCCCCCAACGCTGAGCCTGCTGCTACCGAACCTGAGCGAAACTCGCGAGGTGGCTCGCATGTTGATCGTCGATTCGCGCATGCACATGCAAAACGACGACTTCGGTCAGGCGTTTCATTCACTCGACATCGCCTTGCGCCTTGGCACCCTGCTTATGTCGGGCGAAACGATCATCGACCAACTGGTTGGCCGTGCGATCATCGAAATGTCCATTGGCGAGATGCTCGACACCGTCGATGGATACCGGGATTCGTTGACCGAAGACGATCTCAACGTCATCGCCGCCAGTCATCTGATGACGATGGCCCCGGACTTGACTCGGCCACGCTTTGAAGGCGAGCAACTGATGTTTCGCGATGTCGTGCAATACGTCTTCACCGACGACGGCAAAGGTAACGGCCGGCCGATCCCCAGCCAATTCGTCAAGGTTTGCAGCATCATGGGCACCGAATGCGACGGCGATCTCGAGTTCCTCACCAAAGCCGCCATCCACGCAGACCGGCGCGAAACGCTTGATCAATACGCCAGGCTCTGGGACCGGATGGCGGAACTTCGCAACTTGCCGCTTTACGATCCGCGTCGCGCGACGACCGGTGAAATTCTCGACGTGTTCAACAAGAATCCTGAAACGCGAGGTCGTTTCGCGTTGATATCCAACGCACTGCCAGACTTGTCGCGGGCCGATCGGCTGATCCGTGAAACCGCAATGACGCAGCGGGCCGCGATGGTTGTGATGAATATTCTCAACTTCAAAGTCGAGCACGGCGATCTGCCTGAACGCCTCGGCGTTCTTAAACAAAAGTACGACGCAACCGACGCATACAGCGGATTGAACCTGCGCTACGAGATGTTGGATGACGACGAGTTCACACTCTACAGCGTTGGACCGAATCTTGTTGACGATGGCGAAACGGCTGCGTCACCCGACGAAGCCGCGACTGGCGACGACATCGTCTATTGGCCCCGCTAAAAACCCTGCAAGCCACGGGTCACCGCATCCTCAACCGTCGCCGTCGGATTTGCTTTGGGCGTCGGCCGCAGGTTCGACGGCGTCGGCTGGCGGTTGATCGACAAGCGCCACGATCGTCTCGCCAGCCTCGGCGGCTACGGCACGATCGGTCGTGAACAGCCGGATGCGCTTCGACTCGGTGATCGCAAGCAATGGCACCAGCGACTCGCCGTAGCGCTCCAGAAACTCTTCGACGCCAAACTCATCGGTCAGCGGCGTGGCTTTGATGGTGAACCCGCGCCGAACGCAGTCGGTTAGATGATCAAAGTCAGCCGACTCGGAAAAGAGCAGCCGGCCATGACGACGCTTGTCGAAAGAGTGAGCCTTGGCGTAGGCCTTTCGCGGTGCGAATTGATAGCTGTTCGCGTTGCCAAAGACCTCGGCGAAGTGCTGAACGACGAGCAGATTGATCGAATCGTTTGGCGTTAGCGCAAGCAACTTACCGAGCCCACCGAGATCGAGTTCGTCTTCGGTGCGTTCGGCCAACGCACTGCCGTGAAAGGTCTGCAGACCAGCCATCCGCGCCGCTGAGATGTTTTCGTGGTTGCTGTCGACCAGTCGCACACGAAAGGATCGCTCGGAAAGCAGCTTGGCCAACTGACGCGCGAATGGGTGGGCGCCGATGATCAAGAGCCCCTGTGGATCAGCATCCGCAACGCCAAGCCGCCGGGCAACATACGGCGCGGTCAGCCCGTAAACCGCCACCGTCCCAACAATCGCAGCAAACGTCGCAGGCACCAAAACGTCCGCACCCTCGAACCCGTGCTCCTCAAGACGCAGCGCAAACACCGACGAGACTGCGGCTGCGACGATCCCGCGCGGAGCCATCCATGCAAGGAGTGCGATTTCGTTTCGCTTGAGCTTTGAACCGAACGTCGAGGCGAAGATCGACAGAGGACGACCGACCAGAATCAGTATTGCAACGAACGCAATACCCCCAACGCCAAGCGACACTAGATCGGCTGGCGCAAGTCGAGCGGCCAACACGATGAACAACACCGCAATCAAGAGGACTTGGAGGTTGGCTTTGAACGCGACGATGTGGTGTACGTCGGCTTTTCGCTGGTTGGAGAGCACGAAGCCCATGACAGTGACCGCGAGCAGTCCGGATTCATGCTGAAGTTGATTGGAAATCGCAAACGTCGCCAGCACGAGCATCAGCGACACCGCGTTTTGCAGATAGTCGGGCACCCAGTAGCGATTCATCAACAGCGTCAACAGAACAGCTGACACAAACCCAAGCCCACCGCCATAAACGATCGTCTTGAGCACGCCGCTCAGCACAACCGATGCAGCCCCATGGGCCGCCGACGCGACGATGACTTCGAATATGAGAACTGCCGC
>JAUIEW010000363.1 GCA_030429365.1 Phycisphaerae bacterium
GAGCGCGGCGTCAACGAAACAAACCGAGGCTCAGACTTTGAGTTGCCGAGTTTCATGCCCTTCGTAATCAGATACGTGACACCGACGTTCCTCATCGCGGTCCTGGCCATGTGGTGCTATTACAACGCGCCGGATCGACTCCGCAGCATGAGCCCGGAATACAAAGGGATCGAAGCCGCGCTCGTCGCCGAGTTCCCGGATGAATTCGAGGGTGAGGATGGAGCACAGAAGAAGATCGAGCGGGTGCGTGAAATTCAGTCAAAACCACGTGCAACCAAGCCAATCTGGTACACGCAGCCTTCCGAAACGGTCAAAGCGAAGATCGCCGACGCCCGACTCAATGCAAACATCGCCCGCTTCAGCATCGTGGGCGTGGGGCTGCTATTTATCATCATCACAGCCGCAATCGACATTGCGTGTCGCAACCGGATCGGAAAGACCATTGCCCACAGAGAACATCTTGAAAGCTTGATGGAGGCGTAACCGATGCTATCAGGATGGACAACCATTCAATTCGTGTCGGCACAGATACTGGCCAACACACCACCGACTGACGCGGCCGAAATCACCGGACTGACGACCGGCGGATGGGCGATGATGCTCGGCAGCATTGGGCTGGTTACGGCGCTTTGCATCTTTTGCATTGTGCGGATTTTCTCGGAAAGCAAACCGAGCGATCACCACCATGTCCCGCTTGACATCGCGACGGACGAGATCAAATTGCCCTAACGGTTTCGCGTAGGGTGGGCCGTGCCCACCATGTCGTTGGCGTTCGAACTGCGGTGGGCACGGCCCACCCTACCACGGCTCGCGCATTCTGGAAGTGATCGCCACTACAACGGATTTGTTCCCGGTGGCGGCGGGATGTAGCGCGGTTGCGGCCCGAGGAATCGGTTCATCTCGTTTAGGATTCTGACGACGGCTTGCTCATCGCGCGTGGCCTTGAATTCGCCTGACAAACGCGTGCGGTTGAAGATGTCACCGATCTCCCCCACCCGCCTGACAAGCCGCAGGCTGGACTGCTCCAGCTCCCCCTTCAACGTATCGCCCTTGCGGTTCTCCGAGAACGACGAGAACCCCGCCCCCTGAAAACAAACAGCCCCCAGATCGCCGATGATCGAATACCCCACCACCCCGTTGATCATCGAGCTTTCAATCTTGTTGCGATCCTCCACTGGCGAGAAAACACTACGTATGTGGACGATCTGGGCGACGCGGTTGGGATCGTCGATGTCGTTGTGGCTGCTTCGTCGCACCACGACATCCATGTTGCCATCAGGTGACGTCCTGTAATACGCCTCGTCAAAGACCTCGTGCAATCGTTCCGACTCGCCAACATCGACATAGTTGGTAATCTCAAAAAGCCCGGGCGGTTTGTGGCAGCCGGTCATTGCCGCACCGCCCATCAACACCCCAGAAATCGCGACCGCTAGAATGCCCCGTCGTATGGATTCGCTAACGTTGTACCTGCAAATTGACATGTTGGCTGGTGATCCGATGCGATTTGTTGTGATCCACGTGTTGGGCAACAGTATCAATGCCGCAAAACCGCGTCAAACAATTCCGCCACCGCTCGAACGGAGATTTTCAAAAAAGTTGAAAGACCCTCACTGCTCCTCCAAAAGCTGGTGAGGCTTCCGGATCATCCATATAATTCTGAGCGACAAGGCGGCCACACGCACGTCGGCTCGCAACATCAAACTTTGACCGGTTTTTGACACCGCTGGAAGTCAGCCATGCCCAATGCCCAGGATGGTTCATCACGCAAGCACCGCCTCGGAGTGGTCTCTTATCTCAACGCCAAACCACTGACCGAGGGGCTTGATACGGATCCCGATTTGGAATTGACCCACGCCGTCCCTGCCGCGCTGGCCCCCATGCTCGACGCGGGTGAAGTCGATGTAGCCCTCGTACCCGTGATCGACCTTGTCGGACCAGACCGCAAATGGAAGATCATCTCAGACGCCTGCATCGGTTGCGATGGTGAGACGCTGACCGTGCGCGTGTTCTCCAACATTCCAGCATCGGAGGTCGAAACGCTTTACGTCGATGGCGACTCGCACACGTCGGTCGCGTTGGCCCAGGTCATTTGGCTACAGCAGTTCGGCAGAAGGCTCAACATCGTACAGTTGGACGACAGCATCGACCGCACGCAGTGTGATGCCATTCTCTTGATCGGCGACAAAGTCATCACAAGCCACTTGCCACATCTTGATATGCAGATCGATTTGGGCAGCGCATGGAAATCGCTGACTGGCCTACCCTTCGTCTTCGCGGCGTGGGCAGCCGACCAAGACTACGATGCTGGAAATCTTGACAACGCACTCGCCGCTGCCCGCGATCGTGGCGTAAAGAATGCCAATGAAATCGCGAGCAACATCGGTCCGGGGCTCGGTTGGCCGGTGGAGCTTGCCCAACGCTATCTCACGCATCGACTGCGTTTCACGATCACCCCGCGACACAAGGAAGGCCTCACGCGTTTCATCACGCTGGCTCAGGAATTCGATCTGGTCCCCAACAAGCAGGAGTTGGTGTTTGCATGATTTCTTCAACCTCAACTATTCCGGCGCAGACACCCGCGACTTCACGCATCAGTGCTGACGACGCTTGGCAGATGTACAACGACCTCTCGATTCACGAGATTGGCCGACTCGCCCACGACGTCACGCTCCAGAAACACCCTGAGCCCTACCGCACCTACGTCGTCGATCGCAACATCAACTATTCCAACTATTGCACCGCCCGCTGCATCTTCTGCAATTTCAAAGCCGACCCACCCGGCATGGATTCGGGACGGCGCGATCTACCCGATGGATACGTCCTTTCGTTCGCAGAAATCGCTGAAAAAATAGAGGAATTGCTCGCAATCGGCGGTACGCAGGTCTTGATGCAGGGCGGACTGGTGCCCAAGGAACTCTTGGGTTTCGAGTGGTATCTCGACCTGATGCGGTTCATCAAGAAAAACTATCCGGGCATCCACATCCACGCCTTCAGCCCGCCCGAAATCTATGGGCTGCATCAGATTTTCGACATGCCGATTCGCGACGTGCTCCTGCGACTGCAGGAAGCCGGCTTGGATACGATCCCGGGCGGCGGCGGTGAGATACTCGTCGATCGCGTGCGCGACAAGATCGGCCAGGGCAAGACCAACACGGCTGAGTACATGGAAGTCATGCGCCAGGCCCACAAGATCGGCATGCGTACGAGCATCACTATGATGTTCGGGCACATCGAAACGGTGCAGGAGCGCATCGAATCATTGCAGGTCATCCGCGATCTGCAGGACGAAACGGGCGGATTCACTGCGTTCATCACCTGGACATTCCAACCGGACAACACACCACTGGGCCGCATGAAACAATTCCCGCCCGACTATCAGGGACTTCCCGACGGCAAACATTTGATGCTGGCCGACTCGAACGAGTATTTGCGGATGCTGGCGTTGTCGCGCATTTTCCTCAACAACATCGATAACGTTCAATCCAGTTGGGTCACACAAGGACCGACCATCGGTCAGCTCGCACTGTTCTACGGCGCCAACGACATGGGCTCGGTGATGATGGAAGAGAATGTTGTTTC
>JAUIEW010000364.1 GCA_030429365.1 Phycisphaerae bacterium
GCCACCCAATGTCACGGTTGTCGCCGGAGTTCCTCCACCACCTGCAATCACCGTTTCTAACGTGAACCCGAAGCCATTCGTCGAAGAATAGACGGCGTAGTCAGCCGCCACCCCGCCTTCAATTTCGCCATCGGCCGGCGCGACCCAGTCGAGCTTCACCGTGCCATCGCCAAGGTCGGCGACCTGAACTGCGGTCGGGCGATCTGGCGGGAACACAAGGGGGACCGGACTACCCGGAAGACTGTTCAAAAACCGTATCAGACCCTGCACGCTGGCCCGCGCAACCGCCGCCCGAACCCGTGCGTCACGCAAAAGCTCCGCGTCGGTCTGGTTGTCGTGAAATGCGACCTCCAATAACGTGGCGTCGAATTCGTCACCGTTACCTGTTGTGCCGATCGCGCCATAGGAACCTGCCACGACGGCGCCGGCCCGGTCGGCCCATTCATGTTCGTACGGATTGTCCAAGGTATTCGTTGCGAGAATCATGTCGTCTTCGACCTCATCGGAGATAAACGTCGCAAACGCATTTTGATTCGTGGTCGGACTCGTCACGTGCTCAAGCGCAACCGTTCCGCGTGCATTTCCATTAAATGCATTCGTGTGAAACTCAAGGTAGGCGCGTTTCCAGCGATCTTGAAAGATGCCGCCCGATGGAACCTGGTTCATTTCCCGCGCCCAACGACTGGCCGTGCTGACGTTGTCTGATTGATGTGACCCGGACGAATCCCAAATGCTCGCGGCACTGAAACCGTTGGCCTTGTCTCCCAATTCACTTGCGGCCCAGTATCTGGCGCACTCTTCGTTGCGCGGGTATCCGCTGACAATGTTCTGACTTGTCGCGATTGTATCACCGATGCCGTTGCCCCACCGCATCGCGTCGGCCACCACCACGCCCGCGACAGTCGATTCATTTGAAATCTCAACGTAGGCCGCTTCACCGGCAACAAGGTGATACTCGCCGAGCCAAACCCATCCATTTCCGACATCCCGGTGGTCAACGACAACTTCGCTGATCCCACCGCTGTGCTTGATGCGGTACGTCTGAGGCACGCGATTTGAACTGGCGATGGTGAAGCAATACACCGGGTAGAAACCCGTCACCGTGATGTTCGCAGAATACCGGGCGGTCGCCGTTTCGGTCACGTCGGCGGAGGCAAAGCGATACCGATCCGATGCACTTTGCCCATAGTACTTGGCGTTCGTGTTGTTTGAACTCCATGCCCCGGTGTATGTCACTTCGGGGTCCGCATTGTCGATCACGATCTCTTCGTTTTGATATCCGACAGGGCGGAAGGGAACAACGGTGGCGCCCGCGTTGAATGCGTAGTGAACGAAGTAATTCAACTGGTCAAGGTTGCCATAGTCTTCGTTCATCCCCTCCAGTTCACCGGGGCGTTGGAGAATCCAATTGTTCGTGTCTGCGGTCCAGCCGTGCCCCGCCGCACAGTAAATGACCACGCCAGAAAGCGCGCCGGCGGGTTGGGTTGGCGAGTTGGCTGTCGGGCCGCCGCGTACCTGCTGAGGGCTCGCGGCAAAGTTTTTTACAGACTGGCGAACCGCCCGCGTTTCTTCTGCTGAAGGCACGGACGGCACGTCGACAAATGATTCCTTGTGGGCCACAAACGAATCGATCGGTTCAAACGTCCCCGTTTCCCCGCTGCGAAGTCGAAGATCAATGCCGCGGAATCCCGCACGCTCGAACATCGCATCAGAGAATTCGTGAGAAATCTCCTCCATGTCGGCGACACTCGTCTGCCAGTTGCCGACATGGGCCGGAAGCGCAATCTCCAACCGCAACACCCCCTGATCCCAAGTCACATTCTCGATCTTCGAGCCTTTGGGAAGCAGGTTCTGCCCCAAATCCCCCTGGGTCGAACTGATCCTGGAGAGTTGGTCGGCAAGCAGTGACATGTCCCCGCCATCGCTTTCCCCCGCGTTGGCTTGAGCGCCAGCAATCAAGACGACCACCGCAGCGATGGCCCACTTGGCGTTTTTGTTCATCGTGTTTCAGCCTCGTTTCTTTCCCTTTGCCTGCCCGAATTTCCCAGAAGCGATCTGAAAACCGGGTCTTCGAATTGTTTCGCGCACCGTATTCAATGACACAAATAGTCTACGCCGTTGGGTGATTCAGCTTCAACCGCCATCCGCCTCGGTTTGTGATGTCCCAGCGACCTTCCAGGGCAACCCCGGGGTACAGCTTATACCCTAGGCGAATTCACAGTCAGCCCCGATTCCCAGCACTGATCCGGCCCGCAGACTCCAGATAAAAAAATAATATTGTTCACAATAATGAATTTAATCGATAGAATACCTGATGGAGTACTTGATATCCCGCATAATCGGGGAAATATCTATTGGAGCGATGTTTTTCGTTCTTGGCATATGTTCCAATTGTGGTGTGCGTGCGCGATCGGTCTCGCGGCGGTGCCTTGGAACAGAATCGTGGTCGGCAGAAACATCTGCAGGTGGAAGCAATGAATCGAGAAATGTTCGGCGCGAATCAACTGAACTGTTCAAAACATAGAAATCTCCTCAAACGTGCTAAGCATGGTTTCACGCTGGTGGAGTTATTGGTCGTGGTTTCGATCATCGCTCTCTTGATTGCAATTCTACTCCCATCACTCAAGAAAGCGCGTGAGCAAGCCAAAGCGGCGGTGTGCTTAAGCAACCTTCGTGCGCTCGGTCAGGGCATCATGCTCTATTCGACGGAGTATGATGGACGACTTCCTGGTCCGCTTCATCCCGCCGTGTATCGTGAACAGACGGTCGGCCAATATCAAGGCTTCACCAACCCTGGTGAACCAACGGATTCAACGAAGTACCTGCTCGATCGACAGTTGACGTACAAACTGCGATCGGTGATGAATCAAAAAGGTGATGGAAACAAGGTGAACATCTCGGATGGGGTGTCCATTTGCCCCTCTGTCGAGCGCGTCCTTTCAATAGAACACTTCGAAAGATACGGCGACAACACCGGTCGCAATGTGTTCCCGTTTCATTACGCGATCAACAACTACGGCGATGATTCAGCAGAAGCTGGCAGCGGTTTCACCGACAACGTGCAGAAGACCAATCCGCCGAATTACTTCGGTGGAAGTCCCGCACCCGGTTCGACGGCTGAACCGACGCCTCCGGTGACGTTGGCCCGCATCAAGCGCGCGTCCGATGAGTGGGCGGTGGCCGACGCATGGTATCGCACTCGGTCGAACGCCGTATTCCCATTCCTTCAGCAAGAAGGAACGTTTCAGAGCAACTGGAGTGGTTCTGCTTTAACGTTTGCTCCACCCCACCGCCGAAAGCTTCCGCTGACCGTTTTCGAAAATGACAGCAATGATCGAAGGACGGCGGCTTTGTCGTTTGCGAGGCAGAAGAAAGACGGTGCGACACAGACGGTGTTTTTTGATGGCCACGCTTCAGCCGTCAATTCCAGATCCCTCGAGTTGGGGCAGACGTTCAACTACGGCTTCCCGGGCACCGTAAACATCGACTTCCGCGGCTATCCGGCCACTGTTCAAAGCAATTACCGCAAACTACAGTGGAAGTAGTTTCTGGTCTGTCGGTTGGCTTTGTTATCTGA
>JAUIEW010000052.1 GCA_030429365.1 Phycisphaerae bacterium
TGTACGGATTTCATTGCGAATCAGATATCCGCCCAACCCGTAGTCGTGGTTGCCCAACCCGTCGAACACGTAAGGAAGTGCAAAACCAAATTCGGAATCGAACCAACTCTGAACATATCGCGCGTACTCGTCGGCATAGTCGGCCCGCTGCGTGAGGTCACCGGCGACAACGATGCCGCGAATGTTGGCATCGGTTGTCAGCATTTCGTTTAGATTTCTAGCCACCCGTTCCGACTTCACTGCGACCGCCTCTGCATCGGGACACTGCATGTGATAAGACCCCGTGCAGGTGCCTGCCGGATTTGTATCTCCGGCAGCGTTGCAACACTTGTGGTCAAAGTACTGCGGATCGGAGATGGCGAAGTATTGGACGTCTCGCGTTTTTGGGCTGGGCGTCCCCGCGAGTACGGACGACGGGAGCGCAGCTGTTGCGAGAACAATGAGACTCGCGAGACTTACTTGGATGTTTCTAATTGAAGATCTCATGGATCGATTCTCCTTTCGATGACGACTGGTTATTGCAACGAAACGAGGACCAAAACCATGCCACGACCTTCTTTCAGCGATGACATCGCCTTGCCGATGATTGCGCCGGCTGCCCGGTCGTGCTGATCGACTCGCATGGCGTGTCCGGGCGTGTTCGAAGTCGTCAGCAAGTCGCCAACCTGAACCGCACCGTTTGCATCCGCATCGACGAGGCACCAAACGCGGCCTGTCAGCGCGACGGGGTATTGGCCGTCTGCAACTGTGCCGGTTTGCGTAAGCGTCAAGCCCGGATTGATGCCGTTCGCACCGCTGATGATTCCTGCGACCGAGCGATCGTACGCCGAGTCGGAAACACGCAACTCGCCAAGGTTGTTTTTGTCCAATCGGACGACCATTCCGGGGCGAATGTCGCTTTCGCCATGCACATGAAACGGTTCGGCAATATCGCTACCGCCGGTGATCTGCAGTACTTTGACAGTGGCCAGACCGGCGTCGTTTAGGGTCAGCGATGAATCGCCGGAGGCGGTCTTAAAGGTCAACCTGCCGGAATTCGCTCCACTGCTTGCGCCGGAAGAGATAATCCGCCAGTCTTGCCCGCCGGTACTGGTATTTTGAAGATTGAGCCATGTACCATTGTTTGAATCGCTTGAGACGCGTAAGGCTTGCTTGTCGGTCGTGATGACATCGAGAGCGTAACTTGGGCTCGTGCGGCCGATGCCCACGAATCCACTTGCCCCATCGATTTTCATTTGCATCGTCTCGGAACTGCGCGCTCCGGAATAGAACTCGATGTCTGGCTGGTCTGAACCGCCTCGAAGCAGCAACCGGGTGGCTTGTTGACCACTACCATCTTCGGTGGTGAATTCCATTGTGCCGGTGCCACCGACAAGGTTTTGCGTAATACCTACCGACGCAGTTGCGCCATTGCCCTGAATGGCGATTGGTGTGGTTGGATTGGCGACACCAATACCGACATTTCCGTCGCTGGCGATGGTCATGCGCTGGTTGAGCAAGCCCGACTCCGACGTACTGAAACGCAGTTCGGCGCCGTCGGATCCATTGCTGCGCGACGCGATTTGGGCGGCTGAGTATTCCTGCTGGTCACCTGAGTCGTAATTGCTGAAATTGATCGAGGCGAAATCGCTTCCGGACGCATTGCGTGCCCCGACGAGATTGAGGTTGCGGGTCAGACCACTCGATACATCGCCCCGGTCAGCCACGATGTCACCGCCAAACACATGCAACTTGGCAATCGGGAATGTGGTGCCAACCCCCAGATAGTCTGACTCGGTCACATGCAAACCGCGAACCTGCGAAGCATACGGAGTCGCGGTGATGCGCTGACGCGGAAGGGTCGTATAGTCACCGACACCAACGGGCGTCCGGACGATGATCTCCAACCAACGGTCATCTGCAAACGACGACGGACCAAAGTCGAGCGTGACGGTGAAGAGACCGCCTTCGACGCTGGCAGCGTTGGCCCCGAAAAATGCGTTGGTCGCCCCGACCTGCGATCCGCCGGTTTCGGCGTCAAAAAGCTTAAAGAAAATTTCGGCTGGCTCATCGACTGGCTGACCACTTTTGTAAAGTGATCCCTGGTAAGTAAATGCCGCTCGGTCGGTACTTCCGGCAAGGGCAACGTGGCCAATCGCCAAACAGCCAAGGATCGCAGCCAGTCTTGTGCATTTGTTCATCTTGATCGCTCCTGTTCAAATCGTTCGTGGTTCACCGGGCCCGCGAATGTGGCGATGCCTGCGGTACTTTTCACCGAATGTGCGTCAAGCCGAACGCCGGACGGCGTGCATCGACAAGACGCTTCTATGAGGGAATCACGAACGGGAGACGAATTGGCCGAGGGATTTTCTTTTTTTCTCTGAAAAGGCGGATTATCCTCTAGAAAAGCCGGAAATCGCAGACCGATGCCTAAGCCTTGAATCATCGGGATGGCCAATCACGTTGGCACGAATCGACCTAGAAACGGAACCGATGGAAGCACTCTCGCACGAGCAATACAACGAACTGCTTGACACGCTGGATACCGCGGAACGTGGCCGCGCGGACCATTGGTTGCCCGAGGTGTACACCTCGCTGCGGGCGATCGCGGGTCAGTACATCCGCAACATGGGTCCGCAATCGACGCTCCAACCGACGGCATTGGTCAATGAGGCGTACATTCGGCTGGCAGACAAGCAGACCGCGTATTGGAAGGGTCGCACCCATTTCACCGCAGTCGCCGCGCGGGCCATGCGTTTCGTGCTCGTCAACCACTTGCGCGATCGACACGCTCTGAAGCGCGGCGGTGATGCACGCCGTTTAACCGTGTCGGGGAGTCTGCTCGGTGACGACGCGCTGGCGTTTGAAGTCATCGCCCTAAACGACCTGCTCGAAGCATTGATGACGCGAAGCGAACGACAAGCGAGGATTGTGGAGTTGCGAATCTTCGGCGGCATGACGATCGAAGAAACCGCAGAAACCGTCGGGGTCTCGGCGTCCACCGTCAAAGCCGACTGGACCATCGCCTGCGCTTGGCTCAAGGCACAAATGTAATCGTCACAATTTTGAGGAGCTTACATGTCGTCGTCCGACGTGACATGGCACGATCAGTTGGGATCCGCATTTCTTAAAGCGCGCGAATTGGACGATGCGTCGCGCTCGAAGTTTCTGGAAGATCTCAAAAGCACCGATGCAGAGATGGCCTCATGGGTGCAACGGATGATCGACGCTGAACAGAAGTCTTCACCGGTACTGGAAGGTTCATCACCCGCGTCGCTGCTTCAGCTTGCGCTTCCCGACATCGTGGGCACGCGGGTCGGGCAGTACATGATTCGAAGTCGAATTGGTGCGGGCGGGATGGGCGCCGTCTACGAAGCGATGCAAGACAAACCCAGTCGCGTCGTGGCGCTCAAGGTGTTGCCAGCCGGGCTTGGGTCGCCAGCGGCGGCTCGGCGGTTTGAATATGAGAGCGAAGTACTTGCACGTTTGCGGCATCCCGCGATTGCGCAAGTCTACGAATCGGGCATTCATCAGGACGGCGGACTGTCGTTTCCATATTTTGCGATGGAGTTTGTGCCTGAAGCGAACTCGATCACCGCGTATGCGAGCGGTGAACGACTGAACACACGGCGCATTGTCGAGTTGTTCATCGAAGTGTGCGACGCCATTCATCACGGGCACCAACGCGGCGTCATTCATCGTGACCTCAAGCCCGAAAACATTCTGGTCGACGCGGGCGGCCGCCCCAAGGTGATCGATTTCGGCGTCGCCCGTGCCGTTGATCACGACGTTCAAGCCCTCACGATGCAGACGCAAGCCGGCGAACTGGTTGGGACCGCGCCTTACATGAGTCCCGAACAGGTTGGCGGTAATTCCGACGATCTCGATACGCGAACCGATGTCTATTCGCTTGGCGTGGTGTTGTTTGAATTGTTAACCGGTAGACTCCCCCACGACCTGAGCGGGAAAACGCTTCTCGAAGCCATCCGAACAATTCGCGAAACGTCGCCCGCGAAAGCAGCAACCGTCAACCCTGCGATTCCGCTTGATCTGGATACGATCCTGGCCAAGGCGCTCTCGCAGGACCGTGAACGGCGCTACTCGTCTGCCGCAGACTTTGGCGCCGACTTGGGGCGTTACTTGCGCAACGAACCCATCACCGCCCGGCCACCAACGGTGGCGTATCAATTGAAGATGTTCGCGAAACGCAACAAGACGGCAGTGGCCGCGGCTGTCATTGTTCTGATCGTGTTGATTGGCGGAGTTGTCGCCGAGCGCGTTCGGGCGAATCAGGCGATCACGGCTAGGGAACAAGCTGTCGCGGCGCGCGAAAAGGCAGAGACGGAGGCGGCTCGAGCCAATCGCGTCGTCAAGTTCCTCAACGACATGCTCGCGAAGGTAACGCCCGATGAAGCAAAGGGCGAGAGTGTCACCGTTCAGGAAGTTCTCGACGCGGTTGCTTCCGACATCGACAGCGAGTTGTCCGATGCTCCGGAGGTCGAAGCGACGATTCGGTTCGTGATCGGCCAAACCTACCGTGCACAAGGACTCGATCCGCAGGCAAAGGCAATGCTGACTAAAGCATCACAACTGCATGACTCGCTGGGGGTCCGGACATTGGAGACCGCGCAGATCCTAAAGTCGCTCGGTGGAACCCTCGTCGATCTGAGTGAATTTGATGCGGCGCTCAAGGCGTTCGACGCCGCCCTTGCGATCGCAGAAGAGAAGCAAGGCCCCAACGGCGATCTTGCACTTGGTGTACACACAGAACGCGGCGAAGTGCTGTATGCGCGTGGGCGTTTTAAGGAGGTAGCCGACACCCTGCGCCGCGTGATTGAGATACGGGTCGCACGCGATGGCGAGGACGACGCAGAAGTGCAAATGAACCGTGCGAATCTTGCGCTCGTTCTCCAGCAAATGGGTGAGTATGAACAAGCCATGGCGCTGATGAAAGGCGCGCTCGACTGGTATGCAGAAAACAATGGGGAAGCAGACTCGATCACGTTGGCCCTGCGGGAGGCACTTGCAAATATCGCGTTTACGCGCGGCAACCATGCAGAATCCAACAGAATCTCTGGCGAGATTATCGAAGCCTACCGCAAGCACTTCGGCAATGAACACGCGGCACTTGCCAACGCACTTTATCAACTGGGTGCACGGCTGACGATTTCCTCGCAGTATGCGGAAGCCGAAGAACGCCTACGGGAAGCGCTGGCGATACGAGAGAAAACACTGGGACCGGACAATATCGAAGTCGCCCAGGTGTTGTCGAGATTGGCCACTGCAGTGGGGAATCAAGGGCGAGTCGCCGAAGCACTCGACATGGAGAAACGCGGGTTGCGCGTTTTCGAAAGTGTCGGCGAAACGGAATCGGTCCCGTTTGCATGGGCACTGCACGAACACGCCAACACCCTTCTCAAGTCTGGCGACTGCGATACGGCCAAGGAAATTGAGCAACGGGCAGCCGGGCTTATCGAAAGGTTTTTTGGCACGGACAGCGATCGGGCCATGCCCAGCCGCCATGCGCTTACATTGATCGAAGTTCTGTGCGGCGATGCGGACGAAGGTGTGTTCCTGGCCGAAAAACTATTGGCTGACAGGCGACGAATCCTCGCGCCGGATCATCCCGACATTCCGATTACGTTGCTGCTGGTGGCCCGTGCATACATGTCAGCCGGCAGACTCGAAGACGCGGCCAAAACCTATGGCGAAGCCATCGAATCGTATGCGGCACTTGGCAATAGTTACGACAATGAGCGCATGTACGCGATGGCCGACCAATCAATATGCCTTCAGGTTCTCGGTCGATCGAATGAAGGGCTACCGCTGGCCGAGAAAGCTCATGCGTGGTTTGCGACCCTCGACGCGCCAGAGGGTCAAAAAAAATTGGCCCGCGCCGCATTAGCAGGTGCGCTACTCGACCAATCCAGTACACGCGAAGCCAGTCTGTTGCTCGATTCCGAAGCGGACGTATCTGAAGCACCATCGTTGGACCGCGAGGTGAAGAAGGCGGAAGGCTTCTTGCGCACCGCCAAGGCCCGTTGGTTGGCTGTCATCGACAAGCCTGAAGAGTCACAAGCGAATTTCTCGCGTGCCGAGGAGTTGCTGAGCGATTTTTGGGGTGATTCGCATCCTATCACGCTGTGGTGCAAGGCGTTCAGCCACCCGCCCGATACGCCGAACAACGAATGAGCAGAGGGCCAAGACCTACGTTTTGAATTCGAGAGGCCACCTAGGGATTCCGTGGAATCCAGGGTCCCCAATCGGCGGGATTTACAAGACGTGTTGAAACTGGGCGATACAGGACTTGAACCTGTGACCTCCTGCGTGTCGAGCAGGCGCTCTAGCCAACTGAGCTAATCGCCCCAAATGTGGATCGTGATTCTACGCGGTCCCGTTCTCAGTGTCCAGAGCACTCGGCATGCATTTGAGGAATCTGTTTGAGTTGCACTGTCCAACGTTCAGCCCCCGGCCAACGTTCAGCCCCCGGGTTCTCCGTCCCTTTGAGGCGGCGGGACGTGCCAATTAGGGATTTAGGACTGACTCGGGCCCAAGTGCATCGCTCGGGTCACGGACTCTGCTCCAAATTTTCGAAGCCCCGATCAAAAAGCTCCCGGAGATACTCGTCGGCCGACCGACTGCTCCCGGATTGCTGCCACGACGTCAGCACGGTTGTCGCAATTTCCCGTTTCGGCACGCCTGAGGCGACAAAGAATTCTTCGCGATCCTTCAATTGCCTGGCCTGATGGAGCGCCGAGTGAAACAAGTAATGGGGCGAATTGGGAACGCCAGGGGAAAACGTATTCGCGAAGTGCCAAGGCTCGATGTCGGCTACATCAATGACCTCGCCCTCCATCGCCTCCGACAGCGGCGTATCTTCAGTTCGCTGCGAAATCTGGATGAACCAGACGTACCGCGTGTAGCGGGCCTGCCCGGTCTTGATGTTGATCTCCTGGTCCTCGCAATTCAACTTCGTCCACGGAAAGAACAATGGCGCAACCATCGGAGTCAAGACGACCGCAGCAACCACTGCCCCCACGATGATCTTCGCCTTTTTCTTTTTCACTTGAGAATCCCCTCAAAGTGTGGATCGTGTTGGCATCGATGTCATCGCAAACCCAGAACGCAAACGCCTTGGCTCAAACGAACCTGCCGACGAGCATCGGCACGGGCTCGCCTTTTGAAATCATACCGCCGACCCGTTACCAGGGAAGCAAGCGGCGGATTTGCCGGTGGATTGGGCGCCTTCTTGCGCCGCTGGACTTTGAGTCCGTACTCGACGCGTTTGGCGGGACGGGCAGCGTGGCCTACATGCTCAAGCACATGGGTAAACGGGTCACCTTCACCGACATCCTCACCGCCAACTGCGAGATGGCCGTCGCCCTGCTTCAGAACGATTCGACGACGCTGGCGTCGGGGACGCTCGATGCAATCCTGGCTGACATCGACCGTGCAAGTCATCGCGAGTTCATCGCGAAAACGTTTTCCGGCATCTATTTCACCGATGAGGAAAACCGCTGGCTTGATGGGGCCTGTCAGGTCATCCCCAAAATTCCTGACCGGTTTGAGCGGGCGATCACGTGGTACGCCGTCTTCCAAGCCGCCGTCTCGAAGCGGCCTTACAATCTCTTTCATCGCGCGAATCTAAACATCCGAATGGCCAAGGTCGAGCGCTCGTTTGGTAACAAGACGACATGGGACCGCAGCTTCGGCGAGCATTTTCGCCACTTCGCCAACCAAGCAAACGTTGCGATCAAGCCCTGCACCGGATCGTGTGACGTTCGCTGCACTGACGTCATGGATGTCGCGGGCGAATTCGATCTCGTCTACATCGACCCGCCTTACATCAACCACCGTGGGACCGGCGTGGATTACTTCGGCTTCTATCACTTCCTCGAAGGGATGCTCGATTACGAACGTTGGCCCGACCGCATCGACCAAACGTCGAAGCATCTGCGGCTCGTTGGCGAACGTTCCTGTTGGAACGATCGCAAGCGCATCGGGCGCGCGTTTGAAGACCTCTTCGATCGCTTCAAGGGGAGCCAACTTGCGATCTCATATCGCAGCGACGGGATTCCATCGATCGACGAACTTCAGGCGATGCTGCGCCGGCAGAATCGACGTATTCAATTGCACACGCACAATCGATACCGATATGCGCTGAGCACGAACAAGCGATCGGCTGAGGTTTTGATTGTTGCGGAGTAACGGTGAGGTCGCCGCGTGGCGCTTTCTTTGTCGTCCCAGCGCGGCGCGAGTTCCCGGACTCAGCAAGTTTGATTTGCACCTCCTGGATTCCCGCCTGCGCGGAAATGACGGCGCTGTCGCGTTGCGGCGTTTCAACCTGCATTTCAACTGTTTGCCAAATCTGAAATTGAGTTGCTCTAGTGCAGGCTTCGGCGGGCGCCGATTTGTGAGCGGACCAATTCGATCAGGGCTTTGCGATCGATCGGTTTGGTCAGGTAATCGTCTGTACCACATTCGGTGGCACGTTCAATGTCTGCCGTTTCATTCAGCGCGGTCACCATAATGATGATGATGTCGCGGGTGTTGGGGTTGGTTTTGATCTGCTTGCACAATTCAAAACCAGACATCTTGGGCATCATGATATCGAGCAGAATCAAATCGGGCTTGTCCGCACTGATCACGTCCAGCGCCTGCAATCCATCACACGCCGACGACGTCCGCACGTCGGGCATCTCTTCGAGATAAACCTCAAGGAGTTCCATGTTCTGGGCGTTGTCGTCAACGATGAGAATGTGAAACTTGTGCCCGTCCGACTGTGATGTGCCGCTCATAACTGTCATGCCTTTCCAATTGCGGTCCTGATCCCTGCAATTGACCCCGTTTTCTGCGATTCCCCCAATGAGATTACAACTCTGACTTGCCAAGGATATGCCGCAAAATCGGCTCGTCGTCAAGATCGACTGCCCCACGCCATTCGAGGTTGCAGCGCGATGGGTCAATAACGCCCGCCAACCACTTGCTTGACGAACTCGTCATTGGTCTCACATTTCATCAGTGCGCCGGTCAGTTTTTCCATCGCCTCGATCGGATTTCGATCGGTCAGCGTCCTACGGATTGCGGTGGACGCCTTCAGCGAATCTTCGTCAAGGAGCAACTCTTCCCGCCTCGTGCCCGATTGGAGCAGATCAATCGCCGGCCAAACCCGACGGTCGGCCATCTTTCGACTGAGCATGATCTCCATGTTACCGGTGCCTTTGAACTCGTTGAAGATGACGTCGTCCATGCGACTGCCGGTCTCAATCAACGCCGAGGCAATGATCGTCAGCGAGCCCCCATCCTCGACCTTGCGGGCCGACCCGAAGATCGCCTTCGGTTCGAGCAGCGCGCTAACATCCAATCCGCCAGACATCGTCCGCCCGCGGCCACGATTGCCAACATTAAACGCCCTACCCAGGCGCGTCAGCGAGTCGAGCAGAATCACGACATTCTCGCCCATCTCGACGTGGCGCTTGGCCTTGGCGGTCATCAACCGCGCCAGCCGAATATGGTTGGCCACATCTTCATCATTGCTGCTCGCGATCACTTCGCCGTTCACCGTACGGCGCATCTCGGTGACTTCTTCCGGTCGCTCGTCGATCAGCAGGACCATCATGTAAATGTCAGGGTGATTCGTGGCGATGCCGTGGGCCATCTGCTGAAGCAGTACGGTCTTGCCCGTTCGTGGCGGCGCGACGATCAATCCGCGTTGCCCGAGTCCGATCGGAGCCATCAAGTCAACGACGCGCATCGACGAAGGGCCGCCAGGTGTTGAGAATCGCAACTGCTCTTGCGGGTTGATCGCCGTCAGATCTTCGAATGGCGCGATGCTGGCATAGTCTTCGAGTTCTTTGCCGTTGATGGTCGCGACACTTTTGAGCTGAAGCTTGGATGCCGGCTGAGCATCGTGATTGCCCCCCCGGTCACGTTGGTTTCGCCCTCCGCGACCATGGCGTTGGTTGCGGCCTTTGTTGGGACGCGGACGTTTGTTGTTCTTGGAGACCGCCGCTTCGCCGATGACCGTTTCGCCGCCACGCAACTGCAGGTCCACTCGCATCTTCTCTGACACGAATGGATCGGTGCTGAGTTTGCGGTAGTTCGACTTGGCCAGGCGAATGAATCCCCCGCCGCGCTCACCCGCCGGTTCAAACGTTCCCGTCACGGTGTTGTCTTGTTTTGTTTCAGTGTCGGTCATCGTGGGTAGCTTCCCACCAAGACAGAAGGATAGAGTCCGACCATGCGATTTTCCTTACCAACCCATTTGCAAATCTACAATCCGATTGTGGCAGCGATCAGCCGACGACAACATCCACCATGGCGCCAATGTCGGATCGAGTGTTCGGGAATGCTCGCTCTTGGATACACATCAGACATGAGTTGGTACCCGAGCGACAACGGCAGCATAAACCAGCATCCCGGGAACCGCAAGTGTGACCGGTCTAATCCCCATGTTTGTCGAACGGATACCAGTATGTCTCCGCCGGAACTTCGTAGACGAGGATTGAATTGTTGATCCAACCGTCAGGCTCGCGGGTACGCAGGTAGCTGCACAATCGTGCGAATGCCAACGAACGAAACGGCTCCCCGACACTCCCCGAGTCGTTGGCGGTTGACACTTCGGACTGGTAGAGACGCTCCAATTCAGCGTTCCAATCATGAAGACTCTTACCCCGATGAGTCTGGTAGACCTGCTGCAGATTTGTCGCGCTGATCAGATAAGTCCCCGGTCCATAAGGCTCGACAGCCTCGGACTTGGGAGCAATCGCTTGCGGAAGTTGCAGCGCATCGATCCCGAAATGTTCGATGGCCCGGGTTCCACCGCTCCCGAAGTATGACAAATAGACTGGCGTGGTATGGTTCGATTTCTCGCGTTGCTCGATGAAGGTTTTGACCGCCGGAAGATCCTGCCCCCAGTCCAGCGAACTATCCACCAGGTGCTTGTAGCCTTGTCGCGGACCGCCAACAATCGAATTGAAGTACGTCAGGTAGTTTGGAAACGTCCAAAGCGATGCGCCGACAAACATTGCAATCGCTACTGGGGCAGCCAACCGTACCCAACGGACGCCACTTCGAACGTAAATCGAAAGCGCGCCACATGCAACAAAAAGAATCGGATAGATCGGTAGGATGTGGCGATGGCCAATGTTCAGATGCGTCCTCATTGAGGCGAACCAGTAGACGATAAAAAACGACCAGAGCGGCGTCGTTTGATAAGCCCACGACTTCCAACCCGAAATCGAATCTTCTCGGACCACCCCCATGCGGGATTCTCCGTCTTGCGCGTTCAATCGATTTCGCACAAACGGCAGAAGCAATATTCCCAACAGCATTGCGAACAGCGGCAGCGGCGTCTTGATTAGAAATGCCCACGGGAAGAACCATCGATGTCCAAGCAGGTCGATGCTTCCGTTCAAAAATGCGAGTCGGCCCCTTGCGGTCTGCGCTGACATCACGGCGCTATAGATATAGGCCTCCGGGAACATTCGGTGTTCACGTAGAAACGTCACGGTTGATTTGAGGTGATCAAGATTTCGCAATTGCCACTGCCAAACATCCTGGCCTTCGGGGATCTTGTTTGGGCAAAAGTATCGATCGCGCCCCGCTTCTGCATGATGCATCGATTCATACCGAAAACCATAAGCGGCCCATATGCTCGTCCAGACCATTAGAACCCAAATGACGAGCACAACCGAAAAGCACCCCACCTGCTTTCCGACGCTGGCGTACTCTCGCTGGAACTTGCCGAGGCGCGCATTCAAAGGCCGCCGCGAGACCAAACGCACAACGAGCATCACGACACCCGCGGGAATAATCAGGACCGCCGACATCTTGGCCAAAAACAGGCCGGCCAAGCTCAAGGCACTTGCCACAACGCTTCCGATCGTGATGCGGTGCAGCATCCACCAGATCGTCAGCAGGGATGCACCAAAGAAAAGCGCCGCAACGCAATCCGTCGTCACCAATCGCCCATGCGCAAGCATCGTCGGGCTGAACGCATACAGCGTCAGCGAAATCAATCCCCCGATCCGCCCGAACAATCTTGACGATGCGTAGTAAACGAGAAGCGCCAATCCCACACTAAAAAGTGCAATCATCGCACGCCCACGCCAAAGCAGACTATCGATGATTGCCGCGTTGCCACTCTTGGCATAATAGAAAAATGCGCGACCGATCTGCCAGACATCGGATGTGTACCACGATTCGTGCTGCATCCAGCTTTGTGGGAACTTCACATGTTTCCCAAGTTCCGGGATCGCCGCCCAAACGTGTGCGAGCGGTGGGTGCGGCGGCTCCAAGCGATAGTCGCCGGTCAAGAAATAGCTGTACCCGCGTGTGAGGTGGGCGATCTCGTCGTAGGTGTTGGACTTGTTCAGGACACTGGTGACGGCCAGCACATAATGAACGAGGCACAGTCCCGCAACCGCGAGGATCGTTACCTTCGCAGAAGCGCCCGCCGGTTTTGAACTGGGTTTCTCGTTTCGTTTTTTAGGTCGCGATTTGCTGGCCATGTCGTCTCGCGATGGGTGGTCGTTCAAAATGCCAAAGTCGGCGCGGTCTACTCGCTTACGGGGGCATCCATTGGCGCTGACTTTGCAGCCGGCGACCGCCATACCTGATAGCGCCCCGAGTAACCGGCATCGACCCAGCCCTTGCTTGCCAGCACTTGTGCGACCTGTCCGCGTACGCGCCCACCGGAATTTGCTGACATGGGTCGATCAATGACCACGTGGTCGATTGGGTACATCTCACACAGCCGATCAAACAAAGTCACATCAAGTCGGCCTTGGCGCATCGAATTGAACACGCCGAGAGCGACGCCTCGGAAATCCTCTGCATCAGACGCTCGCATGAATTTGTCGCGCGAGAACACGAGCTGAATATTCGGCATCAGCTGCGGCAGTTCGTGGTGCACAAGAAACGGTCCGAACACATACGGATTCGCCTCGACCCCGCCAAGAAGATCGACGAGACCGTGCATGTCGTCGGAAAACTTCGTCAGGTTCTTCGGGGCGTCGCCCACCTGAAGGGACATGCTCGATGTCTTCAGCAGCATGCCGCCGACACCAGCGAGTGTGACGATCGACGCCACCAGCGAAATCAGCGCTGTCATTTTCTCGCGCCGCCCGCGGATGAGCACGCAGACACTCCAGTAGATCATCGCCGCCAACACGGCCCCACTGACAAGCTGTGGCAGCATCCAACGCCCGCGCCAGAAGATCGACATCGGCAGCGCCTTGTTGAGGACCTGCCCCAACGGTTCAACGTTGCACGCAAGCAACGCAGCCGCTCCCATCCAACCGACGTACAGCACTTCGCGTCGGCGGAATCCGAATCCAAGCAGCAGCGGAACGGCGAGTGTCCCGATCGTATAAAGCGTCGTCAATCCGAAGGACCAGAATGGATCCAGTTGCGGGATGGGCGTGCCCTCGCATTGATAAACCACCAGCTTTGTGTCGACCTTTCTAATGCGATAGACGGGCCGTTTGCCATACATGATCGCCCACACACCTTCGGCTTCTGGTTCGAGTAGGACATCCTGCGGAAGTCCCACACCGTTGGCCCGCAACGCGCCGCGGACTTCATCGGTGAGTGTACTTTGCTGAAGGTGCTGCTCCAGGTCTCCGTACATCGTGAAGAGTTCTTCATCGATGCGGATCACGTCGCGCGACTGAATTCGCGAGCCCGCGGTGCGACCGCTCGAAAGCTTTGGAGCGTCCTTGGGTTGCTTGGATACCGTGTAAAACAAGCCCGCCAGCCCGCACGAAAACACCAGCATCGCAAGGAGATACAGGACAGCTTTTCGATCAAGCAGAATCGTGCCGACCACCATCGCCGTGGACCACACCATCGCGTTGATCGTCCCAAACGGATGAACTGTGTGGGCGACGATCCCCGTGCAAAACGCAAACGCAAGATGCAGTTTGCCCGGACGAGTGGCCAACAGCAGCAGCGCCGCGAGTTGCATGGGCTGCACCCAGATCAGGTGAACCCCCTTCGACTGCATCGCACGAAACGCGATCATCTCGACTTCGCAACGGGCATGATCCCAGGTCTTGTACACAAGCAGCAACGCCACGAACAGTCCGAGCGGGACCAGCCATTGATCGTTTCGGAAAATCACGGAGAGGACGGCGGCTAGACAACTCGCGCCGATCAGAATCATCAACGGCGGCATGACGCTGTGATGCAGTGCAGGTGGCGTGATGCCGGTGAACTTCGCAATCATCGCGACCAGCGGCGCCATCATAGGCGACATCGACGCCCGGCTCATCGGCACGTTGCTACCGATGGATGGTTCGAACCGGCCCATCTCGGCGCCATACAGATAATCTGTCGCTTCACAGACATAGGCGACATCGTCCACGTTCCAAAGCAGCGTTGACGCTTTCTTCGAAGGAACGGGCACGGACTCCGAATACACGACGCGCATTAGGTGCACCGTCATGAATGCAACGGCAAACCAGACGAGCAGCGAAAGCCAATTACCCAACAGCGCTATCGGCGCTTGGGCGCTATCCGAAGACTTGCGCGACTTTGCCCCCTTACCGCGTTTGCGGGATTGCCCGCTGTCTTCAGAATTCGCGTCGCTGTCGCCAGCCGATTCGTCAGCACTCGCGTTCTTACCACGCAGCCCAGCAACCAGCAGGGTCAGCCCGCCCAGAATTGAACCGACCGCCCCGAACACAACGCCATGCCACCAGCCGGGTCGGCTGTATCGGTCGTAGCGGAGTTTGAATTGGAACTCCTCGGACGGCGGTGAGGCCATCACCACGCCAACGATCACCACGCCGAGACAAACCAGCACGATCGCCGCGATAATCTTTGACGTGTTCAACCCAAGATCAAAACTCGGCCAACGCAACGCGCCAGCCGACTCGGATTGTTTCTTATGCGCCAGGAAATGCGCAATCGCGGCAACGAGCCCGAGGTAAACCAACCCGTACACCCACATGTACGTGGGAAGCGTCCAGTGCAGCATGCAACCCATCCAACCGACGCAGGCCGCGGGGACCATCGCCAGTAGGGTGGCCACGCCGAACCGGGCGGCGATCCCCGAAAAGGGATGCGGTGCGGGGAAGAACAGGTTGACCGCAAGCAGGCCCGGAACCAGCAGCACAATCCAAACCAACGCAACCCAGATCAATTCAACGCGTACGCCCGATGCGCAAATCGCAAGCGGCGCCAACAAGGGCAGCAGCGCGCGAATCCACTCTGTCGGTGTTCGCCTGGAATCCTCTGGAGAGAGCCCGAGTATGTTTGAAACCATCCGATGCATGCGTTTTGTTCCGTTGCGATGATTCAAAGCACCGCAATCACTACCGAATTGCCGGACAGTGTAGGGATCGACCACGGTCACACAAGTTTGCAGTCGATTCTGCCGACCGAATTCGACAATTGACCTGAAACCCTCGATTGAATTGGACGAGTCCGGCGCGCCTCGCTACCTTGTCCGCTTCAAATGTTCACCGGCAAGGAAACCGTTGTTTGATCATGGCCAAGAACGCGTCCAAAAGCAAAAACCGCAATCGAAACGAACCGCGTCGATCGGGTGAACCTCAGCCAGCCGCCCCAAGCCTGTCGCACTGGGGCAAGTCGACCAGCGCTCCGCTTTGGTTTCTCATTGCGATTCCGATCTTGCTCGCGGTTGGCACGTTTGTGACCTTCCTGCCCGCCCTCGACGCGGGGTTCACCAACTGGGACGATGACAAAGTCATCACCGACAACCCGCACATCCGCGAACTGACGTCCGAGCACGTCAATTGGATGTTCACCGAGAACAAGATGGGTCATTACCATCCGCTGACCTGGATGTCGTACGGCATTGACCACGCCATCAGTCAATCGCGTTTTGAAAACTTGAATCAGGACGCCAAGGATCGTTATGTCGCCGGCTTGGATCCCAAAATCTTTCACCTGACCAGTCTGATCTACCACGTTCTGACCGCCGTTGCATTCTATTTCCTCGCGCGGTTGATACTGCGCATCACCATTTCCGACCCACCGGCTGGCGTGGACTACTTGACGCCATTTGCAGCCGCTTTCGCTGCACTGTTTTTTGGCTGCCATCCGTTGCGCGTTGAAAACGCGGTCTGGGTGACGGAGCGGCGCGACGTGTTGTCGGCTATGTTCCTGATCCCATGCCTCTACTGCTATCTGCGTTATGTGCTGGTGCATCGTTGGAACGGGCGGAAGATTGCGTTTTATGTCGCGTCGATTGTGTTGCTCGGGTTGTCGCTTTTGTCGAAAGCGTGGGGCATCACCCTGCCAGCCGTCATGCTCGTACTGGACGTTTATCCGCTGAAGCGCGTCGGTGGAAAAAGCGGCAGGTCGATCAATCGCATGCTTGGCGTCGTGATCGAGAAGATTCCATTCTTTGTGTTGGCATTGATCTTCGCGACGTTCGCGAAGGCAGCACAGGCCAACCAGCGCGGCACGATGAAATCGCTTGCCGAATGGGGCGTTGGCGATCGCATCGCTCAGTTCTTCTACGGGCTGTTTTGGTATTCCTACAAGACGCTGGTTCCAGTCAAACTCACCGCACTGGTTCCGCTCCCACCAAACAACAATCCGTTTGCGGTCCGCTACGTCGTTGCGGCCATCATCGTAATTGTCGCAGCCATCGCGCTCGTACGATATCGCAAACGCGTCCCCGGTTTGGTGGTGATGGCGATTTGCTATGTCGGCGTCCTCAGCCCGATTCTCGGTATCGCCCAGAGCGGACCACAACTCGTCGCGGACAAGTACGCCTACCTGGGCTGCATCCCATGGGCGATCGCGTTTGGCTTTGGTTGGATGTGGTTGGCTCGAAGAAAGCGGGAAGAGACTGATCGAGCGCAGCAGATGATTTTGCCGAGCGTGATAGCACTTGTTGTGATCGCCGGACTTGCCGTGCTCACCTGGAAACAGAGCACGCATTGGAAGAATTCGTATACGCTTTGGGCGCATTCCGTTGAGGTCGAGCCTGAGTGCGCCCTTGCCCAGATGAACCTCGGCCTGCTCGAAAAGCAACAGGGCAACATCGACGTTGCGATCTCCCATTACGAAAAATCTCGCCAGATCGAACCGAACAACGCCCCCCTGCTGGCCAATCTTGCGCTGGCGCTTCGGCAAAAGCTTCCCGAGAATCCGCAACCATCCGATTATGATCGCTTGATCGAGTTGCACAAAGAGGCCATCGCCATTCAGCCGCATCTGCCCGACCTGTACTTCGCGATGGGCAACACGCTCGTCGAAGCCGGCAAGAACGACGAAGCGCTCGCCGCGTTGCGCAAATGCGTGCAAGTCAGAAAGAAAGCCGGCCAAATTGCACACCCCAAATATCACCGCGCGCTGGGCACGCTGTACATGAAGCTTAAGCAATGGGACAACGCGTCACTCGAATACGAGTCGGCCCTCAAGCTTGAGACCAACATGAATCCAAACGGCAGAGGTGTGATCAATGCGCTGGATCGCCTGGGGCACATCAGAGAGGCGCAGGGTCGGCGCAAAGAAGCAGCCGCCTATTTCAGACGGCTGCTTGAAATTGATCCGGATAACGGACCGGCGCTAAATTGGCTGGCGAGTCACGGCGAGTAACCGTGATTCTATAGGGTGGGCCATGCCCACCGCAGTTTGATCGCCAACGACGTCAATCACCCAACGACATGGTGGGCACGGCCCACCCTACGTCGCCGATTCATGCACCTTACAGCGCCGACTTAACAGCTTCCATCACGGCATCGTAGTTCGGTTCTTCCGCGACTTCACCGACGTACTGGGCGTGGACAACCTTGCCGTCTTTTCCGACGACGAAGACTGCACGACAGAGCAGACCGAGTTCCTTGATCTTGACGCCAAAGCCCTCACCGAAACCGAGGTACTTGAAATCGCTTCCAGTCTTGACGGCTTCGATGCCTTCGGCGCCACAGAAACGCTTGGCGGCCATCGGAAGGTCGAGGCTAACGGTAAGAATGCCGACGTCACCGGAAAGCTCGCTGGCTTTCTCGTTGAACTTCTTGGTCTGCACGGCACACACCGGCGTATCGAGACTGGGTACGACGGACAACACGAGCACCTTGCCAGCATAGTCGGCATTGGTGATGTCGCTCATGTCCTGGCCGGTCACCTTGAAAGCGGGGGCTGCGTCGCCGACCTTGACTTCATCTCCAACCAACGTCATTGGACCACCTTTGAATGTAACTGCACCTGCTCGCTCTGCCATTGTTGGAGACCTCCAATTTCTCTTTAATTCTTGGAACTTTTGTCGAAGGCGACGTGCCTTCTTTGGGGCGCGGATCATCGCGAATCGACCCCATTCCGTCAAGGTGCCGCGTGTCATCTTCAACGCGGTTTTCAGTGCTGCCGGCCTAGATTTCATCCCAATCAACTCAGCACGTTCCCCACAGATGCGGTGGTAACCCGCGTGCGGAGGCCCCGATGGGGTGCCGCGAAATTTTCGATGCCGCGTTGATTTGCAAACTTCGGAAGACGGCTCAATTCGTGACCGATAAACAGGAAGGAAATTTGAATGAAGGACGCCCGTGCATCCGGCTGGCGCATATACGAAGTTTAAAGTCGATTACCCAGCCCACAGGCCCTCAATCATTGGACACTCAACCGCCGTAAACCAACTCGGGTCAGGTTGTGCGGTCGCGTTTGAAAAAGGAGTTTGACCATGTTGAATCGTGCTTATCGCGGTGTGATTTGGATGTCCGCTTTGGGCGTTGCGTTTGCGATCGCCGGTTGCGACAAGCGCCACGAACGTTTGAACGCGCCGCCACAAGGCGACTCAGACCGTCCACACGCCATGGGTAAGAACTTCATCTACATGAATGACAACGCCATGCTGCACGACTCGGCGGTGGCCGACATTCACTTTGAACCGCACACGGCGGAACTCAGTGGGCTTGGCATTCGCACGCTCATGCGCATGGGCGAATTACTCAGCATCTCCGGCGGAACGATTCGATACGAAACCAGTTCGACGGATGAATTCATGATCACCGGACGTCTCAACTCGGTCCGCGAATTCCTCAACGCTGCTGGATTCGACACCGCCAACATTCGAGTGGAAGCCGGCATGGCCCGCAGTACCGGCATGGACGCCGCAGACGCCATCGCGATCAAGGAAGCAGCACCGGCCAGCACGGCTGCCCAAACCGGCGCCGCAGGGGCAGGGGCAGGCGCACCGCTTGGTCCGCCTCCAAGTCCGTAAGAAGACGGGGCTCAACGATCGCGAGAGCGCAACTTTTTTTGAACCGCGTGTTGTGTCATCCGAATTCGTCATGGTGATGACGAATTAGAAATGGAAACGCGACAGAACTGCTACTTTGTGAAACTGGGGTACGTACCGTGAAACAAAAAGCCAGCACTTATCTAATCATGGCCGTCGGCGTGATTTGGCTTACGAGCTGTTCCGAGAAAACAGAATTCGTATCCAGCCAATCACAGAGCAACTGGAAAACCGCTGACCCGGCAGCACTTGCGGGGGCTGAACCAGAAGCAACGCCAGACATCATGCCGCAAACGCACTACGCAGCCGGTCGCCTTTTTGAAAAACAAGGCGCCGTCGTGCGGGCAGCGAAGCAGTACAAAAAGGCACTGCTCCGCGATCCGAATCATGTGCCGTCGATCAGTCGACTGGGCATGATCTACGCCAAGCAAGGTCACTATCCGCAGGCCGAGCAGTACCTGCAAAAGGCCGTCGAACTTTGGCCAAACTCGCCGCAGGCGCGCAACAACCTCGGTTTCTGCTACGTCATGCAGGAGCGCTGGTACGACGCCGAAGCAGAGTTTCGCAACACCTTGAAGCTTGACCCGTCGTTTATTCGGGCACGCGTGAACCTGGCCATGGCGCTCTCCAAGCTGAACAGGTTTGATGAAGCCCTGGGGGAGTTCAAACTGGCGGTCCCCGAACCCGAGGCGTATTACAACCTCGGGCTGCTGTACCGTAGCGCTCAGCGTTACGAGGAGGCCGCCGGCGCGTTCGCAACCGCGCTGAAACGTAAACCCGATATGATCCTCGCCAAGCGTCAACTCGATCGCATGAAGCTGCAGATGGAGCGAACGCGGGAATACCAGTTCGATTCGCCCGCACCGCAGTCGACCGAATACGCCGCGTCGAATCAGTCGCCGCCGCAGTGGCAGCAGAACAACGCGTCGAACGTTCGGTCGAATCAGTCGTATGCCATGCAGCCCGTCGAACCGCAGTCGGCATCAACTGCAAGCACGCAGCCGGTCGCCACTTCTGAGCAGAATGCCCAGACCGCATCGTGGTCGAACGCTTCAACCGCTTCATCAACGAACACGCAGCCGGTCGAAGCAACTCCGACTAAGGAATCGCAGGATTCCAACACCCAGTATTCAAGTACGCAGTACGCAAACGAGCCGGTAACCAGCTCGCCCGCGATTCTGCCGATGCAGCCCGTCGAAGATCAAGCGTCGCAATCAGTCACGCAGCACGACGACACGGCGCCGGCATTCGTTCAGGATACTGCGTCGAACACCGAGGATCAGACCGCGTCGAACGCGACCGAACAGCAGAGCCAGCAGGAATGGTCGAACAATTCGACGGTAGAAACTTACGAAACCTATCCGGTCGCCGATGCAACCGAACAGGTCGAAGAAGATTCGCACGAAGCAGACAACGTCGAAGTGGCGTCGACCGAACCTGTCGATTCAGTCGAGCAAGAGCAGACGCAGACGGAAGATTCGCAGACCGAACCGGTGCAGTGGGATCATTCGCACTTCGTCGGAAGCCAGCCGTCAACCGATCAGCAGGATCAGCCCGTTGACGAAATCGAAAACGTGCAGCCCGTCTTCGTCGCCGATCAGACCGAGTCGAACCAGGAGCCGCAGACCCCGACTCAGTTGAAGCCGATTCCGCGTCCGGTTCAGACCCAGAATGTCGCCACGACGCAGCCCGTGTTCGAGCCGCAGCCGGAAGCCAACCAGACCGAGCCCGCGACTTCACACCAGACGCAGAATTCAGACGCCCTGGTCCTTGAAGCCACGCCGGTTGAAGAATCGTATGCCCCGAGCCGCAAGTCCGGTCAGCCCTACCAGCGCGTCGAGACGCAGCCGCGAAGCGTTTCGAGCATGACGCCGGCCCAGCCGCAGGACAACGCGTCGATGACGGCTGACCTTTCGGAAATCGAATCGGTCGAGCCGGTTGAACCTGGTACGACCGTCGCCCCGAAGAAAGCTCAGACGGCGACCCACAAGTCAAATGCCGATCAGGTTGAAGTCAAGCCGATGGGCAAGGTTGGGGCGGCTCCCGTCGCACCGCTGCCGCAGCCGAGAATGCAGGCCATGCCCAAGAGCAACGTGATCGAGGCACCGGCACCGCAGAAGGCGATCGAACCGGCGATTTTGGAAATGACGCCGGTCGAAGAATCGAGCGATGACGAAACAGGCGACAGTGACTCTGCCAAGATTGAAGAGAACATTGAAGTCGTCGAGATGGAAGCCGTCGAAGACTAAATGTCTCGAAGTGCTTCTTGAATTCGAGGAATCTACGCGGCTGGGGATACGTTCCCAGCCGCGTTTTTTTGTCGGTACCGTCCTGACCAATAGGATGCGAAACGCTGATGAAACTTTCGGCGGGTTGGCGTGTCCAATACCATAGCGTCAGCCGAAGTTGTGCAACTTGCGGACCTCTTCCGGAAAGGAAACCCGATGTCATCCAATCGCCGCCACATCATCGCCACCGCCCTGCTCCTGATTGCTGCCCCTCGCGTGCGGGCAGGTACCGAAGCGCAAACCGACGTCCCGGTCGAGCGCGTGATCCTGTTCAGCAGCGGCGTCGGGTTCTTCGAACATCGTGGTAAGGTTGAAGGCAACGCCAAGACCGAGCTTCGATTCAAGACCGAGCAGATCAACGACATTCTCAAATCGCTCGTGCTTCAGGATCTCGACGGCGGGAAGATTGGCAGCGTTGTGTATCCCTCGCAGGACCCGCTCTCCAAGACGCTGCGCAGTTTTCAGGTGGATATCCGGACCAATCCGTCGTTGGGCGAATTGCTTAACCAGCTTCGCGGCGCAGACCTGCTCGTCGAAGCGCAAGGCACCACGATTGAAGGCACGATCCTGGGTCTGGAAAAAAAGAAAGTCAAAATCGGCGACGACGAAACCCTCGAAACCTGGATGCTCAACATCATCGAAGGCGGGACGATTCGGTCGGTGGACCTTGCCGACACGTCACGCATCGAATTAAAGGACAAGGAACTTCAGGAAGAGTTGGCCAAGGCGCTGCTCGTGCTCGCCCAATCGCGCGATCAGGATAAGAAACCGGTCACCATCGAATTCACCGGCGACGGAAACCGCCGCGTGCGTCTCGGGTACGTCGTTGAGACACCCATCTGGAAGACGACCTATCGATTGATGATGCCGGATGCGGGTACGAAGGATGCCAAGGGTTCGCTGCAAGGTTGGGCCGTCGTCGAAAATCAAACCGAAAGCGATTGGAACAATGTCGAGCTATCGCTTGTCAGCGGCCGCCCCATCTCGTTTGTGCAGGATCTGTATCAGCCGCTCTACATCCGTCGCCCGGTCGTGCAGCCGGAACTTTACGCCAGTCTAGCACCTCAGAGTTACGAATCGGGTGTCGATAGCATCGCCATCACTGGTAGCGCTGCAGAGTTCGACAGGGTTTCAGCTTTGCTCGAGAGGCCATCGCCTCAGCGGCGGGCAAAGGAAAAACGTGTGAGGCGGAGCGCCGGTGTCAATGTTGCTGAAGGTCTGGCAGCGCCTGTGTTCGGCATGGATGACAACGTCGATTACGTGGAGAGTGTCTCATCTTTGGCCAACGCAGCCGACATGGGCCAACTGTTTCAATACAAGGTCGGCGGCGTCACCCTGCCTCGCCAGCGGTCGTCGATGATCCCGATCGTGACCGATGAAATCGACGTCGAACGGGTGAGCAT